>CAINDH010000217.1 GCA_903847285.1 uncultured Verrucomicrobia subdivision 3 bacterium | reverse complement strand
GTGACCATGTTGCGCGTGTATTGCACATGGCCGGGCGTGTCGGCGACGATGAACTTGCGTTTCGGCGTGGCGAAGTAGCGATACGCCACGTCAATCGTGATGCCTTGCTCGCGTTCGGCGCGGAGGCCATCGGTCAGGTTGGCGAGATTGATCTGGCCGCCGCCGGTGATGGCAGCGGATTTTTCCATCGCCTCAATCTGGTCTTCCATCAGCGACTTGGAATCGTAAAGCAAACGGCCGATGAGCGTGGACTTGCCGTCATCAACACTGCCGCAAGTGTTGAAGCGCAAAAGTTCTATCGGATGGGTGTGTCCTGACATATCAAAAATAACCTGCTTTCTTGCGGTCTTCCATCGCGGCTTCGCTGGTCTTGTCGTCGGCGCGGGTGCCGCGTTCGGTCACGCGTGCGGCGGCGACTTCGGCGATGATGTCGTCAATCGTGTCCGTCTTCGATTCAATCATGCCGGTGCTGATCATGTCCGCAATCGTGCGCACGCGGACAATCATTTTCTTAATGGGCTCATTCGGCTTTGGACGCGCACCCGCAAAGGGGTCGGGTTTGGTTGAATCCGTGTGCGGAGGCGGCACGGGCAACCACTGTCCACCACGCCAAAAACAATCTCGCTCGTGGCTGAAATAAAGGTTCGGCACTTCGAGCTTTTCATTTTTGATGTATTCCCAAACGTCCATCTCGGTCCAGTTGGAAAGCGGGAACACGCGCATGTTTTCGCCGGGATTCACGCGAGCGTTGTAGAGATTCCAGATTTCGGGACGCTGATTTTTCGGATCCCACTGGCCGAATGAATCGCGGAAGCTGAAGAAGCGTTCCTTGGCGCGGGCTTTTTCTTCGTCGCGTCGCGCGCCGCCGATGGCACAGTCGAATTGAAATTCCTCAATCGCGCCGAGCAGCACTGGAATCTGCAATTTGTTCCGGCTGATTTCTCCCGGTGCGGGATGCGCATGGCCTTTGGCAATGGCTTCTCCACGGTGCGGACGATGAGCTTCGCGCCAAGCTCCTTCGCGCGGCGGTCGCGGAATTCGAGAAGCTCAGGAAATTCGTGGCCGGTCTCGACATTCAGAAACGGCATTGGGATGTCCGACGGACGGAATGCTTTTTCCGCGAGGCGCAACAAGCAGATGGAATCTTTGCCGCCGGAGAAGAGCAGGGCGGGGCGTTCAAATTCAGCCGCGACCTCGCGCATGACGTGAATCGCTTCCGTTTCGAGATACTGCAAATGGTCTAAATGGTAACTGCTCATGAATCAAGAGCCGCAGATTAAACACTGATTGAACACGGAAGAAAATTCTTATCTGTGTTCCATCCGTGCTCCATCCACGGCGAAATTAAGTTTTTGCCACAGCCTTGCCGCCCCAGCTTGCGTGCAACCCGCACTCGCGCTTGTCGTCAGCCTTGGCGGGATCAAAATAATCCCACTCATTCGGCAGACTGTGCTGCTTCAAATAGTTTTCCATGTCTGCATCGCTCCAGTAAAAGAGCGGACTGACTTTCAGTGAATTAAAATTCTTATCCTCGCTCACGATGTCGAGTTCCGCGCGATTCGGATTCTGCACCTTGCGCAACGCGGTGAGCCAGACGGTCGGTGCAAGCTCCTTCATGCCGCGTTGGAAGGGCTCTAGTTTCATCGCTGTGCTGAACGCCTTGATGCGCTCTTCGTTTTCCGGCGTGGGTTCTGGCATGCCCCCGAAGGCTGCGTCGTAATGCGCGGCGGTCATTTTTGGAATGAACGACTTGATATTCAGCCCCAGCAATTTTTTCACCTGCTCGGCGTGCTTGTAAGTCGCCGGTCGATTGTAGCCATGGTCAACCCACAACACCGGAATTTCCGGCTGCACCTGCGTGACGAGGTGGAGAATAGCCGCCTCGTAAGGCCGATAATTCGTGGAGACAATGGCGCGGCCATTTGCCTGTGCAATGGCCCACTTCACGATTTCCAACGGTGATTTGGAACGCAACTCGGCGTTAGCCTGCGCAATTTTTTCAGGAGTCATGTCTTAAAATCAATTGGCTGTGGCTAGCTCCTTCAACAATACGCGCTGGCTCCAATCGCCAAAGCGTTCACCTGCGTTCCGCTCCTTCGCGAAGCGCGTGAACACGGGGCGGAATTCATTTTCTAACTCGGGTTCCTTGACGACGTCTTTCCAAACCTTATTCAAACGCGTGCCGGAAACATCGCCGCCAAGCCAGACTTGATAACGGCCAGGCGCTTTGCCGACGAACGCAATTTCAGCCATGTAAGGCCGCGCGCAGCCGTTCGGGCAGCCGGTCGAGCGGATGATGATCTCTTCGCCGGGTAATCCGACTTCCGCCAGAAGTTTTTCGAGGCGCTCCACCATGCCAGGCAGTGCGCGTTCTGATTCAGCGAGGCCGAGACCGCACGTCGGGAGCGACGGGCACGCCATGGAAGCGGCGTGCATCACTGTTGTCTGGTTTTCCGTCTTCACGCCGTAAGCGGCAAGCAGCGTGTTGATGGCGGCCTTGTCCGCGTCCGACACGTTCGCGAGAATGAGGTTTTGATTTCCGGTCAGGCGGAATTCCACATTCGGAAATGAATCCGCGACGTGGCGCAAACCGGTTTTCATTTTGAAACCACCGACATCTTTCACTCGACCCATCGAGACGAACAATCCGCAAAACCAGCTTCCATCAACCGCCTTGCGCCAGCCGAGCAAGTCGCTCGTGGTGGTGAAGGAATATGCTTTATTTGGCGCGAGCGTAATGCCGGCGCGCTTGTTGACTTCCGCTTGAATGAATGGAACGCCGCGCTCGGCAACGACGTATTTCAAACGCGCATGCTTGCGGTCGGTGCGATCGCCGAAGTCGCGGTGAATCGTCAACACGGCCTTCGCCACGTCCACGAGTTTGTCTGGTGTGAAAAATCCGGCGACATCTGCAAGGCGGGCATACGTTGCATTATTGCCGTGGCTGCGACCCATGCCGCCTCCAACGCAAAGGTTGTAGCCAATGAGTTGGTCATTCTCCACCACGGCGATGAAGCCAAGGCAGTTCGTGAAGATGTCCATGTCATTCACTGGCGGAATGGCAAAAGCGATCTTGAATTTCCGCGGTAGATAAGTCTGGCCGTAGAGCGGGTCCACGAAGTTTTTATTTTCCGCCGTCTCATTGTCGAGTTGCACGCCGTCAATCCAGATGGAGTGATACGCCTTGGTCACCGGCGCGAGCGCCATGGCAACCTTGTGCGCGTCGGCCATGACCTGTTCGCGCGCCTTGGTGTAAGCCGGCGTGGGCGAGGCCATGACGTTGCGGTTTACATCGCCACAAGCTGCGAGCGTGGAGAGCAGGCACTCATTGATCTTTTTGACGAGCGGTTGCAGACCGGCCATCACGACGCCGTGGAACTGGATGCTCTGGCGCGTGGTGATGCGCAGGGTGTTGTTACCATATTGCGTGGCGAGCGAATCAAACACGCCATATTGTTTGGCCGTCATGACGCCGCCGGGGATGCGCCCGCGAATCATCATGATGTATTTCTTGCCAGTCTTGCGCAGGTCGCGGTCATCCTGTTGATACGAACCGTGAAATTTCAAGAACTGGTTGTCGTCGTCTGAAAAATGATCGTTCGCCGGATCGTTAAACGTGGCGGCCAATGTGCCGGCCAGCGTCGGAATCGCGGCTTTAATTTCTTCGTTGTGGGTCAATTTTGCGGGTGCTTCAGCGCTCATAGCGAACGTTCATCTTATCTGGGTAGGCGTTACTGTTCAAGTGCGGCTTTGGAACCTATGGGGCAGAGTGGCAGCTCTGCCCTAACAACTTTGATGGCAAGGCGGCGCTGCTGCGCCGCCATTCAAGTCGCCGGGATAAATTTTTGAAACCATTTCGTTAAACCGAAAAGCGCCAGAAAAACCAGCGCGCTTGTCAGGTGCTGAAGAATCGGCGCGACCGCCAGCCAGTCCACGAGGCAAATTCCAGCTAACAGATTTGTGACCATCCAGCCTGCATTTACGTCGCCACCGAATAAAATGGTCCGCAGACAGCGCGCGAGCCAGAGCAGCAGCACGACTGAAATCAACATCGCATCGCGCCGGAAATCACCCACGTTCAGGAGCATGGCCATGACGATCGGCGCGGCCTGCAGCACCAGCGGCAGCAGCGGAATTTTGCCCCGAAAACTTTCCCGCCGCGCGACATAGCTCAAGCCCACGACGTAAAACGCCAGCGCCACGCCGCCGAAAATCGGGAAGCCATTCAGTCCCGCTGTGCCCGTTGCGCCCGCGATGACATAGACCCAGAATCGGCACGCGCCCATCAGCCACGGCGACGCGTTGAAAAACTTGTGCGTGAAGTCGTAGAGCAAAATCGTCAGCGCCAGCAGCGCGGCGCAAACGGCGGCGATTTTTCCGCAGACCAGCAGCAGGAGAATTCCGAGCGCAAGCTGGCCGAAGCCAAAGCGCCAGACGAGCGACGCGGAAATTTTCCCGGAAGGAATCGGGCGTTCCGCGCGGCGTTGGCGGTCGAACTCCTCGTCGAAAGCGTCGTTCAAAAACATCCCGCCGGTGTAGAGCAGGCTGATGCCGAGGAAGAGAAACGGCAGCTTCCAATAATTTCCGCCGCCGCCGAGCCACCAACCCGCGAGGCAGTTCGACCAGACGGTCGGCAAGTTCGACACGCGTCCGAGGACGAGCAGCGTGCGGAGTTGCGGGGCGGAATTCATGCGGGCGAAGGGAATCAGAAACCGGCGGGCGTGAAAAGGAAGTTTGGTGAGACGAATGGCTAACGACTGTGGCTTATCTCCATATTAGACCTCTTCATCGCGGTCTTTTTTGTAACGCTAAAATGCCTTCCGCAAAAAAACAACCGATAAAAACAGTGCCACCAAACCAACAG
>CAINDH010000216.1 GCA_903847285.1 uncultured Verrucomicrobia subdivision 3 bacterium | reverse complement strand
GATTTGTTCGGCCCCCAAGCATCTTCTCCAAGTTCCGCGCGACCGATCTGATGGCCGACAGTCTGAATCGCCGGGTTTGCCAATACCGCCTGAGAGATGCGTGCGCCGAGACGCCGCATCTCTGGCAATGACGTTCCGGGAATCATCTGCACATGGCAGACAAAATGGCCTTCGCGAAACTCCGGCAAAAATTCCCCGCCAAAAAACGGCAGTGTCGCCACCGCCGCGATAACCAGCACCACCGCCGCGCCCATCAACAACCCGGACCGCGCGCTGATTTTCTCGAGCAGGCCGCGATGAAACGATTTTAAACGACGCAGATAATTCGGCTCCGCGTGCGGTTCCGAGCGTGAAAGAAACGCCATGCACAGTGCAGGCGTGACCGTGAGCGCGACGGCGAGCGACGCCAGAATCGCGAGGATGAAAGCCACGCCGAGCGGCGCGAAAAACTTCCCCTGCAAACCCGTCATCGTCAGCACCGGGAGGAACACGAGCGCCACGATGAACGTGGCATACACCACCGCGCTGCGGACTTCGAGCGATGCTGACAGCACCACTTGCAGCAGCGGTTTGGGCGTTGCAAAGGTTTGATTTTCCCGCAGCCGTCGCAAAATATTTTCCACGTCAATGATCGCGTCATCCACCACCACCCCGACCGCCACCGCGAGGCCGCCCAGCGTGAGCGTATTCAGCGTTACACCGAAATGATCCAGCACAACGATGGCCGCCAGCAGCGACAGCGGGATGGACAAAAACGAAATCAGCACGGTGCGGAAATCCAGCAGGAACAGGAACAACACCACCGTCACCAACACGGCGCCGAGCAAGAGCGATGACTTCATGTTGGCAATCGCGTGCTGAATGAACGTCGCCGGGCGATGCAGGCCGGGAATGTAATTCACGCCCAGCTTGTCGAACGTCGGACGCAAATCTTCCAGCGCGGCTTCCACAGCCCTCGTCACTTCCATCGTGTTCGCGCCAAACTGGCTGGTCGTCGTCATCAAGATGCCGGCCTTGCCATTGATGAGCGCATCACCCGACTTGGGCGCACTGCCTTCAATCACCGTCGCCACATCGCGCAGCCGCACGCTGCGTCCATCATGCTGGGCTACGACTACCTCGCCTAGCTGCGCGGCGGTGAATACCTGGCCTTCCGTTTGTAGCGGCAACCGCTGTGCGTCCGTCTCGATGAAGCCCGCGCCGCGCACGCCTGTTGCCGCCCGCGCGGCATTGGCCACGTCAGTCACCGTCACGTTGAAAACTTTCAACCGCTGCGAATCAAATTGAATTTGCAGCTCCCGCACTTCGCCGCCAAAAACTTTTGTGGCCGCCACTCCAGGAACCGAAAGCAACCGCGGCCGCACCGTCCAGTCCGCAAAGCTGCGAAGTTCCGCCGCCGATAGTTTTTCTGAAGTCAACCCGAGCTTGAGCAAGTCCATCGTGGACGACGTGAGCGGTTCCATTTTTGGCGCGCCCACGCCCGCCGGCAGTTCGCTCGTGAGCTGCGAGAGCCGTTCTGACAACATCTGCCGCGCGCGAAAAATATCCGTGCCATCCTTGAACACGGCGGTGACCACGGACAAACCTTGGATGGATTCCGAGCGCACCGCTTCCAGATTCACCGCGCCGTTCATGGCGTTTTCCACCGGACGCGTTACCAGGACTTCTACCTGTTCCG
>CAINDH010000215.1 GCA_903847285.1 uncultured Verrucomicrobia subdivision 3 bacterium | reverse complement strand
CTGGACTTGGTCGCGGAGTTGCGCGGCTTGGCGGGCTTCGTAAATGCCTGCGCCCGCCAGCACGGCCACGGTGGCGGTGACGAGAGTTTTTTGGAGTGTGGTCATGGCAATGGATTTGGTGGTGGCGGCAATGAGGGTTGAAGTAGTGACCGCCGTGCCCGCAAGCGCGGCGGCAGAAATGGTGACGGCTAGGCCGACGGGCGCGGCTTGCACGGCGTTGGCCGAGATGACGACGACCAATCCGCCTGCGCCTACGCTGACGCCGCGTTTGGCGAAGAATTCCCGCAATCGTTCCACCGCGCGGCTCACGCGCTTTTGCGCGGCGTCGTCGCTCACGCCGAGTTGCTGGCCGACGGCGCGGAGGGATTCGTTCTCGAAATAGCGGAGCAGCACGGCGGCGCGATCGGTTTCGTCCAGCGCGGCCACGGCTTCGTCGAGGAGCGGTTCAATTTCGGTCCAACTGGCTTCGGTGGCGTTCATGGCATTCATCTCCACGGCGATCTGTTCGCGCAACTGACGGCGGGATTCTTTGCGGATGACATCCACGGCGGTATGCCGGGCGACTTGATACAGCCACGCGGCTAAAACCGGCGCGGGTTCGGGAGCATTCGTCAACTTGGCGGCATTGCGGGCGAGATCAGCAAAGGTAGATTGGGTGACATCTTCGGCGAGTTGCGGCGAGCGGACTTGCCGGAGTGCGGCGGAATAGACGAGGTTCACATGGCGATGGACGAGCGCGGTGAAGGCGGCCTGCGAATGGTCGCGGGTGAATTGCCGGAGCAGTTCGAGATCGTCGGTGACGGCGGATTCGCTCATTTTCAGAAGCATATCGTCGCTGGGGGCAGGAATCCGACAAATTATTTTACGCAAGACGGAGGCTTGATCCGCCAAGCATGGTGATCCTCCTGATTTTGGGCCGCGCGCTAGCACCTTTACTTTCACGTTGGCGTCCCGCATTTTTCCGGCGCATGAAGCGATATGTTTATTTTCTGATGGTGCTGCTGGCATTCAATCTCCGGCTCGCCGCCGCTGAGGTGGCGATGTCGGCGTCGGTTTTTGAGGGCAGGGTGCTGTGCATCCGCGTGGCGCAACTCACGGACAAATTTCCCAGTCAGTTTCAGTCGCTCCAGCCCACCAACAAGGTGGCGGGAACGGTTTTAGATTTGCGTTTTGCGGATGGCGATGTGGCAGCGGCGGCAACGGCGGAACAGGTTTTTACCGCCAAAAAATCTCCGCTGGTGATTTTGGTGAACAGCCAGACGCGCGGCGGAGCGCTGGAACTGGCGGTGCGTTTGCGCGGAGAGAAACTGGCGGTGGTCATCGGCAGCACCAACCGGTTAGGGAAATTTTCTCCGGACATCACGGTGGACACCAGCTCGGCAGATGAGAAAAAATTTCTAGAGAATCCGTTTGCCGCCGCGACCACCAACGCTCCGCTCGCCACCGCCGTCAAAAATGAACTGCTGCCGTTCGTGGATCACATGACGGAGGCGGAACTGGTGCATCGTAAAATCAAAGACGGGGAAGATGCGGGCGACGAGGTGTTGTCGCCGCGCCCTGCGCCGCCGCAGTCGGTCATCCGCGACCCGGCGCTGGCGCGAGCGGTGGATCTGCTTAAAGCGCTGGCCATATTGCACTCCTCGCGCGGCTGATTCGCATTGACGATTCGCCTCCGGCAAATCACCTTTAGCCGCTCAGTTTTTGATGAAAACGATTCTCTTTCTCTGCACGGGCAATGTTTGCCGCAGTCCGATGGCTGAAGGGCTTTTTCGCCACGCCATCAAAGGGCGCGGTGAATTCCGCGTGCTGTCCGCCGGCCTCGGCGCGATTGACGGTCAGCCGCCCACGCATCACTCGGTCACGGCGATGCGCGAGTTGGGCCTGAACATTTCCGCGCAACGCAGCAACGCGCTCACGGCGGAGATGGTGCGCTCGGCTGATTATATTTTCGGGATGACACACAGTCATGTGGACACGGTGCTGTTGCTTTATCCGTCGGCAGTGGAAAAAACTTTTTTGCTGCGCGAATTTGACGACACGCTGGAGCCTTACGAAAAGGACATCAGCGATCCCATTGGCAGCCCGTATGATGTCTACGTGGAATGTCGCGACCAGATCGAACAAGGCATCGTCACCCTTATAAAATTTATGGAACAATCCAACCTTTTGCAAAAATCAGACAACCAGTCCAACACTTCGACCGTCAACGTCGCGCTCGGCGCGGACCACGGCGGGTTTGAGATCAAAGAAGTCCTCAAGACGCACCTCCGCAGCCTCGGCTTGACCATTGCTGACCACGGCACGGACTCGAAGGAATCCTGTGATTATCCCGATTACGCGCTCGCCGTTGCCAAGTCCGTCGCGGCGGGCACGGCGGAACTCGGTTTGCTCGTCTGCACCACTGGCATCGGCGTGAGCATCACGGCAAACAAGGTCGCAGGCATCCGCGCCGCGCTCGTCACCGATGCCGCTACTGCGGCGATGACGCGCCAGCACAACGACGCGAACGTGCTCTGCCTCGCCGGCAAAACCACGTCGCCTGACCTTGCGAAGAAAATTCTCGACGCGTTCCTCGGCGCGAAGTTCGAAGGCGGTCGCCACGAACGTCGCGTGCGCAAGATGGATGCGAAGTTCGCGCCCGCAAATTTACGCATCGCGAATGTGGATTCGGAAATCGCCGTCGCCATCGAACACGAACGTATCCGCCAGCAGGAAAACATTGAGTTGATCGCTTCGGAAAATTTTACCAGCCCCGCCGTCATGGAAGCGCAAGGCTCAGTGCTGACGAACAAATACGCCGAAGGTTATCCGAAGAAACGCTGGTATGGTGGCTGCGAAAACGTGGATACCATTGAGCAACTCGCGATTGACCGCGCGAAGAAACTTTTCGGAGCAGAGCACGCCAACGTCCAGCCGCATTCCGGTTCCGGCGCGAACATGGCGGTCTATTTCGCGTTCCTGAAACCTGGCGACAAGATGTTGACGATGGACTTGAGCCACGGTGGCCATCTGACCCACGGCAACAAGGCGAATTTCTCCGGTAAATTTTTCGAAATCGTTCACTACGGCGTGAACTTGCAGACCGAGCGGATTGATTACGATCAAATCGCCGCGATGGCGCGCGAGCACAAGCCAAAGATGATTACCATTGGCGCAAGCGCGTATCCGCGCATTATCGACTTTCAGCGCATGGGCGAAATCGCCCGTGAAGTCGGCGCGATGTTGCTCGCGGACATCGCGCACATCGCCGGTCTCGTGGCGGCGGGGATCCATCCGAGTCCGATCGGTCACGCAGATTTTGTCACGACCACAACGCACAAGACCTTGCGGGGCCCGCGCGGTGGTTTGATTCTTTGCCCGGAAAAATATGCCAAAGCCATTGATTCACAGGTTTTTCCGGGCATTCAGGGCGGCCCGCTGGAACACGTCATCGCCGGTAAAGCCGTTTGTTTCCACGAAGCATTGCAGCCAGGCTTTAAATCTTATCAGCAGCAGATCGTGAAGAACGCTGCCGCACTCGCCGCCGGCATGACACGCAATGGCTACCGCCTTATCAGCGGCGGCACAGATAATCACCTGATGCTCGTAGACGTAGGCGCCAAAGATGTCACTGGTAAAGACGCGCAGATCGCGCTCGACGAAGCGGGCATCACCGTCAACAAGAACACGATCCCCAACGAAACACGCTCGCCGTTCCAAGCCAGTGGCATCCGCCTCGGCACGCCGGCTTGCACCACGCGCGGCATGAAGGAAGCAGAGATGGCCGCCATTGCCGATATGATTTCGGAAGTGTTAATGGACGTCAAAAACGTGGACGCAGCGCACAAAGTCCGCGACCGCGTGCGCGCGTTGACGGCCAAGTTCCCGCTGCCTTACTAAAAATGTTTAGCATCGGACAAAAAGTTGTGCTTGTGGATGACAAGTGGCCGGAGTCGGTCAAACAACTCTATTTGCAATTGCCGGTGCTGGACACCGTCTATGTCGTGCGCGCCGTGCGCGTGGGCGTGCGCGCGGATGAACTCATCATGGACATGCGCCGCGTGCTGGAGCAGTCCATCTTGCTGACCGGCATCTACAATCCCACCAACAAACTCGGCGTGGAAGCCGGTTTCGCTGCCAGCCGCTTCCGTTCACTGGAAGAATTGAAAACTCAGGCTGTCAAGGAAGAGGAAGCGTTGGTTTGATTTTCCGAACGGCGCTGGTGTGCTTTGTTTGCGATTGTGTTGATTGCCTGGCACTGAGGGAGTGCGGTGGTGACGTTGAATTCTTCATCAAAGTTCTCGCCCGGAAATTTTTCTCTGCTAACTTGCGCGCCGCATGATTCGGCTCGTTCTCTTCGACATTGACGGCACGCTCGTTCACACGGGCGGGGCAGGGACGGCTGCATTCACGCGCACGTTCGCGAAACATTTTAACCTGCACCACGGCACGGAGAAGATGAAGTTCGCCGGGCGCACGGACGTCAGCCTAGTCCGCGAATTTTTCCGCCTCCACCACGTCACCGCTACGCCGGAACATTTCGAGATGTTCTTCGAGTATTACGTTTTCTGGCTGGAACACATCCTCCAAATCAACGGTGGCGAGATGTGCCGGGGCGTGCAGAAATTCATCCAGGATCTGCAGGCGCTCCCAAATCCGCCCATGCTTGGCCTGCTCACCGGCAACATCCCTCTCGGCGCGGAGATCAAGCTGCGTCACTTTGGCCTATGGGAGACGTTCCAATTTGGCGGATTCGCAGACGATCACGAGGAGCGCGACCAAATTGCTGCCGCTGCGTTCGCGCGCGCCCGCCGCGTCATGGGGAAAGATTTACAGCCGCAGGAAGTTGTTGTCATCGGCGACACGCCGTTCGACGTGAAGTGCGGAAAGTTTATCGGGGCCAAAACCCTTGCCGTCGCGACGGGTGGCTCGAAGCTGGAAGAATTAAAGACCACCGCCACCGACTGGGCCGTGGCCGATCTCACACTGATCAACGCGCGGGACATTTGCCCGCGATAAATTCAGTGGCAACTGCATCCTCCGCCGCACCCGCCGCCGGATTTTTTCTTGGTTGGTGAGTTTTTCTCCGAGCCCGCTGACGCGAAGGTGGAAAATTTCTTGTCCAGCTTGGCGGAACCGCAGTGCGGGCATTTTGCGCTGCGCCAGTCGGCAGAGCGGACGAGGATTTCGCTGTCGTTCGCGCAGGCTTCGCAATGGAATTCATAGATTGGCATAGCGTAAAAGTATTTTGCTGTGGAAAAAATTCAAGCTCTGCGTTTAGACGACGGGATTGTTTGTAACTGTCTCCCGGCCGTCACCGTCCATTCTACGATGAAACCCCCTGTTTGCTTCGCTCTCATTCTGATCGCTGCTCAATTGACGTTTGCGCAGACGAATCAAACCCTTGCTTTTTCCGGTGCGGAAGGTTTTGGCAAGTTCGCCAGCGGCGGTAGCGCCGGGCAAACCATTCACGTCACCACGCTGGAAGATGCCGGGGCAGGTTCGTTCCGTGACGCGGTGAGTCAATCGCACCGCACTGTCGTCTTTGATGTCGGCGGCATCATCCGGCTGAAATCTAATATCGCCGTCAATAGCGATCTTTCCATTCTCGGCCAGACTGCGCCCGGCGAAGGCATCACACTCTACGGTCGTTCCGTTTCCTTCAGCGGCCAGAAAAACATTATTGTGCGCCACCTGCGTTTCCGCGAAGGCATCGCGGGTGACAAGGGTAAATGTTCTGTGAACATCTCCAAAGGCAGCGACATGATTTTTGACCATTGCAGTATCCAGTGGGGACGCTGGGATTGTCTCGGCCTCACGCAAGGCAGCCACGATATAACGTTTCAGAACTGCATCATCGGCGAAGGAGTTGACCCGCAACGTTTCGGCTCGCTCTCAGATGCCGTGACCAACATCACCTACACTCACAATCTTTGGATCAACAATCAGAGCCGTAATCCCAAGGCGAAAGGTAGGATTCAATACGTCAACAACGTCGTGTATAACTGGGGCGTCTGTGGCCTCGTCGGCGGACATTCTGGTGCAGATCATTTTCAGGATGTCGTCGGAAACTATTTCATCGCCGGACCGAATTCCAACAAACATGCCGTCGGCGAATGCGCCAAGACAGACCATGTTTTTTGCAAAGGAAATTTCACGGACTTGGACAAGGATGGAAAATTGAACGGCCGTGAGTTGGTTCAAGCCGATTTCGGCTCGGGCGATGGTGCGCCGACATTTGTGGACGCACCCAGTAACGGCTCGCTCGACGATTTGAAAATCGAATCCGCCGCATCCGCACTGACAAATATTTTGGAATCCGCCGGCTGTTCGCAGCATCGCGACGCGGTGGATGCTCGCTTGATTGATGCCGTGAAATCTTTCGGCACCGGCGGCAAAATCATCCACAGTGAGGCCGAGGTCGGCGGCCTATGATTTAGCGGCGTTTCGGCAGAGCGCTGTATTTTTGGATGGCGGCTTTCTGCCGAAAGTCGCTACTTTGTCCAAGTGAAATCCGCCGCTCCGCCATTGCTCCCGCTGCTGAAGCAATACTTTGGTTTCACGTCATTTCGTCCGTTGCAGGAGGAAATCATCCGCGATACGCTGGCGGGCAGGGATACGTTCGCCTTGCTGCCTACCGGCGGTGGCAAATCGCTGTGCTTCCAACTTCCCGCGCTCACGCGTGACGGCCTCACAGTCGTCGTCTCGCCGCTGATTGCGCTGATGAAGGATCAGGTGGACGCTCTCCAAGCCGCGGGTGTGGCCGCAACGTTTTTGAACTCATCGCTGGCGGCTGGCGAAGGGCGCGAGCGTCTGCGTAAATTGCACAACGGCGAATTCCAATTGCTCTACGTTGCCCCGGAGCGCCTGATGCTTTCTGGTTTTTTGACCGATCTTCAAAAATGGAACGTCCGGCTCATCGCCATAGACGAGGCGCATTGCATCAGTGAATGGGGCCACGACTTCCGCCCCGAATACCGCCAGATCGCCGACCTGCGAAAACATTTTCCAAAGGTTCCCTTTATGGCGCTCACCGCCACTGCCACGGGCCGCGTGCGTGAGGACATTATTTCGCATCTGAAGCTGCACGCGCCGAAGTGCTATGTCGCCAGTTTCAACCGACCGAACCTGACCTACCGCGTTCTCGCCAAAAATAAACCCTACGATCAACTACTGGCGTTTCTTCGCACGCGCCCGAAGGAAAGCGGCATTGTTTATTGCATGTCCCGCAAGGCGACAGAGAGCGTGGCGCAGCGGTTGAGCGAAGATGGCGTGAAAGCCAAGCCGTATCATGCCGGGCTCACGCCGGCGGAGCGCAGCTCGCATCAGGAATTATTTTTGCGCGACAACATTCGCGTGGTTTGCGCAACCATCGCGTTCGGCATGGGCATCAACAAGCCGAATGTCCGCTTCGTCGTCCATTACGATCTGCCAAAGAATATCGAGGGCTATTATCAGGAGACCGGACGCGCCGGTCGCGACGGTTTGCCCGGCGACTGTGTGTTGCTCTTCAGCCCCGGCGATGCGGTGAAGCAAACGATGTTCATCGAAGAAAAAACCGACGCGCACGAACGTCAGGTTGCCCGCGAACAATTGCAGCAGATGGTTCACTACGCCGAGTGCGCGAACTGCCGCCGGGTAGAACTGCTCGCGTATTTTGGTGAAGAATTTTCCGCCGATAGCTGCGGCGCGTGCGACAACTGCCTTTCCCCCCGCGCCACATTCGACGGCACACTCGCCGCTCAAAAATTTTTATCGTGCGTTTTCCGTATCCGAGAGAAAAACGGTTTTGGTGTTGGCCTCAATCACGTTGTTGAAGTTCTCACCGGTGCAGATACGGAAAAAATTCGCAGTTGGAACCACTCGCAGCTTTCTACCTTTGGCATTGGCAAGGAACACAGCCGCCCCGAATGGGCGGCGATTGGCCGGGAACTCATCCGCCTTGGCTTACTCCGGCAGACGGCGGAGAAATTCAGCACTCTGGAATTAACCAGTGCCGGTGCAGCGATGCTCAAGCAGCGTCACAAGGTTACGCTCACCAAACCCGTCGCCGCGCCAGAAACGCAGAAGCCTCATGTCGGCGAAATCACCTGCGACGAAACGCTGTTCGAGCGTCTGCGCGAACTGCGCAAAAAGCTTGCCGACGAACGCGACGTGCCCGCCTACATCGTTTTCTCCGACGTGGCGCTACGGCAGATGGCGCGAAATTATCCCGCCAGCGAAAGCGAATTCACCCGTATCAGCGGCGTGGGCGAAAAGAAATTGCGAGAGTTTGGCGCATCTTTCCTCGGTGAAATTGAAGCGTATTTGGCAACAAACGCCCGGCAGATTTTTGCGGAAGATGCGTTCATTGCTCCGCTACCAACCCGTTCGTCTGTGGGTGAATCTGCGCGCGAGACTCTCCGCCGCTTTCATGCAGGCGAGACCGTGGAGCAGATCGCTACAAGTCGCGGTTTCGTTGCCGGCACGATTTACGGGCACCTTGCCACCGCGATTGAGTCCGGCGAAACCTTTGACCTCGCGCTGCTGATGAGCGCTGAAGTGCAGGCGGAAATTGCGGCCGCGTTCAAGCGCACCGGTTGGGCCAACATTGTGGGCGCGCGGGAATTGCTGGGTGAGAAATATGACTACGGCCTGCTGCGAGTTTTCAGGGCGGTGGCTAATGCCAAACCACGGCGGTGAATGATGTCGTTTACCGGAAGCGCTGGCTTTAAGTCGCAACGTCTCCGAAGTTTAAACAAAACAGCGTCGCCAAGTTGCTGCTGACATCACACGAAGAGACTGGTTTTCTTCAACACCGTTGCGTCGATCAAACCTTGGTCCGTCAGTTTCAGCGACGGAATCGGCGACAAAGCGAGGAATGACAGCGTCATGAACGGCGCGGCCAGATCACAGCCGAGCGAATGGGCGGCGGCGTTCAGGTCGTCAATCAACTTCATCGCTTTGTTGAGCGGTTGGTCGGTGACGAGTCCGGCGATAGGTAATGGCAATTCAGCGATTACTTTTCCGTCGACGACGGCAACTTGCCCGCCCTGCAAACGTTCCAGTTCTTTGATGGCGAATAAAATATCCGCGTCGTTCGTGCCGGCTACGATGACGTTGTGCGCGTCGTGGGCGACGGTGGAGGCAATTGCCCCGCGCTTGAGTTTGAAGCCGCGCACAAAGCCAACACCGACATTTCCCGTGGCCCGATGCCGTTCCACCACGACCATCTTCAAAATATCCCGCGATGGGTCGGCCACGATTTTGCCTTCGGAAATCTTCGGTGCAACCACCGCCGTCTTAGTCACTATCTGGTTTGGAATGATTTCAATGACCTTGATTTTCTTCGAGCCGTTGGGCTTCACGGCGAGGTTGGCTGGTTTGTAGCGCAAGTTCATCGTGATGCTCGGCAATAAAACCTTCGCCGGATTCTTCGCGAGAAATTTCCCATTCTCTGCCACGAGCACACCTTTTTTCCAGGTCTGGCGCACGCGGAAATTTTTCAGGTCATCAAACACAATGAAGTCCGCCCAATAACGCGGCGCAATTGCGCCCAGATTGCTCAGCCGATAATGGCGCGCGGTGTTGATGGTCGCGATTTGGATGGCAGCGATGGGTGGCACGCCGCCTTTGATGGCCACGCGCACCGCGTGGTCAATGTGGCCTTCATTCACCAGGTCGCCCGCGAGCTTGTCGTCGGTAGCGAAGGAACAGTTCTGCGAGTTGTGTGCGTTGACGAGCGGCAGAAGATGCTCAAGATTCCGCTCCGTGCTGCCTTCGCGCAACAAGATGTGCATGCCTAGGCGAAGTTTCTCCCGGGCTTCCTCGACGACCACCGATTCGTGATCGGAGCGAACGCCGGCGAGCGCGTAGGCGTTGAGATTTTTTCCGCGTAAGCCCGGCGCGTGGCCGTCAATGGCTTTACCTTTGCCAGCTTCGATTTTCGCCAGCTCGCTTTTGAAGCCAAGAAACACGCCGGGAAAATTCATCAGCTCCGCGATGCCCGCGATGCGTTCGTCATGGATCATCAGCTTCAAATCATCAGCCGTGAGTTTTGCGCCAGCGGTCTCCAGATGAGTCGCCGGAACGCAACTTGGCAGCATGATAAAGAAATCCACGGCAAGATTTTTGGTGGATTCGAGCACGTAACGGATGCCGTCGAGGCCAAGAACATTCGCGTATTCATGCGGATCAATCACCACCGCCCCTGTGCCATGTGGAACGACCGCGCGCGCAAATTCCGGGGCAGTGAGCATGGAACTTTCCACGTGAAAATGCCCATCAATCAAGCTCGGCGCAAGATACGCGCCCTTGATATCAATGACCTTCTTCGCCTTGTAATCACCGAAGCCGATGACACGACCATCGTCCACAGCGACGTTCGTCTTGTGGATCTCGCCGCTGAACACGTTCACGACGCGGGCGTTTTTGAACAATAGTTCGGCTCGCTGTTCGCCGCGGGCCACAGAAAGCTTTTGCTGAATCTTGCGCATACAATTTCTCCTTCTGAAGTTGAAGCTAAGACTTTCCCTGTAGAATTCAAAGCCGAATTTCTTGAGCTTCCGGGCGGGCGGGCTAGGATGCGTCCGTGTCTGATTCGATTTTTCAATACCTCGCCGAAGCCGCCCGCACCGGTGAATCCGTCGCACTAGGTATCATCACCGGCGCGAAAGGATCGAGCCCGCAGAAGATTGGCGCGAAGGCGCTTTTTTATCCCGACCGCAAAATCAAAGGCACGCTCGGTGGCGGCTGTCTCGAGGCCGAAGCGCAGCGGCTCGCGCTGAACTCACTCAAAACCGGCAAGCCCGAGACATTTGAACTCGTCCTAGATCACGACTTCGGCTGGGACGATGGCCTGATTTGCGGCGGGAAAGTTTTGGGCGTCGTTTTGCCAAACGCGCAGAAGTTGGGAGAAGAATTCTGGACCGAACTGGCCAGGCGTGACGCGGCGAAAACGTGGGGCGTGAAATCAGATTTCAGCATCCAGCATCCAGCCTCCAGCAACGCCGACTGGCTTTACACCGAAACCATCACGCCTCCATGCGCATTGTGGATTGCCGGTTCCGGCCACATCGCGCAAGCCGTCGCGCCGATGGCGTTGCAATTGGATTTCGCCGTTTCCGTTTTTGATGACCGCCCCGAGCTGGCGAACCACGAGTTTTTTCCCAAAGCCGTTTCCATCCACACCGGCAACTGGGGCGGGATTCTCAGCCAGCCTTTTCCGAACGCCCCGACCCTCGGCCTCATCGTCACACGCGGACATAATCACGATGCGCTGGTATTGGAGTCGTGGATCCGCCGTCCGTTTGGTTTTCTCGGGATGATCGGCAGCAAGCGCAAGTGGCGGATGATCTCCGGAAAATTTCAACACGCGAAGATCGCCACGGCAGAAGAACTCGCGCGCGTGGCCTGTCCGGTGGGAATCAAAATCGAATCCAAGTCCGTGCCGGAAATCGCCGTAAGCATCGTGGCGCAGCTGATTGATAAACGGTCGGAGATTTTGAGTCGTTCGTGTCCGTAGCGCCCCCTCAACCCGGCCTTCTCCCCCGTGGGGGAGAAGGTGCCCGAAGGGCGGATGAGGGGGAGTGCCCGCGTCAAAAATTTCAGCTTACCCCTTCAACTTGCGATGCACCGCCATGAATTTCTCCACGCGCTTCGCATCCACCGTGTTCGCCCAGTTGCCGCCTTGCTTAAATTCCGAGCCGACGATGAAGCCGTCCGCCGCCGCGTAGAATGATTCCAGATTCTCCGCCGTCACGCCGGAGCCGAGATCAACCGGCAGGCGCGTTTTCTTTTTTACCGCGAGCACGTCGGCAGCCT
>CAINDH010000214.1 GCA_903847285.1 uncultured Verrucomicrobia subdivision 3 bacterium | reverse complement strand
TCAAACCGCCACTCACGTTCGCAGCAATGGTCGCCGTGCCGAGCGTGGCCGCACTGCTGTAACCACCGCCGAAGAGCGTCACGGTCGGAGCCGAAGTGTAGCCGGTGCCCGGACTGGTTATCGTGATGTTAGTGACTGCGCCACCCGACGAGATATTCGCCACCGCCGTGGCTCCCACGCCGCCGCCGCCGGTAATGGTGACTATGGGCGTATTCAAGTAGCCCGCACCATTGGTGACCACCGGGATGGAACTGACACCATTGCCCGTGGGTGCGAGCAACGGTTGAGCGTTGGTAATCATAAATCCACCATCATCAATAATCGCACCACCGCTGTATATTGTGGCGGCGGTCAAGCCTGTGATAAACGCCGCATTGTTCGCGCCAGCTTGCAGAGTGCCGCCGTTGAAATTCAAACGGGAAGTGCTGGTCCCAGCCACCCCAACATTGTTCGCCGTGACCGTGCCGCCCAACAGGTTGACCGTGCCAACCGTGGTGTTGCCACTAAGACCAAATTGAAGCGGCCCTCCACTCAGATTGACCGCCGCCGAACCGGACACATTCAATATGCCGGTGCCACGGTCGCCAACGTGAATGCCCTTGTTATCGTTTAACGTGCCGCCGCTCAAATTCGCCACCCCGATGGCGCCGGCGATATTGGCGATGGAAAACTCTTGAGCATTGTCGTTGAATGTTCCGCCGCTCATATTGAAAACGCCTTTTGAAGCACTATTTCCAAAAGCACCACCCACAACAAAATAGGCATCACCGGCATTTACATCACCGATTGTGACGGTGCCACCGCTCAAATCAAACGCACCGTAAGCACCCGCCGCCTGGCCGATATGAAATTCACCCGCACCACATTCAAGGCTGCCCGAACTCATGAACAAAAATCCGTTGGCATTCGTCACATTGCCAATGGCAAAGGCGGGATTGTTGGCCATGTTGGCACTAACCGATCCACCGGCGATGTTCATGATCGAATTTCCGGCAGCATTGCCGACGATCACCTGGCTCGTGGTGGTGCTGATCGCGCCGGTGCCATTCACCGTCACTTTGCCCCCGTTGACCGTAGTAGTGCCGGAATAAGTGTTCGCGCCGCCGAGCGTCAAAGTGCCATTGCCGGTCTTGGTCAAACCGCCATTGCCGGAGACGACGCCACTCAGCGTGGTGTTATGTCCACCATCAGTGACGGTCAGCAAGCCACCGCCATTGTCCAAAGCCTGTCCCAGCGTCAAGTCTCCCGCCGCTGCATTCAAAGTTTGCGCCGCCGTCGTCAGATAGACCGGCACGTTCAGAGTTTGCCCGTTCGTGGAGTTGTTGGCCACCCCGCTGGCGATGATGGTCAAGTTGTTACCGGACGTTCCAATGTTAAAGCTGCCCGCATTGGTCCTGAATATCAGTGAGCTGATGCTGTAACTGTTTTCCATGTTTGGCGTCAACTGCGTGGTTCCGGCAAAGGTCACAAAATCACCCGGGCCGGGTGAAATCCCGCTGACCCAGTTCGCGCCGGTGCCCCAAGCGTTGTCACCACCCAGACCGTTCCACACTTCGGACGAACCGATGACAGTCAGCGCAATTGCCGCGCTGCTGTTGTCGCCATTATTATCAGAGACAGTGAGGTTCAGACTTTGATTGCCGGTGATCGTGCTGGAAGCGACGATGACACTATTGGTATAGAAACTGGTTCCGTTGGATTGCACCAGATAAAGTGGCGACGGTCCGCCGAGGGGACTCGCATCCACATAAATACCCGTGTTGGGATCAATTGTATAAATACCCGCCGTCGCATTGACGCTGAAGGTCACCGATTGGTTGTGGGCCACCGGGTTTGGCGTGGCTGTCGCCGACGCAACGAGGATCGGCGAATGGCGGAGGATGATATTGTTATTGTAATAGAGGATTGAGAATTCCGAGGCATTGGTCGGCGTCGCGCCCAGCCAGACCGGGATGGAATTGAAACCACTGGTGTAGGTGCCGTTAATTTGGAAGAGCACATAATCTCCCGTCGTATCCAGGTTCGTGCTGATCGAGTCAGTCAAATTAATCCCAATATTTACGCCGTTGCCAGCCAGCGCGCCGTTCACAACCACCTGGTCATTGCCACTATTGTAAGTGTTGCTCAAATTTAAATCCGCCTCGCCGCCGACGCTGTAGGTCAAGTTACTAACGGTGGTGATCACGCCGGTGGTGTTGCCATTGGTTCCACCTGGCAAAGTGTGCCCACCATTGTTGACCACTACATTGCCACGGATGGTTCCACTGCCGCCCAAGTATCCGTTGGTCAGCACATTGACCAAATTGGTTCCCGTGCCGCTGCCGGTCGTGTTGTTGACGTTCAAGATGACATTGCTGACAGTAGTAACGCCGGAGTAAGAATTGGCGGTCGTCAGAGTCAACATACCGCCGCCAAATACGGTGAAGCCGCCGTCCGGCGTGCCGTTGCCATGAGTGATCGGTGAGGCTATGGTGATGTTATAGCCGTTGGGATTGATGAGCGCACCTGCACCGGCGTTCACAAACACCGTCAATCCTGCGAAGGCCGGCAGGAAGGTGCTGGTCGGGCCGCTGGTCGGGTCGCTGGCGTTCGCCTTCAATACCCCGCCGTTGAAATTGATCTGTGCCAGATGCGTGCCTCCAGAAAGGCTATCAAGAAAATTTCCCACCGCCAAGGTTCCGCCATTCAGATTGGCCAAGTCGGTTTGAGCCTGGCTGCCGATGCTGGCGTTCAAATCAAACGCGTTGGTAATCGAGAGCAAGCCGTTGCCTTGCACTGTGACGGAACTGCTGGCCACCCGCGAGCCATTGCCATAGCTCAACGAATCCCCGGTCAAGCTGGCGTTGCTGGTGACCAACAACGAACAAGCAAACGGGAAACCGGCGCCGCCGTCATAGAGCACCCGGATCATGCCACCAACCGAAACCGACGCCGAATCCGCCAGAATCAAATTGGCCGGGCCGGCGATGCCGCTGATGGTCAGATTGCCTGCGGACGTAATGCTGCCAACGCCGCCCAGTTTCAGCGTGCCACTGTTGACCGTGGTAAGGCCGGTATAGCCCGCCCCGCCGCTGGTGCCGGAGCCAATCGTCTGCGTTCCCGTTCCCGCTTTAACCAGCGAGCCGCTACCGGACAAGCCGCCGCCATAAGTCGTGGTGGAATTATTATTGCCCACCGTCAAGGTCAGCGCCGCGCCCGACAAGTTGGTCAAGCCGATGCCCGTGGCGTTGGTGCCGTTCAATCCGCCGAACGTGGCGGCCGTGATGCTCGAATCAAACAGTAACTTGCCAGCATCGTATTCCAAGGTGCTGTTCTGCAACGCCAGCGTGTTTGCGACTTGCAAAACCCCATTCGAAAGTGAAGTCACACCGTTGAATGTATTCGCGCCGCCGAGGATCAACGTGCCGGTGCCGCCCGCGCTGTTGATGGTGAGCGAATTCACGCCGACGTTTCCAGCGGAGGCGATTGTGCCATTGACGGCGAAGCTGCCAGCAGCATCAATCAAAGCCGTCGTGTTAGCGTTGCCCGTGGCGAGACCGATGCCGATGTTGTTGGCCACGGCAAAACTACCGTTGCCCAACAGGTCGCCGCCGTTCAAAATGATGTTCGGCGTGCTCGCCACATTCGCGGCGGATGAAATGCTCAACACACCCGCGTTGACCGTCGTGTTGCCGGAGTAGGAATTGTTACCGCCGAGAGTGAGAGTGCCGTTGCCAACTTTGGCCAACGCGCCGCTGCCGCTGATGACACCGCCGAGCGAGAGCGTGTTGCCATTGTTGTCCACCGTGGCCGTCACGCTTGAGCCGACAGTGATCTTGTTGCCCACGCTCAAGCCTGGCGCAGCCGCTTGCAGCGTGCTGTTCGCCGTGACGCTCAAATCACCCGCGCCGAGCGCGGAGTTGTTGGCCACCTGCAAAATGCCGCCGCCACTCAAGGTCGTGCCGGTGCTGCCCGCCGACGGACCATAGGTGTTCGCTGCGGAAAGGATGTTGGTTCCCGCGCCGTTGAAGGCGAGCGTTTTCGTGACGCTGGGACCGTTGGAAATGATTCCAGAAAGGGCGAGTGAATCGCCGGCGCTCACGGTGATTTGCGCGTTGTCTTTCAACGCCACGGCAGTTTGAATCGCGTTGGCCGCGCCGGCGCTCACGCTGACGTTCACGCCGCCGCCGCTGTTGTCGAGCGTCAGGGTGTTGCCAGCATTGGCGATCACGAACGAATTGGCGTTGGTCATCAACACGCCACCCACCGTTTCATTCGCATTCAACGTCACCGTCCGCAACGCCGAGCCGACGCCAAACGTCGCCGCATCGCCCGCCGAATGTGGCACGCTCGGATTGCTGCTCCATTTGGTGCCGTCCGTCCAATTGCCGTCCGCATCCGTGTTCCAAACTCCCACGACGCCGGCGGTGGAAATCGTCAACGTCAAAAATCCGCCGCTCGTGCCGAAGGCATACGCCAAGCCCGCCTGCGGATTCGCGATGTGCGGATTACCCGCGCTCGCTGTCGTCCATGTGCTGTTCAATCCCGTGCCGCCAATCGCGCCGCTGTATTGGATCAGATTGTAAGTGCCGGTGGTGGTGAAGGCGACCGTGCCGCCGGGTTGATAAAGATTAAACGCGCCGCCGTTGAGCGTCAGACCGCCCGAGGTGGTGACGACGGTTTGATCATTTGCCGTGCCGCTGAATTCAAAATCATAAAGCGAGCCGGAACTCATCGTCAGCGCACCAACGGTATTCGTTCCCACGCCGCCACTGCCGGGAGCAAGATGACCGCCGCTCAAATTCGTGACCGCGCCGCTGATATTGCCGTTGCCGCCGAGTATGCCACCGCTGGCGATGGTTACGTTGCCCGAACCGGTGCCGGAGCCGGTGGAATTGTTGACGCGCAACGTGCCGCTGCTGACGGTTGTGCCGCCGGTGAAAATGCTCGCTCCCGACAAAGTCAAAACCCCATTCGGGATCGTGCTCTTGACCGTCAACGCGCCAGTTCCGCCGTTGCCAATCGAACCGGCGTAGGCGATTGCATTGCCGTTCACGTCAATCGTCGCGTTGCCCGTGAACGTGACCGGCTGCCCGGTGATGTCCTGCGCCGCGCCCGCCGCGCCGGTCGCCAACGTCGAGTTATATTGCAACGTGCCGCCGTTGAAAATTGTCGGCCCTTGATTTCCACCGCCCAAGGCAAACTGGCTGTTGATGTTCAGCGTTGCTCCGCCAAGAATGTTGACGCCGCCAAAAAAAGTGTTGCCACTCGCCCCGCTCGGGAAGTTCAGCAGCACCGTCCCCGTGGCAAACACCGGAGTGGTGTTCGCCGTGTCCACCGCCTGGCCGTTGGCGATTGATCCTGTGCCCGGCAGCAAGCCCGCCACGCTGCCATTCGCGCTCGACGCCGGAATGCCGATGACCAGCGAGCCGGTGCCTGCCGCCCCGCTGACCACGCCGTTGATGGTCATGGTATTCCCCGCCGTTGCCGCCAAACCTCCGCCATAAGCGCCCAGAGCGAACGGCCGGGGGTTGGCGTTACCCGTGTTGGCCATCGTGAACGTCGCGTTACCGACGGCAGTGCCGCCATTCAACGTGACGAGAGCGGCCGTCGCGGGCGTGCCGAAGCCGCCATCGGCGGTTACGACTGTATTGCCGCCGTATAGAAAGGTGACCCCGCCATAGGAGTTGGCCGTGTTACCAAACACAACGGTGCCTGCCCCCGCCTGAATGACACTCGCGGCCCCGGTGCCACGCTGGCCAAGGACGTTGTTGATGACCAACTCTCCTGCCGAATTGTTCTGCCACAAGGTGAGCGTTCCCACCGTGTTGGCTCCGTTCGCACCATTGGCCATTTTGGTCGCCCCGCTAAAGGTCACGTTGTTGGCGGACACGTTCGGTGTGACCAGAATCGCGTTATTTAAAAAGATGGTGCCATTGTTGACCGTGAACGTAGTTGCCGTTGCCGTATTAAAGCGGAGCGAATCCGCGAAGCCCGTGGTGCCCGAAGCGCTGCTCGCGGTTCCCGTGATGTCGAAATTCGAGTCTGCAGAGGTGATCGCGTTAACTCCCGTCTGGGTGATATAAAAGCCGGTAACCTGGCTGCCGCCCTTGATTGTGTAAGGCGACGTTCCGGCGGTGCCGTCGGCCAGGCTCGTTGTCGCGTAATCGTAAAGCCCAACGGTCGGGACCCCGTTGCGATTGACGGAACTCTCCAACAGACCTATTGGGACGGCCCAGCCCGCAGTGGTTGTTGTAATGGTGCCCGTCGCGGCTACAGCGACATTAGCCGCCCCGATCGTTGCCGGACCGACGAATTGAACTGCCGAATTCAGATTTAGGGTATAGCTGCCGAGCGCGAGAGTTGGATTATTTGTCCCGACTTTAATGACATTGTTTCCCGAACCAATCGTGATGCCGCCGAAAGTCTGCGTGCTGGGGTTGGACGGATTGCCGACGATCTGCAACGTCCCGCCTCCCATGGTTACGGGCGAAAAGCTGCTCAGCAGGCTGGCGTTGGCTCCGGCGTTCACAAAATCAATCGCCAGCGTGCCAGCGTTGACGGTGACTGAACCGGAGACTGAACCACTATTGATCGTGGGGTTGACGGTGAATGTGCCAACACCGTTTTTGGCCAGGTTAATTTGCGCCGTGCCGCTCGTGGGCGTTCCCTTGTTGAAATTCCCGCCAAAAACGATGTTGCCCGACCCGCCAAAGGTCAGGGTTTTGGTGGCACCCACGCCGGTGGATCCGCCAGTAATGTTGGCCGCCAAGGTCAGCGTGCTGCCGCTGTTGTTGGTAATGGAGTAGCTTTTCGCGGTCGCATCAAGACCCAGCACAATCGCCGCATTGAACAGCTCGTTGCTGGCCACCGTGGAGTTCATTGTGATCGCACCGCTGTCATTGAGCGTGAGCATCTGGCTGCCCACCGCGCCGTTGCCGATGGTATAAGCCGCCGCGCTGCCGGTGTTGAAAAGGAGGTTTAGAATTGTGACGCCACCGCCCAAGTCAATCGTGGTATTGCCATTCCCCAAGCTGTTGAAAGTGGCCGTGTCCCCGGTGCCGGGAACCGGTGAGGCGGTCCAGTTCGCGCCAGCCCATGTGGCGTCCGTCGCGCCAGTCCAGGTGCCGCTGGCGGCTTTCAGACTTAATACGCTCGCCATCAAGAACAGGCCGATGATTTGAATTATTTGAGTCTTTTTCATACTAATTTTGAGTTGGGTTTGAGTTGGACTTGTAAATCTTTCTAAAAATAACCGGGTCAAGCGGCCAGAGGATGACCGAGAGACCCGGTGAATTTGGAATAAGTAACATTGGGATCATGAAGAACTACAAATTGCATCGTTACCCAAACGCAATTCGTAAACCTGAAATCAAAGCGCAATTCATCTCTCATAATGTGATGGCATATGCCTGCATGTGTGGACGGGTTGATTGTTGTAAAATATATTGCCCACAGTTCGATTTCTTACTAGGGTCAAAGCCAACTTTTTTGAGTAAAAGATACGCTCAAAGATTTTCAAGGGAGTAAGTGTAGCCTGTTACTAGAGGAATGTTTGCTTGCAGGAAGCGATTCGCTTCGCCATTTTTATTTGAGCAAACTATACGCCGAATGCCATCTGACATTTTAACGCTTTTTCAGTTGCCGCTGGCACCACGGATAGATGTTTTGTGCTGCCACTATGCCTTGCTGAAAACTTGGGAATTCCAGGATCTGGCCGCACCCTACTGGCGCTGGTATTGGGTGGATCGCCCCGGTGCCTCCATCAAACTGGGCAAAAAACATTTCGATTTGATGCCCGATCAGGTGGTTCTGATTCCGCCCAACACGCATTTTTCCGCCAACAACGAGCAAGTGATTGGATTTTTATACATCCATTTTTTCGTTGAAGCCACTTACGAACAGGCTGCGCCTGACTTGATCGTTCTGCCGCTCGCCGCCGAGCAAAGCCGCTTTATCCAGAATTTTCTGGCGCAGTTCCAAGCGCTGGAGCGGGAGGACGTATCGCCGTTGTTGTCATTGCCGCTGGCGTTGGTGAGTCTGGCCTTGAGCCTTACTGAACGAAATCACTGGACCAGTTCCCATCAGGATGCGCGTGTCATCGGTGCCATCCAGCACATCGAGTCAAACTATCCGGCGGCCGTGCCGAACAGCACGCTCGCCCGGCGGGCGGGCATGAACATGAATGCCTTCATCCGCATGTTCAAGCGAGTGACCAGCCAGACGCCCCGCCAGTATCTCCAGAATTTGCGCCTGAAAGAAGCTTCCTCGCTGCTGCACCACAGCCAATTGGGCATTGAAGCCATTGCCGAAAAAACCGGGTTCAACGACCGGCAGCATCTCAACCTGATGTTCCGAAAAACTTTCCGCATCACGCCGGCGCAGTTTCGGAAAAACTTCCTCAAGCTCTGACCTGTTCGGGCGTGTTTCTTACTCACAAGAGTTGGCTTCTCACCTTGAAAATTTTGAATTTAACGGTGAAAATTATTTAAGCCACTCTACCAAACTTGTGAAAAATTTAGCCGTCAACGAAATCGGCGCAGCTCAGGCTTGCCAGCCACTGAACATAAACCTTGATTCCACGCAACTTCGCCAGTCCTGGCCACGTCCGTCACACCTCCGGCCCATCGTCATCATCGGCGCGGGCGACATCGTGCGGGACACACATCTGCCGGCCTACCGTAAGGCGGGTTTTCCTGTCGCTGGCGTTTTTGATTTGCAACGTGCAGTCGCCGAGGCGCGGGCAAAGGAATTCAATCTCCCGCGCGTGTTCAATTCCGTGGCCGAGGCCATCGCCGCCCCGGATGCCATCTTTGATCTCGGTGTTCCGCCGAAATCACAGGAAGCCGCGCTCGAAAAACTTCCCGATGGCGCGGCGGTGCTCTCGCAAAAGCCGATGGGCAATTCGCTCGACATGGCCAAACGCATCGTGGCGATCTGCGAACGGAAAAAATTGCGCGCCGCCGTGAATTTTCAATTTCGATTCTGTCCGTCCATGCTCGCGATTCAGGATCTAGTGCAGCGCGGCGAACTCGGTGAACTGGTTGAAATCGAAGTCCGGCTGAACGTCGCGACGCCGTGGGAAACGTTTCCGTATCTCCTTTCGGAGTCGCGCGTCGAAATTCAAATCCACACGGTGCATTATCTCGACACGATTCGGATGCTGCTCGGCGAACCGTCGCGCGTGTTCGCCCGCACGGTGAAGCATCCGCATTTTTCGAAACTCGCCAGCACGCGTTCGAGCATCATTCTTGATTACGGCGACATGATCCGCTGCTGTCTTTCGATCAATCACTGTCATCCGTTCGGCTCACGCCATGAGGCTGCGACGATTCGCGTCGAAGGCACGGAAGGTTGCGCCATCGCGACGATCGGTGCGTTGATTGATTATCCGCGCGGCCAGCCGGATCGCTTGGAAATTTTTACGCGTTCGCAAAAAAACTGGACCGAGGTTCCGCTGATTGGCCGCTGGTTTCCAGATGCGTTCATCGGCACGATGTCGAACCTGCAACGCTTCGTCGCCGGCGAAGATGCCACACTCGTTTCGCCCGTCACTGACGCGCTGCAAACCATGAAATTAGTGGAGGCTTGCTATGTTTCCGACGCGAGCGGCGGCATCAATCTTGAATCCATAAAATGAATTCTGAAATAAATTACCGCGACGCTTACGGCGACCGTTTGGAAAAATGTTATTCCGGCGCGGTCTATGACACGCTACGCGCAATGGGTTTTCCTGATCAACTGCTGCCGCAAACGATTCGTCCGCTCGATCTGGTTGACGCCTATTTGCTATATCGAGAATTCTAAACCATGCACGATTCCAAACTGTTGCTCCTCGATCCCGCCGACAACGTGCTCGTCGCGATTCAAACGCTGGAAGCCGGCGACACGTTGACCGTGGCCGACCAACGCGTGAACGTGTCGGCTCGCCTCACGCTCGGCCACAAGCTCGCCGCCCGCGCCATTCGCGCCGGTGAAAAAATTTTGAAATATCGCGTGGGCATCGGTTCAGCCACGCAGGACATTGCCGTCGGCGAACATGTTCACCTCCACAACATGAAGAGCGATTATATCCAGACCTTCACGCTCGAAAGCGGCCAAACTTTTTCCACGAAACATGATCATCACTGACCAGGCCTACCTCCGCGCCGACGGGCGCAAAGGCATCCGCAATCACATCGTCGTCGCATATCTCGTCGAGTGCGCGCATCACGTCGCGCGCGAGATCGTCTATCCTTACCGCGAACGCGGCGTGCATCTCATCGGCTTCGGCGGCTGTTATCCGAACGATTACGCGGCGCGCATGATGCGCACGCTCTGCACGCCTCCGAACGTCGGCGGCGTGATTTTGCTTTCGCTCGGCTGCGAAAGTTTCAACCGCAACTCACTGCGCGAAGCCATCGCCGCGTCCGGCCGGCCGGTCGAAACGCACGTCAACCAGCAAAACGGCGGCAC
>CAINDH010000213.1 GCA_903847285.1 uncultured Verrucomicrobia subdivision 3 bacterium | reverse complement strand
TGAAAAACGGCGTGTCCTTGATGGCCTTCTCGACCGTCCCGCGATACTCGGTGTAACGTCCGCCATACCAGCCCGCCCAGATGCTCGGTGAATAAACGTCGGGAACATCTTTGCAAAAATCGCAGCGGCGAATCACGGTCTTGCGTGACGGATCAAGCTGATGCGACTGAGTGTTGAGTTTCGTCATGAAAGCGTGAATCGCATCCTTGTCGAAATTTTCGAAATCACCCGGCCAGTCGTTCTCGTTGCCGAGCCCCCACAAAATGATGGACGGATGATTGTAATGCTGGTCAATCATCGCCTTTTGCATGTCGAGCGCCTGCTGTTGATAACGCTCGCCGCCCAGCCCGCCGCGACACCACGGAATTTCTTCCCAGGCCAGGATTCCGATTTCATCGCACATTTCCAAAACCAGCGGGGCTTGTTGGTAATGTCCGAGCCGGACGAAATTCGCGCCCATTTCTTTCATCGCCTGCAATGTCTGGCGCACCACGTCGTCCGGCACGGCAGCGGCAACGCCGGCGTGATCTTCGTGGTAATGAGTGCCGCGCAGCAGCAACCGCTCGCCGTTCAACTTGAATGGACCGTGCTCCACCCACTCGACCGAGCGCACGCCGAATTTTTCAGTCAACACCTGCTCGCCCTGCGCCGACTTGAACGTCAACACGCAGGTGTAAAGCGTCGGTGTCTTGGGCGACCACAAATCTGGCTTGGCGATTTCAAGCGTGGTAATTTCTTTTTCGCCTGACCATAGAGAAAGTTTCTGTGTCGCGGTCTGAATTGATTTACCATTCGCGTCTCGCACTTCGATGGCCAGTTCTGCTTCATCTTTCAGCGAAGTCGGATTGTAGAGCCGTCCGCGAATCTTCACCGATGCCTTGCCGTCCGCGCCGAGTGTCGGCCCGATGTGAACGCGCTCCAGTGAAACCGCCGGCACATAGACTAGATTGACGTGGCGATAAAGTCCGCCATAGCGATTGAAGTCGCTCAAGTCGGACGGAATGCTCTCAGCGTCGCGCGAGTTGTCGCACAGCACGGCCAGCAGCACTTCAGTTTCCTTCGCAACGGCGTCGGTGATGTCCACATCCCACTGGTCGTAGCCTCCGAGATGTTCGCCGACTTTTTTCATGCCGACGAACACCTGAGACTTTTGTCCCGCGCCGTCGAAATGCAGCAACGTGCGACCATCCGGAAACGGATTCGCAATTTTCAAATGCGTGCGATACCAGCCCGGTCCTTGATAGTAACGAACATCAGGATCAACCGAATCACGCGCGTTGAAGCAGTGCGGCAGCGTGACTGGCGTCCAGTTTACGTTGTCCGTCGCCTTGTCGCCTCGCCAGATTTCCCACGTGCTTCCGAGCGAGCCTTGGTAAAATTCCCAGCCGCTGTCGAGCCGTTGAATGTTCTCCGCGCCGAATACATTGGTGCAAACAGCCAATGCTCCGGCGAAGAGAATGCACAAAGGATTGAAAACCGGGAATCGCTTCATCGGGAACAAATTTTTACTTTGCTGTAACCGCCGGCTTCGCGCCCTGCCAGCCTTTTTTCCATTGCTCCATCAGCTTAGCGACGAGCTCGGCGTTCTCGGGCTTCTTGGCAAGGTTGTAATTTTCCTGCGGATCAACTTGATGATCGTAAAGTTCCGTGGCGTCCACCTTGGCATGGTCCTTCTGATCCACCCAGACGGTGAGACGGTAGCGGTCGGTGCGCATCGAGTAACCCATCAGTTCGTTGCGCGGATACTGGCTGAACGCCGCGCTCTTCCAGGCGCGCTTCGGGTCATCGAGCAAAGGCTTGAGACTCGTGCCTTCGAGATGACTCGGCAGCGACAGGCCGGCGAGTTCGGATAACGTTGGATAAATATCCACGAACTCCACGAGCGCGTCGGAATGTGATCCCGCGTTCTTCATGCTCGGCGTGGAGAAGATCAGCGGCGCGTTCACGTCGTTCTCCACATTGCTGTGTTTGCCCCAGGAACTGTGCTCGCCGAGTTTCCAACCATGGTCGCCCCAGAGAACCACGATTGTATTTTTGTCCAAACCAAGCCGCTTCAGTTCGGCCAGAACCACCCCTACCTGAGCATCGCTGTAACTGACCGAAGCGAAGTAGGCGTGTTTGAGTTTGTGAGCCAGTTCATCCGGAACTTCCTTGCCTTTTTCGCTCATGCCGCGGTATTGATAAATCTCCCCGTCATACTTGCGGATGGCATAGCTCGGGGCATCTTTCGGATAAAACGGATTCGGTGCGAGCGCGATTTTTGACTCGTCATACATATCCCAATATTTCTTCGGCGCAACCCACGGCAGATGCGGCTTGATGAAACCCACCGCGAGAAAGAACGGCTGTCCCTTCTTGCTCATGTCCTGCAAGGTCTTTACGGCAAGCTCGGCGACTTTGCCGTCTTGATACGTGTTGTCCGGCACATCGGCGCATTCATAAACCATCCCGCCCCCGCCCGCCTCGCCGTCGCTGCTGGCACTGGCACCCTTGGCTTTTTTCTTTTTCTTGCCCTTGGTCACAGGCGCAGCGTCGTCAGGTTCACCTTCCGTCGCCACCGGACTTGTTGCCTGATTCTCTGGAAGCGCATAGCGAGGTGCTTTGGGAGTGAACCACGGCACCGACCATGTTGGCGCATCATCCAGGTGACCGTGAAAAATTTTCCCCATTCCCTGCACAAAATATCCGTTCTGCTTGAAGTTCTGGCCGAGCGTGACGACATCGGGCAACGCGACGCGGAAATGCGTCACCAAGTCTGTGACTTTCGAGGTGTCGGGACGCACGCCGGTCATCACGCACGTGCGCGACGGCGAGCAAACGGCCTGTTGAACATAGGCGCGGTTGAAAGTGACTCCCGACTTCGCCAGGCCATCAATGTTCGGGCTTTTGATGTAGTCCTTCCCATAGCACCCAAGTTCCGGCCGCAAATCATCCACGGCAATGAAGAGGATATTCGGCTTTTGCGGAACTGAATCTGCGGCGGTCAGGACTTGTCCCGAAAAAACGGACAAGCTGGCGCTAAGCCAAGTGACTAATAGTGTTTTGTTTTTCATAAATTTTTTATTCCGGTTTTCAGAGACTAGCTTTCAATCCACTGGCGACCGGCGGCTTCGCGCCCTGCCAACCTAGTTTCCATTGCGCCATCAGTTTTGCCACGAGTGCGGCGTTGGCCGGATCTTTGGCGATATTCTGGTTTTCCTGCGGATCTTTCTGTTGATCGTAAAGTTCAATGGCGTCCACCTTGGAATGATCTTTGCGATCCACCCAAACAGTGAAGCGATAGCGCTCCGTGCGCATCGAGTAACCCATCAGCCCGCCATTTTGTGCACGCGGATACTGGCTGAACGCGGCGGATTTCCAGGCACGGTTCGGATCGTCGAGCAGCGGCTTGAAGCTCGTGCCTTCCAGATGACCGGGCAGCGGAAGGCCCGCAAGTTCGGACAGCGTAGGATAAATATCCACGAACTCCACAAGCGCGTCGGTGTGTTTGCCGGCGTTCTTCATGCCTGGAACGGACAGCAACAACGGCGCGTTCACGTCGTTCTCGACGTTGCTGTGTTTGCACCACGCATCGTGCTCACCTAGTTTCCAGCCGTGGTCGCCCCAGAGGATGACGATGGTGTTCTTGTCTAAGCCGAGGCGCTTGAGTTCGTCGAGCAACTTGCCAACTTGCGCGTCGGTGTAGCTGACGCCCGCGTAGTATCCATGTTTGAGCTGTCGCGCGAGATCGTCGGGAATCGAGCCGGCGGGGATGCCGTAATAATTACGTAGCTCGCCACTGGTTATCACTGCATAGTCCGGCGAGTCCTTCGCACGAAATTTATTCGGGGCGAGTTCAATCTTGGCTGGGTCGTAGAGATCCCAGTATTTCTTCGGCGAAACGAACGGCAGATGCGGCTTAATGAAACCCACGGCAAGGAAGAACGGCTCTTTCTTCTTGCTCATCTCTTGCAGCGTGGAGATGGCCAGCTCGGCGACCTTGCCATCCTGGAAAGTGTCATCAGGCACATCCGCCCCCTCGAACGCCGGACCACGGGAATTGACTCCGGTGGAAGGCGGACCATCGGGCAGGCTGGTCGCGCTCTTCTTACTTTTCTTTTTGGTTAGCGGCTTCGCGTCGCCGTCCGGCTCACCTTCGTATTGGCGGCCATCGAGCTTCTGATTTTCCAGAAGTGCATATTTGATTGCCTGGGGCGTCTGCCAAGGCACGGACCAAGTAGCCGGATCATCATAACCGCCGTGATAGATCTTGCCCATGCCTTGGACGAAATAACCGTTCTGCTTGAAGTGTTGGCCCAGCGTAACGACATCCGGAAGCGCGGTGCGGAAATGCGTGACGAGATCCCAAACCTTCGTCGTGTCCGGCCGCGTGCCGGTCATCAAGCTGGAACGCGTCGGCGAGCAAACCGCCTGCTGGCAATAGGCGTGATTGAAAACCATGCCCGACTTGGCGATGCGATCAATGTTCGGACTCTCGATGTAGTCCTTACCGTAACAGCCGAGTTCCGGACGAAGATCGTCCACGGCAATGAAGAGGACGTTGGGTTTGTCCGCCGCGTGGAGCGTGGCGAGCGGCAGCAATGCTGCGGCGACGATCAATTTCAAAACGTGTTTCATGGGTGTCGAATCGCTGTTTGGGAGTTTTTCTAAGTGCGTTTTTATTTCAGTTTCTTGCCGCCGTTGCTGATGAATTCTTCGCGCGTGACCACGCCGTCCTTGTTGACATCCATGCGGTCGAAACGGTCCGCGGCCGCGGCGGCATTCGACTGATGCGTCGTGTAATATTCGCGGGTGAGCTTGCCAGTCTTTGCGGTGTCGAGTTTGTCGAACTTCGCGGCGCGGTCGGCGGCCGGGTCAACCGCAGTAGCCGTCGTTGTGGCAGCGGGCGTGGCCTCCGCTTTGGCCTGGGCGGCGGCTTTCTTTTTGGTTTTCTTAGTTTTGTCACCGCGACCACTTCCCTCGCCTTTGACACCAGCACCGGGATTGAGTTCGGCGAGGGCGGCGCTAAGGCGCTTGCGGGCAGTCACAGCAGCTTCGTCTTTGGAATCAGCAGGGACCAGGATTTCTTCGAAGGGCGCGTTCTTCATGTCGAAGAGCTGGCCGGCTTGGTTGAGTTTCCAACCCGCTTCACGCACATAATAGTTTGCTCCGAGTTGAGTGAACGCCCAAGTGCGCGGCGATTTGGTTTCACCTTTGATTTGGGGAAGCAGACTTTTGCCGTCAATGATGCGATTCTCCGGCAACGGCGCTCCGGCAATTTCAGCGAAAGTGGGGAGCAGGTCCGAGGCGTCGGTGAAGTTTTGGTTCACCTTGCCGGCGGGCGTGACGCCTTTCCAACTGACAAGGAAGGGAACGAGTCCGCCGCCCTCTTCCATACCGCCTTTCTGTCCGATCAAACGACGACCACCGATCGTGGCGAGATCGGAGGCAGCCTTGGCAGTGCCATTGTCACCCATGAAAAAGATGACGGTGTTGTCGCGAAGTTTGAGGCGGTCTAATTCAGCGAGGAGTTTGCCGACGAGTTTGTCCATGTAGTTGATGTTGTCGTTGTAGACTTGGGCGTAACGGGCGGCCGTATCCAAGCCGGGCGCAGGCAGTTTACTGTCGGGCGTGGGCAGGATTTGCGCATGCACGTGCGACATAGAGTAGTAGAGCAGAAATGGTTTGTCTTTGTTTTCGTTGATGAAAGCCACCGCGTCCTTGTGCATCAAGTCGGGCATGTATTCGTTGTCCGCCATCATCAGATGTTTCTCGTCAATGTTGTAAGGGCCGGGGTTGGCGCGGACACCGTCTTCGGAACCTTTGTCTCCAGCGAGACCATACTGTTTAACCCAACTCGCAGCGGCGACCTTGTTCCAATACACGCCGCTCGCCTTGAAACTCAGCACATGGTCGAAGCCCCATTCTGCTGGGTCGCCCGAGGGCAAAAGCTGTCCCCACTTTCCAATCATTGCGGTGGCATAACCCGCTTTCTTCATAACCGTAGGAACCATGATCTCGGCCTTTTCGCCGGTGCGAATGATTGAGCCGCAAGCATCCTGCGTGACGGCACCCGAGCGGAAGGCATAACGTCCGGTGAGAATGAGCGCGCGCGAAGGACCGCAAAGCGGCGCGGTGTAATAGTGGTTGAAACGAATGCCGCTCTTGGCCAGCGAGTCAATGTTTGGCGTCTTGTATTTATCAGCTCCGTTCGCACCGATCTCGGCGAACCCGAGATCATCCGCGAGAATGAACACGATGTTGGGCTTCTTTGCGGGCGCATCAGCAGCTCGCAAGGCGGGACAGCAACATGACATTGCAGCCACGACAAACAGAGTTGCGAATCGAAAGTTAGTTTTCATAGTTGCGGATTTAAGCAGTTAAATTTTGGAAACGTGTGCAGTCTGGCTATGGACGAATGTTTCAGGATATTTGTTACTAGCTTAATAAAGTTATTCAGCTTCTTTTTGAATCAACCCCAGACTCTTTAAAAACACGGCGATATCTTCCCGTGTTTTCTTGTCCGCGACTTTGCCAGCCTCGCCAAATTTGGTGGAGTTATAGGAATGACCAAGGCCTTCGAACGTCACGAGTTCGCAGCGATTGCCGTTGGCAATCATCTTGTCCTTGAACGCGACCGAATTGGAATACGGCACGGTCTTGTCGCCCGTCGCGTGAAACACGATGGTCGGCGGCATTTGTTTCGGCATCTGGTCCGGCACGGAACACGCAAGCGCCCGCTCCGGATTTACGCCGAAACGTTTGCTGCCGCCGTAACCGCTGTCCTTGGTGTCCGTAACGGGATTCAACAACACCAGTGCCGCGGGCGAAATCTTTGGCGCGGGATCATTCTTGCCCGGACCTTCAGAAGAAATCGCCGTCCACGCCGCAACGTGTCCCCCCGCTGAACCGCCTTGCACGATGAGCTTCTTAGGATCGATTCCGAGTTCCTCGGCGTGTTCCTCCACCCAACGCACCGCTGCACGCGCATCCGAAACGCAGTCTTCAGGCGTGCCGTTGAAACGTCCGCGTGTCCGGTAGTCTGGGGCGACGCCGACAAGACCATAGCCCGCCGCCCATTTCGCCCAACTGACACTGCGCTCTGGCGAACCGCTGACCCATCCGCCACCAAAAAAACTCACAAAGCACGGACGCTTATCCGACTTGGACCACCCCTTGGGCTTCACAACGAACAAGCGCATTTCATTCGTGCCCACAGTGCGAAACACAAAGGCTTCGCTGCCGGGCAGGGAAATTGGCGTGACATCGGGCTTTCTCTCCGCCGTTGTGGATTCTGCCGCGGCATTAGTCGAAGCAGACGGGTTTTGCCCCTGCGCGCAAGTTACGGCCAATGCACAAATGAGCGAGCAGCTATAGAATAAGTTTTTGAATTTCATGGTTTCATCACGCGATAGAATCGCTGGTTAAAGCTGGTCACTTGCGTGTCGGTGAAATTAAAAATTCCGTTCGTGCCAGCAATGTTGGTAAGACCGGAAATCCACGCGACCGGCGGCGCAAGGTTCGTTGCGATTTGCAGAACATATGTTTGACCAGATACGCCGCTGCCCGCGAGCGAGAATGCGCTGCTACCCGAAGTCAGGTTGAAGCTGGTGAACATCGGCGGACCAACAACGGTGACGAAAATGTTTCCCGTGCTGCTGCCACCGCGACTGTCAGTCAGCGTGTAACTGATTTGATCCGCACCAACAAAATTCGTGACCGGCGTGTAAGTGATGTTTCCGCCGATAAGTGTAACCGTTCCTCCATTCGTGCTCACAAAACCAACTGCCGTGACGGCCAGCGTATCGCCGTCGGGATCTGAATCCGTGGCAAGCAAGTTTGTCGTGCCAATGATGATCGCGCTGTTAGGCATCGTGACCGCCGTGTGCAACGCCGGTTCCGGCGGACGATTATTTGGCGCGACCAATTCAACCTTGAATTCGGTGAAAGTGAAATTGGTGGACGTTTGTGTCTGCAACGCCGGACGGAAAACAAAAGTGTCGAACGCCGTCGTGAGAAAATTCGTGTCGGCCCAGGTGCCGGTGATGGAATTGCTCCCGCCATTCGTTCCGGTGAAAGTGAGCGAAAGCCCCACGGCGTTGGTATTTCGCGTGGCCAACAGTTGCATCACATACGGAACGCCATTACTGAATCCCGCGTCGCCGGCAACCGGTCCGCCGAGCGTGGAGATGGACGAGCTGTCGCTGCTATAATCGGCGGTGGTGGAAATCAGGTTCACGCTGGAATAATTCGTGCGTTCCAAAAATTGGAAGCCACTGCCGAAAGTCTGGCCAAAATTCAGGTTGGCCATGATGCCCGTATGATTCGTGCCGTTAGGAATTGCGCCATCCGCAAGCGTTTTAGTGCCAGCGGAAGAATTAAACAGGCCGAGGCGCAGACCCTTGGATGAATTGCTCGCGTTCACTCCGGAAGTGGTGAACGTCAGAGTGAGGCGCAAGGTGTCGCTCATTTTCAATTGGACTGGCGCTGCTGAATTCGAAGTGAAGTAAGTCCACCAAGTCATCGTCACCGCCGGATCTGGCGTGCCGACAAGCGCGTTGGTTTTTGCGGTGAGCGACGCGGCGACGTTCGCATACCACGCAGCTTCCGCTGGCAGGCTGGTGTCCGTGCGCGTGCCATCCAGCCACTGATCGTCGAGAACCAGATTGGTGCTGCTCACGATGAGCGTGAGCGTGGCCACGGCGCTGGTGGTGCTGCCAAAAATATTCGTCACCACCACAGAGTAGCCGCCCGCATTTATTGATTGAAAATTTGGCAGCGTCAGCAGGTTGGAATTTGCGCCCACGGCATTAGTGCCGTTGAAAAACCATTGATAGCTTAACGGAGAATTGCCGGAAACATTCACCGACAGAACACCGGTCGTGCCGCGCAGAATATTTTGGCTCGCGGGCTGGCTGGTCATGATCGGCGCGGAATTGGTAGAGAGAGTAACCACTGAACTCGTCACCGATCCGAAGCTGTTCTGCACGACCACAAAATAACTGCCTATGTTCGCCGGGAAGACATTGGTGATGTTCAGGGCCGCATTGGTTTTTCCGGCGAGGCTCGCGGAACTGAAAAACCATTGATAAGTAAGATTCGTCCAATCCGTCGCGCCGACGCTGAACGAGGCATTGCTTCCAAGTGCTACCGCTGCGTTGACTGGCTGGTTCGTGATGCTCGGCGTGTGCGCTGTGTTCAACGCATAAAACGCCACGCGGGCGCCTTCGAGATCCGTGCCGACGTTGTCCTGACAATAATCGCCTGCCTTGAAATAGAAGGTGTTCGTCGTCCAGCGCGGATCGGTTTGATAGACATTCAGCGAATTCGTGACGCCATTGACGGCAATGGTGATCAGTCCATTCACCATCTGAACTTGATAGGCGATGTTGTTGCTCAAGCCGACGTTCGCGTAGTTGAAAGTGAAATCAGAGCCATCGTTGAATGAATCCGTTTTGATGCGACCTTGGACGACGCCGTTGTTGTAGAGCATGAACACGAGCGGAAAAGTATTTCCCGTGAACGCCTTGATCTGGCCGATGCAGACGTTGCCGCTGCTGGGAATTTGCAATACCTGACACTGCGCGTTGATCGTATGCACACCCTGCCCCGTCCAGTCCACGCTCGTATCGTTGGTGTTTAGCATCTCGCGCAATTCGCTGCGCGGATAGCTCGTGCCGCTCGTCGTCGCGCCGGTCACCGGCGCCCAGAACGTCATCGCACCATCGGAGCCGGAGTAGAAATAATCACTCGCATAACCGGCGAGCAATTGCGGCGTCAAAATTTCCATAACGCCGAGATTCGTAGCGCTCAAAACACCATTGGTATCAATCGGCAGCTGCAACTTCCAATGGCTTAAGTCGAAGAAGTTCACCGGCGGCTGAGTGAAGCTCACGTTGTCGAACGTCGTCGTGTTTAACTTGGTGTTATCCGCAGCACACACAGCGAGTCCGGCGAGCGTATTAGTCATGGCAACTGTGGTGGTTCCCATCTGAACCCAATTCACGCCGTTGCTGGAGCCAAATCCAGTGAATGTCGAACCTACACGAGTAAGCCGGAGCCAGCACGGTGTATTTGTGCCGAAAGGTGAATTCGCGGCGGTGAAGGTAGCGAGCGTCACCGAGCTGCCGGCCGTAGTAG
>CAINDH010000212.1 GCA_903847285.1 uncultured Verrucomicrobia subdivision 3 bacterium | reverse complement strand
GGAATTTTTGCCGGAGTTTCGCGAAGGCCATTTTGTCTGCCATGTGCAGATGATTCCCGGAACGTCATTGCCAGAGATGCGGCGTCTCGGCGCACGTATCTCTCAGGCGGTATTGGCAAACCCGGCGATTCAGACTGTCGGCCATCAGATCGGTCGCGCGGAACTTGGAGAAGATGCTTGGGGGCCGAACAAATCGGAACTTCATGTCGAAATGAAACCCAGCGCGGTGGATGATCAGGAGACGGTGCAAAATGAGATCCGCGACACGCTCGCGAAATTTCCCGGCATCCAGACGGAAGTCCTGACGTTTCTCGGCGACCGCATCGGCGAAAGCATCGCGGGCGAAACCGCGCAGGTGGTCATCAATGTTTTCGGCGATGACCTTGACGTGCTCGATGCGAAGGCTCGGGAAATTTCAGTGCTGTTGGGAAAAATCCCCGGCGCGGCGGATGTGCAGCAATCGGCTGGCGCAGGCGAGCCGCGAATTCAAATCCGGTTGCGCCCGGAATGGCTCACGCAGTTTGGTTTTCGTCCGACGGAAGTTTTGGAGGCGGTGCAGACCGCCTACGAAGGTGACCGCGTGGCGCAAATTTATGATGGCGGGCGCGTCAGCAATATCCGGTTGTTGCTCGCAGACGACGCGCGCAAAAATCCGACGCGCATCGGCGAGCTCCTCGTGGAGAACAGCGCGGGCATGGAACTGCCGCTACGCGAACTCGCGGAGATTTCCCTCGCACAAGGGCGCGACTCAATTCTGCACGAAGGCGCTCGGCGGCGTCAGACCGTGACTTGCAATCCAGCGGGTCGCGATGTGGCGTCGTTCGTGGCGGAGGCAAAAAAACTTGTCGGCGCGCAGGTGGCTTTGCCGGCGGGAACTTACGTTGAATTCAGCGGCGCGGCGGAACAGCAATCCACCGCGCGGCGGGAGCTGGCGCTGCATTCACTCGCAGCGGCGGGCGGAATCATTTTGCTGTTGACGCTAGCCTTGCGGCGCACGAGCCAGGTGCTGTTGGTGCTGGCAAATGTGCCGTTCGCGCTCGTCGGCGGCGTGCTGGCGATTTTCAGCGTCGGTTATTTTGGCGACGACGGGCAGGCCTCGCTCTCGCTCGGCACGCTGGTGGGCTTCGTGACGCTGTTCGGCATCACGATGCGGAATTCCATCATGCTCGTCTCGCATTACGAACATCTTGTCAGCGTGGAAGGGATGACGTGGGGCGTGGAAACCGCGTGGCGCGGCGCGACGGAGCGGCTTGTGCCAATCCTTATGACGGCGCTCGTGACCGGCCTCGGCTTGTTGCCGCTTGCCATCGGCAGCGGCAGCGCGGGCCGCGAGATTGAAGGCCCGATGGCGATTGTAATTCTCGGCGGCTTGGTAACTTCAACCGCGCTGAACCTGCTGGTGCTGCCGACGCTGGCGCTGCGGTTTGGAAAATTTCATGCAGCGAAGTGAGCTGGCTGGATCACGTCTTCTACGTGCTCGCCAAAATTTTCGTGATGACTTCGCCTTCGGCTGCGCGCCTTG
>CAINDH010000211.1 GCA_903847285.1 uncultured Verrucomicrobia subdivision 3 bacterium | reverse complement strand
GGCTGCCCGACCGGCGCGATCCATCGCGAGTCGTTCGCTGGTCAGGTCGTCATCAATCCTGCCACGTGCATCGGTTGCAAATCTTGTTTCACGAACTGTCCCTACGACGCCATCCGTATGGTCGAGGTGCGTGATGAAAGCGGTGAACTGCTAGTAGATCAGGAAATGAAACCCATCGCCAAGGCGACCAAGTGCGATCTCTGCGTGGAAAACCACGGCGGTCCATCCTGCGAACGCGCCTGCCCGCACGGCGCGCTCACGCGGATGAACTTAAACAATCTGGATTCGCTGTCGAAGTGGTTGAAGTTATGACGCGCTTCCGCCGCCAATTTATTTTCGGCCTGTTCGCGCTGATTGCCGCGACAGTTGGAGCGTTGTGGCTGAATGGAAAATACAACGCGCTGCCGAACTATGCCTATCTCACCGGCTGGGCGCTGCTCGCGGGGATGTTTGTGCTGACGATTTACAACGTGCGGAAAAAACTGCCGTTCCTGCCGCTCGGCAAATCCGAGACGTGGCTGCAGATCCACGTCTACCTCGGATTTTTCACGACGCTGCTGTTTCTCATTCACCTGAACGTCCGTCTGCCGCACGGCTGGTTTGAGATCACGCTTGCGTGGCTGTTCGTGCTGGTCAGCGGCAGCGGATTCGTCGGATTGTTTTTCAGTCGCGTGCTGCCGCGCCGGCTCGCGACGCGCGGTGGTGAGGTCATCTTTGAAAAAATTCCCGCCATCCGGCACGCGCTGAAAACCGAGGCGGAAGACCTTGCGGTCGGCCAAGCGGCAAAATCCGTGGTCATCGCGGAGTTTTACACGAAGCGGCTCGCGCCGTTTTTCTCCGGCCCAAAAAATTTCTGGAATCATCTGGCGGAGTCGCGCCGCGAAGTGAGCGCGCTGCTCGCGGAGTTGGAAGACTTGCGCCGTTTCGCCAACGACATTGAAAAAGAAAAAATCTCCAAGCTGGCCGCGCTCGTCCGTCAGAAGGACGGGCTGGACTATCACCGCGCGTTGCAACTTACCTTGCGGCTGTGGCTGTTTGTGCACATTCCGTTGACCTACGGCTTGCTCATTTTCACCGCACTGCACCTTGTTTTGGTGTTCGGCTTTTCGGGAGGTGCGCGATGAGCGAGCAATTGCCGGCGCCGGATTTTGACGCGCACAATTACGCGCGGCCAAATCAAAACTGGATTTGCGGCCACGCGTGCGAGGGCAAGGCGTGCCGGCAAGGGCCGGATGCGAAAGGCCATTGCGGCGCAACCGCCGAGTGCAAACCGGTTTTGAAAATCAAACCGGGCGAAACCAAGGGCCGCTGGATTTGCACGCGAACCGGTGGCGAATGCGAAGCTGGTCCGCTGCCGGACGGAAGTTGCTGCCGACCGATTGCGAAATGTTCACCCGTGCCGACGCTCCGCTTGTGGCGCGGGCGCGTGACGCTGGCGATCATTGCCGCATCGTGCGCGGTGCTGCTGGCCATTCTCGGCAATCCGCCGTGGCGAAACCATTTCATAAATCCGGGAACCATTTCCGATCCGCATTCCGGTGCGGCGTTCGCGGCGCTCGCGGCGACGAATCATTTACACCAAAATTGCGGCGCGTGCCATGTCGCCGGAAATTCCGGGCCGAACGGCTTGGTGAACGCGGCGTTGCGCGCACAGCCGGGCATTTTGGATTTGAAACAGCTCGCGTTGGCGAAGGCGGAGGAACCGACGGTGATTGATGCGGCGTGCGTGAAATGCCACGCGGGCAGAAATTTTCATCAGCCAAACGCGCCGCAGATTTCCTGCGCGTTCTGCCACGCGGAACATCAGGGCGCCAAGATGGCGGCGACGACGGACGCGCACTGCGGTTTCTGTCACGCCGATGCGGCGAAAATGGCGGTCAGCCCGAAGACGCCGGTGATGCACCACTTCGCGGACGATCATCCGCAATTCAAATTCATCACGGAAAAGTTGCGCGACCCGGATACGCTGAAATTCAACCACGCGCTGCACCTGACGGGCACGACGATTCCAAAATTGCCCGGTGGCGAGAAATTGGGCTGCGCGTTTTGTCATCAGCCGGACGCGGCGGGTGCGCTGATGAAACCCGTGGCCTTCGAGAAAAACTGCCGCGTGTGCCACTCGTTGCAATTCGATCCGGAGACGCCGGAACTGCAACTGCCGCACGGTAGTGCGGAATTTGTGTCAGCTTATCTGCGCAGCTTGCCGAAGCAGTATTCCGATTTGGCGGCGAAACAAAATGTCGCGGACGAAAATAATTTTGTTCAGCAAAAACTCGCGGGGCTACGCGCGCAATTTGGGAACGGCGAGGATTTGGAGAAGCAGGTTTTCTTCAGCACGGCGACGGCCGCGCCGGAAATCAGCGTGGGCAGCGTGAACGGCGCGACACGGGCGATTTTCCCCGGCTGCGCGTATTGCCACGAGGTGAAAGCTTCAACCGCCGGTTCGCCGGAAATCACGAAGCCAATTCAGACGGAACGCTGGCAGGCGCAGGCGAAGTTCAATCACGCCAAACATGCGGGAGTTTCTTGCGAGAAATGCCACGACGCGATTGACAGCAAGGACACGGCGGACATTTTGTTGCCCGCGAAGGAAACCTGCGCCGAATGCCACAGTCCGCGCGGCGGCGTGGCGGACACCTGCGCGGAGTGCCACACTTACCACCAGCCGCCGGTCACGCGTTGAAAAATCTTCAGAAGCGGACGGTGAGATTCAAGCCGACGCCGGCGTCGAGTTTATCGTAGTTGTTGGCGTAGAAGCCGTCGGTCGCGAGGCTGTCATAGCTCACGAAGCCGCGCAGCGCGACGTTGTCGTTGAGCGGGCAATAGACGGCGAGGCCGAAGGATTGCAGAAAATCATCGCGGCTGGTCGCGGTGTAGTGCGT
>CAINDH010000210.1 GCA_903847285.1 uncultured Verrucomicrobia subdivision 3 bacterium | reverse complement strand
TTTTTCGGAATCATCATCCGGATGTATATGGAAGCCGGCGTGCAACATCACACGCCGCGCTTCCACGCTTATTATCAGGACGGAGTTGCGGTCTATGGCATCAATCCCGTTGAGCTCATCGGCGGCGAGTTGCCCAAACGCCAGCAGCGCCTGGTTGAAGCTTGGGCGGAACTGCATCAAGAGTCGCTGCTGGAAGACTGGCGGCGATTGCAGGCTGGACAACGGCCGCAGCCAATCGCACCTTTGCAATGACAATGAAAACCGGACATCCCATCAACAAAGTCTGCTCGGTCAAAATGGTCGCGCCTTACACGGTGCGCGTCGGTTTTGACGACGCGACGGAGCAGGTGATTGATTTTCGTCCGGTGCTGGCGGGTGAGCTTTATGGCCCGCTGCAGGACCTTTCAATTTTCAATCAGGTGCGGATTGATCCGGAAGTCCAAACGCTGGTCTGGCCGAACGGCGCGGATTTTGATCCGGCCACGCTTCATGACTGGCCGGAAAATGCGGCGGCTTTTGCTGCCCGTGCCCGGGAATGGGAATCACAACCAGCTTGAGTTTTTTGGCCGCCTTAATTCACACATTTCAAAACCTAAAATTATGAGCATTCAACTACGCGACAAATCTACCTGCAAATACGATCAAATCTCGCTCGGCGAAGTCATGCTGCGCCTTGACCCCGGCGAAGGACGCATCCGCACGGCCCGCAATTTCCAAGTCTGGGAAGGCGGCGGCGAATACAACACCTCGCGCGGCCTCCGCAAATGTTTCGGCTACAAAACCGCCGTCATCACCGCGTTCGTGGACAACGAAATCGGCCACTTGGTCGAGGACTTCATCATGCAGGGCGGCGTGGACACGGACTTCATCAAGTGGCGTGAAGACGACGGCATCGGCCGCACCGTTCGCAACGGTTTGAATTTCACCGAGCGCGGCTTCGGCATTCGCGGCGCGGTCGGCAATCCCGACCGTGGCAACACCGCCGCCTCGCAGCTCAAGCCCGGCGACATTGACTGGGATCACATCTTCGGCAAGGTCGGCGTGCGCTGGTTTCACACCGGCGGCATCTATGCGGCGCTCTCCGCTTCCACGGCTGAATTGACCGTCGAGGCCGTCAAAGCCGCCAAGAAACACGGCACGATTGTCAGCTACGATTTGAACTATCGCCCCTCGCTTTGGAAAACCATCGGCGGTCTGAAGAAGGCGCAGGAAGTGAATCGCGAGATCGCAAAGTATGTGGATGTGATGATCGGCAACGAAGAGGATTTTACCGCCTCGCTCGGCTTTGCCGTCAAAGGCCAGGAAACGCTCGGGCACATCGAGACCGACGCTTTTAAGGCGATGATCGAGACGGCCGTGAAAGAATTCCCGAACTTCAAGGTCGCCGCGACTACGCTGCGCCACGTCATCACCGCCACGAAGAATGACTGGAGCGCGATTCTCTGGCACGACGGCAAATTCCACGAGAGCAAACAGTATCCCGGCCTTGAAATCCTTGACCGCGTCGGCGGCGGCGACAGTTTTGCCTCCGGCGTGCAATTTGGTTTCATGGAATTCAACGACGCGCAGAAGGCGGTTGAATACGGCGCGGCCCACGGCGCATTGGCTTCGACCACGCCGGGCGATACTTCGATGGCCACGCGCAAGGAAGTGGAAAAAACCATCGGTGGCGGCGGCGCTCGCGTGCAGCGGTAAAATTCAACCAAGGTAGAGCGGCGCTGCTGCGCCGCCTTTTTGGCTGACCGGCAGGTCAGCCCTACCAACAAAAAAATATGAATACAGAAATTTTTTCTCTTAAAGGCGAAGTGGCGGTCGTCATCGGAGCCACGGGCGTTTTAGGTGGCGCTTTGGCTGATGGTCTTGCCGCCGCGGGCGCGAAGGTCGCCGTGCTGGGCCGTAACGAAGAACGTGGCCAAGCCCGCGTCAAAGCCATCAAAGACGCCGGCGGCAACGCGGCGTTTTTCACCTGCGACGCCAGCTCGCGCGCGAGCCTAGCGGAAGCGCACAAGAAAATCGAAGCCGCACTCGGCGCGCCGACGATTCTCGTGAACGCCGCGGGCGGCAACGATCCGAAGGTGACGGTCACGGCGGAAAATCCATTCGAGAACATTTCGCTCGAAGCGCTTCAGGCAAATCTGGATTTGAATTATATCGGCGGTGCGTTTTTGCCCTGCCAGGAATTCGGTCCGGGGATGTGTAAGCGCGGCAAAGGCAGCATCATCAACATTGCGAGCGTTTCGGCGCATCTGCCGTTGTCACGCGTGATGAGTTACTCCGCCGCGAAGGCAGCGGTGCTGAATCTCTCGCAGTTCCTCGCTCGGGAATGGGCGACCAAAGGCGTGCGCGTGAACACGATTACGCCCGGATTTTTTCCGGCGGAACAAAATCGCAAGTTGCTTTTCAACGACGACGGCTCACCCACGGCGCGCACGAAAGCGATCTGGGGTCACACGCCGATGAACCGTTTCGGCGAATCGAAGGAGCTGGTCGGCGCGTGCATTTTCCTCGCAGCGCACGGCGCAAGTTCGTTCGTGACCGGCACGGACATCTGTGTGGACGGCGGTTATTTGAGCCAGACGATTTGATCTGTATTTAGAAATTCAAAAGCCCGTTGAAGAAATTCTTAAACGGGCTTTTTGTTTGCAGAAATATTTAGCGCCTTACACGACAATCTTCTTGAACTTCGGCACGAGCAGGTGCATCAGCGTCCAAGCGGTGATGTAAGCCACACCGCAAATGATAAACATGATGCCGTAGCCGACCTGGATTTTCCCGAGATCTTTGTAGTGCTGAAGCATCAAGCCGGCGAGATAGGCAATCAAAATGCCGCCAACCGAGCCAGCCATGCCGCCGATGCCGGTGACGGAGGCAATTACCTTTTTGGGAAACATGTCGGAAACAGTCGTGAAGATGTTGGCTGACCACGCTTGGTGTGCAGCGCAGGCAATGGCAATAGTGAACACTGCATACCAGGTGTTAATTGCGCCGACGCGCGAGGCGAGCAGCACAGTCAATGGGAACAAGGCGATGATGAACATCGCTAGTTTGCGGGCCTTGTTGGCATCCATGCCGCCGTTGATTAATTTCTTTGGCAACCAGCCGCCAGAAATTGAACCGACGGTGGAGATGCAGTAAACGACCGCCACGGCGAACTGCCAACTGATGACGCCAGGGAAAATCACATCTGGTATTTTGGTCAAAGCTCCTGTGTAACCCGGATGAGCGACGAGATACGCGTTCACCTTAAGCGTGTTAGGATCGGCCGGAAAGGCGGCCATGAATTCTTTTATCTTGCGGGCATTTTCTCCGTTCAGGAAGGAGGGTAACCAGAAGAGAAAGAACCACCAAATCGGGTCGGTCAGAAATTTTCCAATCACGAACGCCCACGTCTGGCGGAAAGTCAGCAGCTTAAACCACGAGACTTTGACCTTGGCGACATCGGCTTTCTCGGCTTCCTGTTCATCCACATCGCTGTGAATGAAATCATATTCCGATTTTGAAAGTTGACCGCTTTGCAGCTTCGCCGACGGCGATGCGTAAAGAGGATACCAGAATGCGAGCCAGGTAAAGCCGATGATGCCAGTAAGAATAAACGCCCATTCCCAACCCCACGCACTGGCGATGTAAGGCACAGTGAGCGGCGCGACAATGGCGCCGACGTTCGCACCCGAATTGTAGAGGCCTGTGGCGAAGGCGCGTTCCTTTTTCGGAAACCATTCGGCAACGGCCTTGTTGGCGGCAGGGAAATTGCCCGCCTCGGTCACGCCGAGCGCCGCGCGCCAGAAGCCAAAACTCCAGGTATGATGCCCAAATGCATGGCCAATGGCGGCGATGCTCCAGCCGATCAGCGCCCAGGCGTAGCCGCGCTTAGTGCCAACCTTGTCAATCAGCTTGCCAACAAAGAGCAGTCCCATTGCATAAGCGAACTGGAAACAGATCACGACTCGCGAATAGTTCAGTTCTTGTGCCTTGTCCTCGCCAAACACACCTGACGAAGCCAGCGTGTCCTTAAGCAAACCGAGAACGTTTCGATCCAGATAGTTGATGGTGGTGGCGGCGAAAATCAGCGCACAGATAGTCCAGCGCTGGCGGCCAATCTGTTCGTTAACGGAATTGAAACTCATAAATGCAAAGTTCTTCTGGTTTGGAAACGGTTTTTGGAATTCGCGGACAGAGGATTGCGGAATCTAGACAAGCGTTCAAGTGCGGAAATCCAACTTTACAAGGAAGCTCTTTTTCTGTCATGCTTCCGCGCTATGTTGAAGAAAATTTTAATGCTTTTACCCGTCTTGCTGCTCGCTGGCTGCACGACTGGACAGTTCACGCGCCTTACGCCCAACCAGCAGCATCGCAATGCGAACAACCTCTACCCGGTCGAGGTCGCCTTCAATTCCAACCAGCAGGCGCTGCGTTGGGACAGCATCAAATCCTACGTTGTCGTCAACGGCCAGCCGTCACCGCTGCGACCGGTGCCACTGGTGCGGAACCGCTGGGAAGGTCTCGTGCAAGTGCCCGCCGGCGCCAACTCCGTGGATTACAAATTTAAGTTCGACTACCTCTACAACAACTTTGGCACTGCCCCACAGCCGAATAGCGAGGCTTCCAAGACCTATACACTGAAGATTGTAGAGTAGAAAACTTTCACCGAAAAAACAAAGCGCGGACAATATTGTCCGCGCTTTTTTGTTTTTAAATTTTCACCACTCATCGGCACCCCTCTCTGAATCCTGATCTTGAAGCCGTAAAATTTTCACCTTACTGCGCCAAGCTTTATCAAGCTGGATAGCGTTCCGATTCCGGCTTCAAATGCTACCGCCGCTTCGGGCGCAGGATGAGGACTTTCTTTTCCGTGCCTTCCACTTCGACGCTGTGGCTTTCCACATCCGGGTCATCGCGCAAGGCTTGATGCACGATGCGGCGGTCGAAGGAACCCATCGGCTCGAGCTCAACGGCGTCGCCATAGCGGCGGACTTTTTCGGCGGCATCTTTGGCCTTCTTGATCAGGACATCACGCGCTTGCGTGCGATAGCCACCGACATCCACGGTCACTTTCGGCGCGCCCTGGTCCTGCTGGAACAAGATGCGGTTGGTGAGGTATTGCAAGTCGGCAAGCGTCTGACCTTGGCGACCAATGAGCCTACCAGAGTCCTCGGTCGTTACGTCGAGCGTGAGTTCACCATCAAACGTTTTTTCCGCCACGGTCACCGGGAAACCCAGCGAGCCGAGGATTTTTTCAACAATTTCTTTAGGTTGCGCGGGCATAGAAATTAAAAATTAAGAAAGCAAAATTAAAAATACCGCTGGATCACGGCGCTATTTTTTCTTTTTGGGCGCGGCCGTCAATTCCGGAGTTGCGGCAACGGCCGCCGGCGTGTTCGCCTTCGTCAGCTTGGTCTGCAAAATGGTGAGCAGGTTGTTAACCGTCCAGTAGAGCGCGAGGCCGGACGAATAGTTGTAGAGGAACAAAATGAAAATCGCCGGCAACCAGCGCATCATCTTTTGCTGCGCAGGGTCCATACCGGGAGAGGCGGGCGTGAGGTGCGACTGCCAGAGCATTGCGCCCCCCATGAACAACGGCAGCAGGTTGAATGGCATACCGCTGCCATCTGGCGCGCTGAGGAAGGGAATAAAAGTGATGCCCGGAATCATGAAGAGAGTGTCAGGCTTGGACAAATCCGCCGCCCACAGAAAACTCGCGCCACGCAATTCAATCGCGCTGCGGATCATGATGAAGAAGCCGATGAACACCGGCATCTGCACCAGCATCGGCAAACATCCGCTCATGGGGCTGACCTTGTTTTTTTTCCAAAGCTCCATCTGCTTCTGGACAAATTTCTGCTGATCGTCCTTATATTTTTCCTTTAGCGCGGCCATCTCCGGTTGGAGCGCAGCCATCTTTTTCATCGAACGCGTGCTCGCTGCGGTCAGGGGCCAGAACAATGCCTTGATGAGAATCGTAATCAGCACAATCGTCCAGCCATAGCCCAGCGTGGTCAGATCGTGCAACGCGTTCATGCCAGACAGCAGGAGCTTGGCGAAGAATGTGCCGACGCCCCAGAAGCTCGCGAAGCCCGTGCCCCAATTCATTACTTGATCAGCGTTGTTTTTGTAATCCGCACCAATGACCGCCAGCGTGCGAAATTCTTTCGGCCCAGCGAACAAGACGATTTGCCGTTCCAAGGATGAATTTGCAGTGAGCGTTTGCGCCGGATAGACAAGCGCAGTCTGCACGCCTTGCGGGGCGGGTGAATTCGTCGCCGTGCCAGCATCTTCAAAACGCGGCAACGTCACCGGGCGCGCGACCATTTCGTGAGCCGGCTCGTTGGTTTTGGTCATGGCCATGACCGCGAAGAATTGATTGTGCGCCGACGCCCATGCCACATTGCCCGCACCCACGCGGATCTCGGTTTTCGGCACGCCCCGCGAGCAGCTAAAACCGGCGCCAGAAAACGCCGTCACCGGATTATCCGTCGCGTTAGTGCCATCGCACCACAGCGCGCCCCAAAGATTGCCCACGTCATCCGCATCCATCGGCGTAGCCGTGCCGACGACGATTTCCTGCGCTGGCAACGAGATCGGCTGGCCGGAAGTGTTCTTCAAACTCACGTTTGCGTTGACGAGAAAATTGGAGCTGAACTGAAATTCCTTTGCCAGCACGAGGCCGTTCGCGAGCGTTTTTTCTGCGTGCACGCCGTTGCCAGATGCGGTCAAAGTAAAATTGCCATCGCCGATCAAACTAGCATCGCCCAGCACCGCGAGCACGGGAACCGCTGCTTTGGTATTCAGCGAGGCGAGCATTGCGGCGTTATGAATCTTCCCCTTCCAGCGTGCGGAGATCGTTTCCGGATAGTCGAGCATCTCGACCAGTTTCAAGCCGCCGCCACGCGAGGTGAAGGTGTAGCGGGCCCGACCATTCGTCCGCACGATGGTTTGCTCAGGCGTGTTCGTGTCGAACACGGGCATGACGGCAGTAGTCGCGGTGTTTACGGCTGCAACAGTTGCGGCAGGAGCATTGCTTCCGTTCGCAGCAGCGACGAGTTGCGCCTGCACTTGGGCAAGGTCATTGGTCTGCCGCCAGTGGGCGCGTTCTACTTCCAATTTTCGCTGATCTACAAACCACCAACCGAGCAGCAAGACGCAGATAGATACGACGATGATTCCTGTTTTATCCATGAAATTAAATAGTGAGGCGTGAGGCGTGAATCGCGCACGGCTTTTCCGGGACTGGATCGTGACCACGGCCGCCCCACGGATTGCAGCGACAAATTCGTTTTGCCGCTAGCGCACTGCCGCTCAACGCACCGTGCGTCTGCACCGCGTCCACCATGTATTGCGAACAGCTCGGCGTGAAACGACATCCGCCGGCACCAAATAAAAAAATCTGCGCCGGAGAAATCGTGAGGCGATACGCGCGCACGGCGAAAATCAAAATGTGCTGGAGCGGATTCACGGTTCAGTTCTTCAGCAAGTTCGCGCGTTTCAGCGCGGCGAGAAAATCTTTTTCCACTCCGGCAAAATCTTTTTGGGCAATGGAATTGCGCGCAACCAGGACCAATTCAATCGGCTGGGTAAATTCATGCTGATGCAGCCGGAAACTTTCACGAAGCAACCTCCGGGCGCGGCTGCGAACGGGGGCATCGCCGATTTTTTTGCTGGTGACAACACCCAGTTTGGGCGAACAGCCAAGTGGTAACTTACTCCAGTTGGCTATGAGGCAACCGAGGGTGAGTCGTTCGCCCTGCTGCCGAACACGCGCGAAATCGCGGCTTTGCGCGAGCCGCGAGGGGCGGCCCAAGCGCAGGCGTTTCGACGCGGCGTTCACGAAATCAAACCGGCGTGAGGCGCTTGCGGCCGTTACGGCGGCGGTTAGCCAGGGTGGCCTTGCCGCTCTTGGTGGAGTTGCGGTTCAAGAATCCGTGCTGGCGTTTACGGCGGACTTTCGACGGTTGATACTGGCGTTTCATAAAATTAAATCAAACTGGCCTGCGGCCAAATAATGAGTTGGTGAGAATAACAACAAAGTGTCTTGCGTCAAGACAGGCTTTTACGCATTTCGCTTCATCTAATTTGGTGTCAGTTGCTGCTGAAGCTTTGCCGTATAGTTTGAATAATTAATCCCATACCGCTCCAGTTTCGGCAGCGTGGCGGGCTGAAATGGATCAAATGGCTGCCAACAACGTTGCCGCATGACTGGATCCAAAAAAAGTTCCGAGCAAATCAGGCAGCCGACATCATGTTTTGGCGAGAGGGCGATGCTCAGGCACGGCCACGACCAATCAAAGCGCCCGCCAATGGCATCAGCCCGTAAATCGCGCCCAAGCATCCCGTGAGCCGCCATCAAGGTGCCGTGCACTGGGTAAATACCTTGCTTCGTCGTCAATATCTGGCGCATGGAAACCGTGTCGCTATACCAAAGACAGGCGCATGAAAAATGCCACAATGATTGCGCCAGCAGCAAAACGGCAACCAATGATTTTAATCGGGTGACATAAGGCGTCAGCCAATCAGAGCGAAAGGCCAAAATCCAGCCCAGCGGTAGCAGCGCCATGGGCACGAATAAATTCATCGAGCGATGGTCGTATTGCACGCCCGTGTCCAGTTGATTTGAAGCCAGCACCGGCCAGCTGCCCCAAATCAAGATGCCGATGACGGTAAAACCAAACCCGCCCAGACTGGTCATCGCCCGCCAGATTTTTTCCGAGGCACACGCCAGCACCGCCAGCAAACCCAGCAGCATGGTCAATCCAACCGTCCAGCCGGGATTGGTCAACATAGCCAATGTTCCCTTTTTGAAGCCTTGAAGGTTGGCCGGCGCTTCCGGCATCAGCAACGAAAACACACCGTTCAACACGCTGGAGAAAAACAAAACGGCGATCACCAAAAAATAAACCCAGGCCACCTGTCGGCTTGCGAGTTTTTCCTGATACGCCCGCCACAGTGCCAGACCAAAAAGCGGCATCGAAAAAAATGTCTGCGACTCGTATCCAAATTGGAGCCCGGTGGCCATGGCCAGCAATACCAGCGCCGAGCCAAACTTGATTGGCTGCGCGAACAGCAGAACAAATAGTGCCGGCCAAAACATCGCGTGAGTCACGCAGTGCTGCCCCACCGGCATATAGGCTCCGTTCAAGTAGCCCGCCGCACATCCCGCCGCCGCCAGCCAGAAATTTTTTGGCGAAATCCGCCAGCAGATAGTTAGCGCCAGCGGCCACGGCAGCAGACAACCCACGCCATAGGCAAACCGCAACCAGGATAAATCGGTAACGCCCAGCTTGATCGCCAACACCAGCGGGATTTCATAAGTCCAATATGCAAAATGTTGCGACCACCAGAGCGACATGAAATCCTGCTTTTCTAAAACCTTGATGAACTCATGCGCGCCATCCGCATAAAGCACAAAATCCGAAAGCAAGGCCGCGATAATCCAAGCGGCGAAAACGCTGACCGCCAGCGGCATCCAACTCCGCTCGGAATTGTTCGCCGGATTCATTTTACGTTCAACTCGCGCTGAATCCCGAATTTCTCAATCCGCTTCCGCAAGGTGGCGCGGGTGATGCCCAGCATTTTGGCGGCGTGCACTTGATTATTGTTTGTCTCCTTCAAGGCTTGAATCACCAGTTCGCGTTCGACGGCGGGAATGATTTTCAATTTTGGATCGCGCTTGGCCCATTGAAATAACTGGCGCGCGATGGCGGCGGCATCCGTCGCGGCGGCCTCAGCCGCACCGGTGGTGGCAGGTGGCGCAGCCACGCCGGTGGCGGCTCCGGAAATTTCCGGCGGCAAATCTCCAGACAAAATCGCGTCGCTCTTGGCGAGGACGAGGGCGCGCCGGATGGCGTTTTCCAATTCACGAACGTTGCCGGGCCAGTGGTATTTTTCCAGCAGCTTGCCGGCGGCGATGGCGATGGACTTGGGCTGACGACCTTGTTCGCGGGCAATTTTTTCCAGGAAATAATTTACAAGCAGCGGAATGTCATCGCGACGTTCGCGCAGCGGCGGCAGATGAATGCGCACGACATTTAGGCGGTAAAATAAATCTTCGCGGAACTGTTTCGCAGCGACGGCGGCTTCCAGCGGCTTGTTGGTGGCGGCGATGACGCGAACGTCCACCTTGATAGGCGCGTTGCCGCCGACGCGTTCAAAAGTGCCGGATTGCAGCACGCGAAGAATTTTTGTCTGTGTGGCCGGCGTCATGTCGCCGATTTCATCGAGGAAAATCGTGCCTTTGTTGCATTGCTCAAATTTGCCGATGCGCTGGACGGCGGCCCCGGTGAACGCGCCGCGCTCGTGGCCGAACAATTCGCTTTCGAGCAGTTGTTCGGGAATCGCCGCGCAGTTGACGGCGAGGAATGGCTGTTGCGCGCGGTCGCTATGATGATAGATGGCGCGAGCGGCGAGCTCCTTGCCGGTGCCACTTTCGCCGGTGATAAGTGCGGTGGCATCCGTGGCGGAAATTTGGCCGACGAGCTTAAAGACCTGTTGCATCGGTCCGCTGCGACCGATGATGCCAAGCTCGTAATCTTCCGATGCCAACAGCGGCTGATATGACACAACTTGTTTCATATCGCGCGCGGCCTTAAGCGCGCTGGCGATAAGCTCCTTAAGTTTGGGAATGTCAAACGGCTTGAGCAGATAATCGTAAGCACCCAGTTTCATCGCCTCGATGGCCGTCTGCGTAGTGCCATACGCAGTCATCAAAATTACGAGCAGCTTCGGATCAGTGACGCGTATTTTACGAAGGGTTTCCAAACCCGTCATGCCGGTCATGCGGACATCCATGAGCACGAGGTCAGGTTTGAATTTCGGAATAACCTTCAAACCCTCCTCACCACTGGCGGCGGTGGCGAGTTCAATTTCCTCCGAAGCGAGAATCCGTTCCAGCGAATACCGCACGTCTTCTTCGTCATCAATCAGCAACAGCTTGTTCATCTTACGGCTATGATAATTGGCCGCGCGGGAATGAACACTGAATTTTCAGAGGTCATCTGGCATCTGCACAAACCGAGAGTCAGTTTCAAATTCCTATTTGCCGCGCGCCAGTCTAACTTCCCGCCGTGCATCCGATTGCTTTTCAACTCGGTTCCTTGCCCGTCCGCTGGTATGGCGTGATGATGGCGCTGGGTTTTCTCGCGGGCTTGTGGACGGCTACCCGCCGCGCTCACCGCGCGAATGTCCACGGCGATATCATCGCCGACGTGACCCTCTGGCTGATGTTCGGCAGCATCATCGGCGCGCGCACGGTTTATGTGACGACGTATTGGAAACAGGAGTTCGCCAGCCAGCCCTTCTCGGAAATCTTCATGGTTCAACATGGCGGGCTGGTTTTCTACGGCGGCCTCATCGGCGCAACCGTGGCAGGAACCATCTTTCTTGCTTGGAAAAAACTTCCCGTCTGGAAAATTGCCGACATCCTCGCGCCCAGCATCGCGCTCGGCAGCGTTTTCGGACGCATTGGCTGCCTGATGAATGGCTGCTGCTACGGTTATCCCTGCGAGCTGCCATGGGCAATTCATTTTCCAGCCGACCACGCGACCGCCGGAACCGCCGTGCATCCGACGCAACTCTACGACGCGTTGCTGAACTTACTTTTATTTCTCTCGCTCGAATGGTTCTTTCTGCGCAAAAAATTCCACGGGCAAATCTTCGCCGCGTATCTTATGGGTTACGCCGTCTTCCGCTCCATCGCTGAACATTTCCGTGGCGATTATCCGGCAGATCACATCCACCACGGCCTGACTTCAGCGCAAGTTGTCAGCGTCGGGATTTTCACCGCCGGCGCCGCGTTATGGTTGTGGCGCTCGCGCTCGACGGTTGCGAAATGAAACAACCCATCTTCATCGCCGGCCCGACCGCCGTGGGCAAATCCGCCATCGCGCTCGCACTCGCGAAAAAGATCGGCGGCGAAATCATCTCCTCCGATTCCATGCAAGTCTATCGCGGTCTCGACCTTGGCACGGCCAAACCCACGGCGGACGAGCGGAAAAGAATTTCACACCACCTGATTGACGTGTGCGAGTTGACGGCCGCCTTCGACGCCGCGCAATTCATCCGGCTCGCCCAAAAAGCCGTCAGTGAAATCCAGTCGCGCAACGGCACGCCGATTTTCTGCGGTGGCACCGGCCTTTATTTCAAAGCCTTTATGAGCGGCCTCGGCGAAGCGCCGCCGTCCGATGAAAAACTTCGCGCCGAACTCGAAGCCGCGCCGTTTGAATTGTTGCTGGCCGAACTGTGTGAACGCGATCCGGAAGCCTGGGAGAAGATTGACAAACAAAATCCGCGTCGTGTCATCCGCGCCGTGGAAGTCATCCGCCTCACCGGTAAAAAATTTTCCGCACAGCGGGCCGAATGGAAGGTGATTTCCAGCCCCGAGTCTTCAGCTTCAAAACTTTTCTGTTTTACGCGCTCATCTCAGGACCTGCACGCCCGCATCAACATCCGCGTGGACGAAATGTTTTCCCACGGCCTCGTGGACGAAACGCGCGAACTGCTCAAGCACGGCCTCGCGGAAAACAAATTCGCCATGCAAGCCATCGGCTACCGGCAGGTTGTCGAACATCTGCGCGGCGAACGTTCGCTAGCGGAAACCGTTGAACTTGTAAAAATCAAAACGCGCCAGTTTGCCAAACGCCAACTCACCTGGTTCCGCCGGCATGGAAACTGTGAATGGATTGAACTAAAGCCAAGTGATTCATCCAGCGCGGTCGTCGAGAAAATTTCCGCCGCCTGTGCTTGAGCGCAATTCAGGCATCCAGCAATTTTCGCACGATGCTGGAAAGGACATTTTGATCAAACGGTTTCGGAATGAAGTTGACGCCCTCCACCAGTCCGCTCTCCTGGCCAACGATGGCCGCATCGTAGCCGCTCATAAAAATCACCTTCAAGTTTGGCTGGCGCACCAAAAGACGGCGGGCCAGTTCCCGGCCACCGACGCCATCCGGCATGACCATGTCGGTGAGCAGCAATTGGATTTTTGCCTGGTGCTTTTCCCAGATCTGCTCGGCTTGCACGCCCGATTCTGCTTCCAAAATCTGGTATCCCTGGCGGGACAAGGCGCGGACGATGAGTTTACGCAATGCCGGTTCATCCTCGGCGAGCAAAATGGTTTCCGTTCCCTTGGAAACTTTAGAGGCTTGAGTCCTTTCAGTCTCTACACGCGCCGAATCCGGCAGGCGTGGAAAATAAATGCGGAAAACAGTTCCTCGATTCGGCTGGCTTTGCACCTGCACCCATCCCTTGTGCTGTTGCACGATACCATAAACCGTGGCCAGTCCAAGGCCGGTGCCCTTGCCGACATCCTTTGTGGTGAAGAATGGTTCAAAAATGCGCGTCAAAATTTCCGGTGCGATGCCAGCACCGGTGTCAGCCACGCTCAACGTGATAAATTTCCCCGCGCGGGCGAGCGGCATGGCAGCAGCGGCTGTGACGTCCAAATCCGTCCGTGCAATGGTGATTTTCAATTCACCGCCAGCGGGCATCGCGTCGCGACCGTTCACAACGAGATTCAATAAGATTTGCTCCATCATTCCGGCATCAGCATGGATAAGAGCCGGCGCAGGTGAAAACTCCAGCCCCATGCGGATGGGTTCACCCAGGATGCGGTGGATCATCTTCCCCATGTTTTCCACGATGCCGTTGAGATCCACATTGCGCGGTTGGATGGCTTGGCGGCGGCTGAAGGCCAGCAACTGCCGGGTCAGTGCGGCGGCACGCTCGGAAGAAAGTTTGATTTCATTCAGCGCCTCACGTTGATCCGGCAGCAGCGTGCTGTCGAGTTCCAGCAATGACACGTTGCCGCTTATGACTGCGAGCAGGTTGTTGAAATCATGCGCCACGCCGCCGGACAACTGGCCGACCGCTTCCATTTTTTGCGCCTGCCGGAGTTGTTCCTCCAGCCGCGCCTGCCGTTCCTCCGCCGACTTGCGTTCGGAAATATCGCGGGCGATGAGCGAGACGAAATCCACTCGTCCCGACGTGTCTTTGTGGACGATGACGACCTGTGACACGGGCAGATCATGTCCGGCGGCATCGCGCACGACCGATTCGCCCTGCCAGGTGCCCTTCATTTCTGAGGAGGGAATCACCTCGTTTTTCATCCGCTCGTATTCTTTCGCCGGGTGCAAGTCGGAAAGTTTTTTCAATGGCTCGGTTTCCGGACCGTTCATTCCCAGCAACCGCCGTCCCGCCGGATTGATGTGCAGGATGTTCTCCTGCTCATCTGCAAAAACGACGAGGTCCGTGGTCGCCTCCATCACGGCGGCCAGCCGCACGCGCTCGCGCTGCAAATTCAATTGCGCGAGCTGGCGTTGCAACTGGATGAGCGCAAAGCGCCAGCCGGCAAAACCGATTCCGGCAGCGAGCACAATGGCCACCGCTGCCCAGAACCACAGCCTCTGCCACACAAACGGCTCGACCACGAAGCGAAGTCCCGTTTCGCGGCTGTTCCAGACACCGTCGTTGTTGGCGGCGCGGACGGTGAAGCGGTATTCGCCCGGTTCGAGGGAGTGAAAAATTTGGGAACGGGAACGGTCGGTTTCCCGCCAGACTTGACGCGGCCGCTCAAGACGGCAGTCGAACTGGATTTTTTCGGGTGCCGTGTAGCTCAAGGCCGCGTAGTCAATTTTCAAATCTGACGCGCCGGCTTTGATGGCGATGGTTTCCGCCCCGGGATTTTCAACGACGATCTTTTTGCCGTCATCATCGTAGGTGACCCGCTCAATGATAACGTTCGGGGCGTTAGTGTTCAGGCGCAGCCGCGCAGGAGTAATGCTCGCCAGACCTTTTTGCGTGGCAAACCACAACTTGCCCGAGGTGTCGCGCAGGGCGGTGGGCTGCATGGCTTCCGCGCTTTGCAGCGAGACGAGTCCGTCGTTGCGGTCGAAAACATTGAAGGCGGGCAGGTTCGCCGGGTCGCGGATAAAACGCCGCAGGTCTTCCGCCGCGACGCGCAGGATGCCGCGATCCGATCCCATCCAATAATAACCCAATCCGTCCTCGATCATCGAGCCGATGGTGTCCGCCGGCAAACCATTGGTGCGGTTGAGCGCAAAAACTTTTCCGTCGTGGATGCAGACCAGCCCGTGCGCGTAAATGCCGGCCCAGAGATTTCCGTCCATGTCCACGTTCAACGCTGAGACGTGCCACGGCGGGACACCTTGGGCCGGGCCAAACTGAATGAGCCGGCCGTCTTTTAACTGAAAGATGCCGTCGTAGTAGGTGCCGATCCACAACGCACCCGTGTGCAGGTCTTCCGCCAGGCACCGGACGTTGGCATTGGCCAGCGGATTGTTGGTATCAGTCGCCCAGGGACGCGCGCGTTTTTTTTCGATGATGCCCAGACCTGAATGTGTGCCGGCCCAGATGCGCCGCTGCGCGTCTTCATAAAGGCAGTTGATGGTCAGACCCAGCGACCGCGGCCAGTTGGTGAACGGTCGCACAACGCCATCCTGCTCGTAAAGCAGGCCGCCGTTGAAGGTTCCCAGCCAGATCCGCCCATCGTGGTCGCGCAATGCGCTCCAGACGAAGGCGCTGGCCATCGGCGCTGCATTCGTTGCGGCCCGCACCAGTGTCGTTCGGCCATTCTTGAGGCGCGCGATGCCGCCGCCATGTGTTCCCACGATGAAATTGCCAGGTGCCGATTCAACGACGGTTCTGACAATCGGATTGGGCAGTCCCTGCTCGAGGCCGAAATTGAAAAATCTTCTCGCCACAAGTTTGTGCAAGCCGCCGCTGCCCGTGCCCACCCAGAGGTTGTTTTCCCGGTCTTCGGCAATTGACAGCACCACGTTGTTGGCGAGACCGTTGGTGATGTTAATCATTCCGGAGCGACCCGTGCCGGGTTTCAGGTGAGTCAGGCCGGTCAAGGTCGAACCGATCCACACCACGCCGTCGTGATCCTCAAACAACTCCCGAATCTCATTGATGGCCGGCGCGGGGAATGATTCCGCCGAACCATCGGCGCGGAAATGTGTCAGCTCGTGGGAAAGCTGGAAAAACACCCATAATCCGCCATCACGCGCGGCGGCGGCCACCAATGGTTTCCGGTCATCTGTTTTTGGCCCGACGGCCTGCCAGCCATTTTGGGAGAAACGACCGATGTATCCGCGATTGGCCAGCCAGAGGCTACCGTCCTTTTTATCCCGGCAGCAAAATACCCCGCTGCGGAACAATGGCTCCGGGGTCGGCACGCGCTCCGGCTTTTCATTCTTGAAAGTCAACAACTGGCCGTCCAGCGTCCCGATCCAGATCTGTCCGTCTGCACTGTCGGCCAGACTGCGGACGGTGATGCCATTTTTTTTCAAGTCTACCATCTTGCGCCAGCTGGCGTTTTCCTGCACGGACAGTTCACTTCCCTTGGCCATCCATAAACGACCTTGCTGATCCACCAGCAGTCGGTAAACCGTCTCGCTCACTTGTGAATCGTCAGACCTCTGGTCCATCCGCTTGAACTCATTTCCATTGAAACGGATAAGTCCGCCGTATGTGCCCACCCAGATGTAGCCGTCCGGTGTTTGCGCCAGGGCGGCGGCGGAATTTTCCGGCAATTGCCCGCTGCCCTGCCAGTTATCAATGAGGTAATCCGGGTTTTCAAAATCCGCCGCCAAGGCTGGAAGGTCGAATCGAACGGCAAAACCCGCCACAATCGCGCAGAATAAATAAGTCTGGCAGATACGACGGGGGATCAGGTGGCGGACAAGAAAGAGGAGCCTTCTAAATCGCATGCAACGAAACTACTGTCGGAGATTTGTCACCAACTTCAAGCGAAATCTCCATCCGGCTGCTCACACTCCAGCCGGGCTGAACCGCCACCACCGCTTCCGTGCGTTTGACTCATCCCGCGCTGATTGTTACCGTCTGCGCTCCTAAAATTTTGCCATGGAATACAAAGATACATTGAATCTGCCGCGCACGGACTTCGCGATGAAGGCCGACCTCGTCACGCGCGAACCTGAGCGTCTGAAAAAATGGCAAGCCGCCAACCTCTACGAAAAAATTCAGGCCGCCCGCGCCAACGCCGAGAAATTTGTCCTGCACGACGGCCCGCCGTTCGCCAATGGCGACGTTCACATCGGCACCGCGCTCAACAAGATCCTCAAGGACATCATCATCAAGTATCAGACCTTGCGCGGCAAAAGCGCGCCTTACATCCCCGGATGGGATTGCCACGGTCTGCCGATTGAATTCAAAGTCTCCCAAGAGATGCGCAAGGCCGGCAACACCGACGCCGACGCTGCGACCATCCGCAAAGCCTGCGAAACTTACGCCCGAAAATACATCGATCTCCAACGCGAGCAGTTCAAACGCCTCGGTGTGCTTGGCGATTGGGAAAATCCGTATCTCACGCTGAACAAGGAATACGAGGCCGATGAACTCCGCATGTTCGCGGACATCGTCGCGAAGGGTTTTGTCTATCGCGGCAAAAAGCCGGTGTATTGGAGCATTCCCTGCCGCACCGCACTCGCGGAAGCCGAAGTCGAATACGCCGATCACATCAGTCAGAGCGTGTATGTGAAATTTCCTGTCGTCGGTCAGGCGAATACCTTCATAGTCATCTGGACCACCACGCCGTGGACTTTGCCTGCGAACCTCGCGGTCGCTTACAACAAAGAATTTCAATACGTCAAAGCCACGGTCGGCGCGGAACATTTCATCGTGTTTCGCGGTTTGCTGCCCGCTGTCGCGGAAAAATGCGGCTGGGCGAATTACACCGAGACGCCGTTCCCCGTCGAACAGCTCGCGCCGCTGCAATATCAGCATCCGTTCTGCAATCGCACCGGCAAGGCGTTCGCCGCTGACTTTGTAACCGCCGACACCGGCACGGGTTTTGTGCACATCGCGCCCGGCCACGGTCAGGACGACTACCGGCTCGGCAGCGCGAACGGTCTGCCGATCTACTCGCCCGTGAACGACGACGGCGCGCTCGCATACTCAAACGAATTGCCCGTTGAGCAGCAGATGCCTGCCGAACTCATCGGCAAAGCCATTCTTGCCAAGGCCGGCAAAAGCGAGGCGAACGAAGCCGTGCTCGCGCTGCTCACGCAGAAGAATGCGTTGCTCTCGCAGCAAAATTATTCGCACAGCTACCCGCATTGCTGGCGCAGCAAAACGCCCGTCATCTTCCGCGCGATGGATCAGTGGTTCATCAAGATTGATCACAATCATTTCCGCGAGCAGGCCGTGGCCGAGATTGATCGCGTGAACTGGATTCCCGACTGGGGCGTAAATCGCATCAAAGGCGCGGTGCAATCGCGTCCCGACTGGTGCATCAGCCGCCAACGCACCTGGGGCGTGCCGATCCCCGCGTTTTACGATGCGAAGGGCGAAGCGATTCTCAACAAAGAAATCATCTGCAACGTCGCCAATCTCATTGAGAAAAACGGCTCGAATATCTGGTTCGAAAAATCTGCCGCTGAACTCTGGGCGCTCGTGAAGCCGGCGAATTGGAGCGGCGCGGAAGCCACCGCCAAATCCAGCGACACACTCGACGTGTGGATTGATTCCGGTTCGTCATCGCGCGCCGTCATCGCGCGGCGGCCGGAGATTCGCGGCAAAGACAAAGCGTTTCAGGCCGACATGTATCTCGAAGGCAGCGACCAGCATCGCGGATGGTTTCAATCCTCGCTGCTGCTCTCGCTCGCGGGCAATGGCGC
>CAINDH010000209.1 GCA_903847285.1 uncultured Verrucomicrobia subdivision 3 bacterium | reverse complement strand
TCGCTGCCGCGACGCCTTCCCCTTTCGCACGGCAAAGCGGCAGCTTTGCCCGACCGGTCTTTATCCGTAGCAGCGGACGTGAGTCCGCTCCAATTTTCTCCCACCGTTTATTTTGAGCCGGCTCAAATCGGCCACTAAATTCCATACTGGCCGCCACCTGTCTGGGTTCCGGCGCTTTAACCTTTGACGGGGATGGGAAGTTTTGGGAAATCCAGACAGTCATCAGTCAGAAGCCTAAACCAAATTCCCATTGCTTATGAAAAAACTTCTTCAAAGGGCAGCCGCCTTGCTCCTGCTCTCAACTCTCGTCACTCAACTTTCAACTGCCCACGCTCAAGGCACGGCCTTCACCTACCAAGGCCGCTTGAACAGCAGCGGCTCGAATTACACCGGCAGCGCAGAGTTTCAAACCACGTTGTGGGACGCCGCCAGCGGTGGCAATGCCGTGGCCACGAACTCGCCCGCAAGCATCATCGTGGGCGTGACCAACGGGCTGTTCATCCTGCCGCTGGATTTCGCCACCAACTTCCCCGGCGCGGCGCGCTGGTTGCAACTGGATGTGCGCACCGCCATCGGGCCGTTCACCACGCTCGCGCCGCGGCAGGCGCTCACACCCACGCCCTACGCCATCACGGCGGGCAACGTGACCGGCGCAGTGAACCTCACGCAGCTCCCCGCCGCCGTGCTGACCAACGGCGCGGGCGGCGTGAACCTCACCGGCACATTCACCGGCAACGGCGCGAATGTAACGAATGTGAACGCGGATACGTTGAACAAAATTTCATCTGGTAACTTCTGGCAACTCGGCGGCAACAATGTTGCCAACGGCCAGTTCCTCGGCAGCACGAACAATCAGCCGGTGGAGTTCCGTGCCAACAACCAGACCGGCCTGCGGCTCATCAACAACGGCAGCAACGCCGTCAACGTCGTCGGCGGCTGGAGCGGCAACGCCGTGGCGGCGGACGTCGTCGGCGCGGTCATCGCCGGCGGCGGCGCGGGAAATTATTCTGGCGGCAGCTACACCAACCTAATCGACAGCGGCTCGGTTTTCTCCACGGTGGGCGGCGGTGCGCAAAATGTCATCCAGACGAACTCATTTGAATCAACCATCGGCGGTGGAGGCGGCAACACCATCCAACCAAACTCACATACCTCGACCATCGGCGGCGGCTACGTCAACACCATCCAGCCGAACTCATATGACTCGACCATCGGCGGCGGATTCCAGAACACCATCCAGACGTCCTCATATGACTCGACCATCGGCGGCGGATACCAGAACACCATCCAGCCGAACTCCGTTGTTTCAACCATCGGCGGCGGTTACGTCAACACCATCCAGACGAACGCCACCTACTCGACCATCGGCGGCGGTTACCTGAACACCATCCAACCAAACTCATTCTTCTCGGCCATTCCCGGTGGTGCGAATAATACTGCCGGCAGTTACGCCTTCGCCGCTGGCAACCGCGCCAAGGCCGTCAACACCGGCGCGTTCGTCTGGGGAGATTCGCAGGACGCAGATTTCAGTTCCACCGCCGCCAACCAGTTCCTCGTCCGCGCGGCAGGTGGCGTGGGCATCAACACCACCAACCCCGTCGTGCCGCTCACCGTGCAGGGCAGCGGCTTTTACAATTCCATCGGCGCGGCGGCCATCGCCGTGAAAAATTCCACGGCGGGCAGGACTTGGGAATGGCACGTCCTCGACGATGGCCGGATGCAAATCGCCGACCTCACCGCCGCCGCGACACGGCTGCTCGTGGACACGAACGGCAATCTGACGGTAGCGGGAACGGTCACCGCCAACGGCGTCCTGCTGACCAGCGATCGGAATGCGAAGGAGAATTTCACCCCCGTCTCCGTGGCGGAGGCGTTGCGGAAGGTGGCCACGCTGCCCATCACGGAATGGAATTACAAGAGCGGCCCGGACACCGTGCGGCACGTCGGCCCGATGGCGCAGGATTTCCGAACCGCCTTCGGCCTGAACGGTGACGACGACAAACACATCTCCGTGGTGGACGAAAGCGGCGTGGCGCTTGCGGCGATCCAAGGTCTGGATCAAAAAGTTGAAAGCGGAAAGTTGAAAGTTGAAAAACTGGAAACTGAGAACGCGGAGTTGAAAGCGCAGTTGAACGAGCTTAAAGTCCTCGTCCAGCAGCTGGCGGAGAAGAAGTGAAATCGGAAACGTGAGATCTGAAACCTGAAAACCAAACTATGAAAACCTTTTTTAGATTCGGCGCGCTCGCGTTACTGCTCTCAACGATCAACTGCGGATTATCAACTGCTTCCGCTCAAGGCACGGCCTTCACCTACCAAGGCCGCTTGAACAGCGGCAGCGGGTTGGCGGTCGGAACATTTGATTTTCAATTCACGGCCTACGACACGAATGGCTTGCCGGGCAATCTAATCGCTGGCCCCGTGACGAATGCGGCAGTCGCGGTGAGCAACGGCCTGTTCACCGTCACGCTGGATTTTGGTGCGGGCGTTTTCACTGGGCCGGATCGCTGGCTGGAAATGGCGGTGCGGACGAATGGCGCGGCCAACTTCACCACGCTGGCACCGCGCCAACCGCTTACGCCCACGCCTTATGCCATCACGGCGAACAGTGCGAGTAATCTGCTCGGCACCTTGTCGGCGACCAAGGTGACGGGTAGTTTGCCCGCGAGCCAGTTGAGCGGGGCGGTTCCTTCCGCAAATCTTTCCGGCACTTACAGCGGCCCGGTGAACTTCAACAACGGCGCTGATAATTTCAACGGCACCTTCACCGGCCAGTTTTACGGCAGCGCGTTCACCGGCGGCATTTTCACCGGCCAGTTCCTCGGCAACGGCAGCGGCCTTTACGGGCTCACGGCCGCACAGATGCCGGCGAATGTGGCATTCCTGAATTCCAACCAGACGTTCACTGCGCAGAATAATTTTTCGCAGCCGGTGGGTTTCGGCAACCCCGCGCCAATTTATCCGGTGGATGTGTTGGGCGCTTTTGCGGTGGGCCGTTTCATTTCGACGAACGCCTATTTTGGATCGGTGATCGTGTTGCAAAACCAGATGACCAATTTGCCGTCTTACTTTTTGGGCGCAGTTAATTTCAACAACGCGTTGAACAACACGCCGGGACAGATTGCTTATGTTGCTAATAATCCGACGAATCAAAATTACGACACCATGCAATTCCGCGTGGGTGCCTTTAATGGCGCGCTGACCTTGCAGGCGGATCCGCGCGGCGCGGGGGTCAGCAGTTTGATTGGCGGAACGACTTGGAATACGGTGGACGCTTCGTCCGGCGGCAACGTGATTGCGGGCGGCGGCTATCCCAATTTGGGCAACCTCGTTTATTCCAATTCATTTGGGGACTTCATCGGCGCAGGTTCCGGCAATCATATCGGACCGAGCGTGAACGATTCTGCAATTCTCGGCGGCGCGTTGAATACGATTTCGGCTTTCGATGCCGTGATTGGCGGCGGACAGAACAACACGATTCAAACCAATGCCACCTATGCGACTATCAGCGGCGGGGTGTTCAACCTGGTTCAGGCGAATTCGTTTGAATCGACCATCGCCGGCGGCAACCGGAACACGAACGGCGCGTTTCGTTCTTTCATCGGCGGCGGCATCTACAATTCCATTTTGGCGGGTGCTTACCAGTCCGTCATTGGCGGCGGCTATCAGAACCTTTTACAAGCGGGCGCCTTGGACGGTGTAATTGGCGGCGGCTTCATCAACACCATCCAAAGCAATAACTGGATTTCCGTCATTGGCGGCGGTCAGAATAATGTCATCGGCACAAACGCTACGGCTTCCACCATCAGCGGTGGTTACGGCAACACGATTGGTTATTCCATTGCCGCTCCAAATTCTGCTTTTGGCTCCACTATTGCCGGCGGTTACGGCAATCACATCGGCGATCTTTCCGGCCAAGCAACGATTGGCGGCGGCAACGCAAATACTATTCAGACCAACTCAATCGGTGCCGTCATTCCCGGTGGATTCAAAAATACCGCCGGTGGCAATTATAGTTTCGCCGCTGGCTCCTACGCGCAGGCCACCAACGACGGCACGTTTGTCTGGGCGGACAGTTCAAGCACCAACGCGTTTGGCTCCACCAGCACGAATCAATTTCTTGTGCGCGCGACGGGCGGCGTGCAATTTATGACGGGTGGCGCGGGCGTGACCATTGATGGCCAACAAATTCTTTCCGGCAACAACGGCGCGACGCTAATCAATGTGAACGCGGCCACGTTGAACGGCCTTTCCTCCGCGTCCTTCGCCCCGGCGAATGGCTCGGCCAGTTACATCCAAAACCAAACCGGCAGCCCGCAGGCGGCGAATTTTAACATCAGCGGCAACGCGCAAGTCGCCGGCCTGTTGCGCTCCGGTTCGGAAACCGGAACTGCCGAAGCGCCCAACCCAGCGGGACTTCTCATCCGGCGCATCAATTCCACTTCGATCGTTTCCAATACCGTCGTGGCGATTTCCCGCACCTCTGGCAATTTCACCAATCTTACTTTGGTGCGCGATGGCACGATTGGCGGCTTTCAAATCCAATACCCCGCGTTGCCGGGCAACGTCACCATCGCCTGCATGGGCATGGACAGCAGTGGTGTGCAGCGAAATTTTTATACCAACCTGGCCAATCCCGCCGTGGCCGGCACGGTGCAGATTTATGCCAGTGCACTGAACGTGGTTCACTTTGAATGCACCTTTGGCATCACCTACGCCTCGGGCAGCCATCTCACCCAAGTCACCCTCTCGCGTTACGCCGGCGACAATTACTGGTCCGGCAATTTGATTTCAACCTACAACCAATAATTGGCAAATCGGAAGCAGGAAATCTGAAAATAAAACCATGAAAATCTTCCTCAAACTTACTGTGTTTTGTATCTGCATTCTTCATTCTGTCTTCTGCCTACGCGTGCAGGGGCAAAGCTACTCCGTGGACTGGTATAAGGTCGCCGGCGGCGGCGGCATCAGCACCGGCGGCACTTACACCGTCAGCGGCACCATCGGCCAACACGATGCGAGCGGCGCGATGAGCGGCGGAAATTATTCTGTGACCGGCGGCTACTGGGCCCTCATCAACGTCGTGCAAACACCCGGCGCACCCACGCTCTACATCAGCCACAACGGAAACGTGGTGACGGTCTATTGGCAGAACGTGAGCGGCTGGAATCTCGTGCAGAACGGAAATCTCACCACGCCCATCGCCAGTTGGGCCGCGAGTAGCAGCCCGACGTTGAGCAACGGCACCAATTACCTGAACCTCACCAACCCGGCGGGCAATCTCTTCTTCCGGCTGAAGAATCCATAGTCGATTCTTTCGCGTGGTAGGGCGTCGCTGCCGCGACGCCTTCCCCTTTCGCACGGCAAAGCGGCAGCTTTGCCCGACCGGTCTTTATCCGTAGCAGCGGACGTGAGTCCGCTCCAATTCCTCTCGGTCGTTTATTTCGAGCCGGCTCAAATCGGCTGTTTGGGTTGGCTGCATGATCGCGGATGACACCATTCGTCGCCCGTGGGTTGCCGACCGCACGGACCTCGCGGTTAAGTCATGCCCCGTCCGGCGCGCACTGTATGGCGAAAAATTTGTTCGCGTATTTCGCGTGGTTCGCGGTTAACCCCCCCCCCTGTGCTCCCGCCCATCGGCCTTCACCGTCGCTTGGCTTTCACCCGGACAATAAAACCCTTAACCGTCTCGCTTGTGAAAAAAATCACAATTTAATCTTGCGACGTTTTTTACCGAAAGCTAGGCTCTGGCTGCGCATTTTCCCGCGCCTGATATTTGTCCATGCAGACCCAAACCGAAATCGGCTACAACTCGAAGATCGAAGGCGATGTCGTCCTCACGACCGTTGACGCCGCGCTCGCGTGGTTCCGCAAAAATTCCGTCTGGCCGATGCCCATGGGCCTCGCCTGCTGCGCGATTGAATTGATGGCCGTCGGCGCGAGCCGCTTCGATATTTCCCGCTTCGGTTCCGAAGTCATGCGCTTTTCGCCGCGTCAGGCGGACTGCATGGTCGTCGCCGGCACGGTCACTTATAAATCCGCCGGCTTTCTCAAGCGCATTTACGACCAGATGCCCGAACCCAAGTGGGTCATCGCGATGGGCGCGTGCGCGTCCAGCGGTGGCATGTATCGCAGCTACGCGACGTTGCAGGGTGTGGATCAAATCGTCCCGGTGGATGTTTACATTTCCGGTTGCCCGCCCCGTCCTGAAGCCTTTCTGGACGCGCTCATGAAAATTCAGGAAAAAATCGGCAAGCAACCCATCTTGCAAGGCACGGTTGCGGCCAAGCTTTTGAACCTTCAGGAAAAATAAAAGTGTCCGCTCTCGAATCCGCCAATAAAATCAAGGCCAAGTTCGGTGACCTCATCGCCGAACCGACGGAGTTTCGCGGCGAAATCACCCTGAAAATTGCGGACGCCGAAAAGATTTTTGATGTCTGCCGTTTCGCCAAAAGCATCGGCTTTGATTACCTCGTGGACATTTGCAGCGTAGACAATTACGGCAACGATCCGCGCTGGACGGTGGTGTATCACCTGCGCGCTACCGTTAACGGGATTGAAATCCGACTCAAAACGGACGTGAGCGAGGAGAAATCCGAGCTGCCGAGCATTCTGCCGGTCTGGCGCACGGCCAACTGGCATGAGCGCGAAATTTACGACCTGATGGGCATCCGCTTCAGCGGTCATCCTGATTTGCGCCGGATTTTGATGTGGGAAGGGTATCCGTATCATCCGCTGCGGAAAGATTTCCCGCTCGCCGGCAAGCCGACGGATGTGCCGGGCGTCGCGTTCACCAAAGTCACGCCGATGGAGGGCGGGCCTTTCGTCACCCTGCCCAGTGCCGATGACTCGATTGCGCGTGAGCCGCGCGTGCGCGTTCCGGAAGGTGCCGAAAAGGCGATCAGCGACAAACGGCTTGTTAATGGGAAGCTAAAATAATTTTCATGGCCACCGCCCAAGACATTTCAATCCTTGATTCTGCCGCGCGCGCTGCGCAGGCGGTCGAGGATGCTGCGGACCTTCACGGCGAGAAGATGGTGCTCAACATGGGGCCGTCACATCCAGCCACGCACGGCGTCTTGCGCATCGTGTTGGAACTGGATGGCGAGATCATCACCAAGGCTGATCCCGATGTCGGTTATTTGCATCGCGGCGACGAAAAAATCGCCGAGAACATGACCTACACCCAGTTCATCCCTTACACGGATCGTCTGGATTATCTCGCGCCGCTCGCGAACAATGTCGCCTACGCGCTTGCCGTTGAAAAACTTCTCGGCATCCACGACAAGCTGCCCCCGCGCTGCCAATACATCCGCGTGATGTGCGCAGAGTTGGCGCGTATTTCCTCCCACTTGCTGGGTCTTGGCGCGTTCGCGATGGACACTGGCGCGGTCACCGTTTTCTTGCTCACGTTCACGGAACGCGAAAAAATTTACAACATCGCCGAAGCCGCCAGCGGCGCGCGTTTGACGAACAGCTACACGCGCATCGGCGGTTTGATGCGTGATGTGCCGCCCAACTGGGTGGACATGATTCGCGTTTTCCTGAAAGAATTTGCCGTAGCGCTTGACGAGGCGAACACGTTGCTCACACGCAACCGCATCTGGGTGGATCGCCTGCGCGACCTCGGCGTCGTCTCAAAAGAGATGGCAATTGATTACGGCTTGAGTGGTCCGAATTTGCGCGGCTCCGGCGTGAACTGGGACTTGCGCAAGAACCAGCCTTATCTCTGTTACAAAGATTTGGATTTCGATGTTGCCCTGGGCAGCGTTGGCGATTGTTACGACCGCTATCTCGTCCGCATGGAAGAGATGAAGCAGAGCATGCGGATTTTGGAACAGTGCTGTAACAAGATTCCCGGCGGTGCGGAAAATAAATCCAAGGAACCGGTCAACGTGGCGGATGGAAAAATCACGTTGCCCTCGAAGCAGAAAGTTTTGTCGAGCATGGAGGAATTGATCCATCAGTTCATGCTCGTGACGGAAGGCGTGAACTGTCCGCCCGGCGAAGTTTATTTCGGCCACGAAAATCCGAAGGGCGAGCTTGGTTTTTACATCAACAGCAAAGGCGGCGGCACACCGTATCGCCTGAAAATCCGCGCCCCGTCATTCATCAATTTGAGCATCCTCGGCGAACTGATGCCGGGCTGCATGATCAGCGATGTGCCCGTGATTTTGGGCTCGCTGGATTTCGTGATGGGAGAATCTGACCGATGAGTTTTCAAGCTACACCAGAACTGGAAGCGGAAGTGAATGAGTTGATCACGCACTATCCGGTGAAGCGCGCCGCGTCGCTGATGGTGCTGCATGCCATTCAGGAACAGTTCGGCTGGATTTCGTCGGACGCAGTGCAGTGGACGGCCAAGAAGCTGGAGCTCCAGC
>CAINDH010000208.1 GCA_903847285.1 uncultured Verrucomicrobia subdivision 3 bacterium | reverse complement strand
CTTGGCCTTTCCGTAGAGCGAACGGCAGCCGTCGTAAGCACTGATGGAAGAAATGGCGATGGTTTTTCCGACGCCAGCGGCAAGGGCTGCTTTGAATAACTTTTGCGCGCCCTCCACATTAACGCTGTGAATGTCGCCTTGGCTCAGCGGCTTGAAATCATAAGCACAATGCACGAGGACATCTACCCCCGCTAGTGCAGACGGGGAAATATCCGTTCCTAGTTGAAATGACACCGCGCTGGTTCCGGGCTTGGGCTGACGGGTGAGCTCCCGAATTTCCCAACCGCGAGTGCTCAAATAATTTTTTAGGCAACTGCCGACGTAGCCGTTGCTGCCGGTAATGGCGCAGATTTTTTTGTCGCTCATAAATATTACAACGTCGCCGTTTCCCAGCCGATGCGATGGGCATTGGCCATGACGGAAAACGTGATTGTGGTCGCCGGAACAGTGGGCAAGACCGAGGCGTCCACGGTATGGACGCGTGACCAGCCTTGAGGCCGACCAAGAATGTCAGTCTCAAACCGGCCCGGAGTTGCGCGCATCGGTAGCGAACCACCACAATGGAATCCGCGCCCGGGCTCGGCCACTTGCAACATCGGCGGCAGAATGACGCCACCGAGCCGCCGAGTTTGTGATAGCAATTCTCGCAGAACTTTTTTGACGGTGCGGCGAGTCTCGGGGTTAGGCTGTGCCGCCAATTGCAGATAATCTTTCTCGCCGTCGCGCTTCAGTGTCATCGCGATGGTTGGTGATTCATCCGAGTGTAGATAGCCTTGCACGATGATCATGCGTTCCTCCAGCTGGCGGGCGAACATTTTCAGCGGGCCAAGTGATTTGCGGACGGCCTGGCCGATGATGTCGCTGTAGCTATAAAGTTGCAGGTGCACGCTGTGTCGGCTGATGCGCGGCTGGTTCAGTTCGATGAACAATTGGCTGAGCGTGTAAAGTGCTTCAGTTTGGACATCAAGCGTGCGACGAGCGAGCAGCAGGGGAAACAAAAAATACTGGCTGTCACGCAGAATGAGCGGGTGATCATAAGCATTCATTGAACGCAAAAGAATCTGTGCCGTCGGAATCACACCCGCCGCGAGATAAACCCGATCAGTTTCAAAAGACAGCGGAGCGCGGGTTTCGCGGTGATAGCCGGTGATAAAAACTTTTTCAGACGTTTCGCGAACGGACGTGACGATGACGTCACGCAGGTAAATAAAATTTTTATCGGCCTGCAATTCGCGGACAGTATCGGCAGCATTGTAGATGCAGCCGTAAGGACAGCCGGTCATACAGAGGCCACAATGGACACAACCCACACCCCTGGCATTGCCAGCGGCACGCACGGCTACCCGGGCTCGACCAAAATGCCAACCGCGCCCACGCAATTCCTTGCGATGGCGCTTGAGGTTGCCCAGCAGGAGATTCGCTTGGCGGCTGATTTGCAGCGCGTGCGGTTGGTCGCAGTGCAATGGAAGAATTTCCTCCAGATCGTCGTGCTGCGCAGCGAAACCGGTGAATTCAGTCACAGCGCGATAATGCGGCGCCAGTGCGGCATTGCTCACTGGCCAATCTGTGATGTCCGAATCGCGATATGGCAACATGGCCGCACCCCAGACATTACTCAAGCCACCGAGTGCGAGCGACGG
>CAINDH010000207.1 GCA_903847285.1 uncultured Verrucomicrobia subdivision 3 bacterium | reverse complement strand
CTCCATGGAAGACTTCGCACTCAGCAAAGTGACCGAGGACATCAACGAAACCTCCCGCGACAGGGTAACCGCTCTGCTGCAAGGATTCATCACCCAATCCTTTTACTACCTTGCACTGGACGATGACGACCAAGCCGTTCCTGCTCGGTCTGGCGATTTCGCTACCGTTTTACTTTTTCGAGTTGTTCGTGGCCGTTGTGCAGGCATTCGTATTCGCGATGTTGGTGTTGGTTTTTGCCGGCACGCTGTGTTCGCACACTGACGAAGACCATAAACATTGAAATCAATTTGCGACCGGGAGACCTTTCGGCGAACGGTTGCTTAAACTACAAACCAAAACGAAAAACATATGATGCTCGCAGAAACAGTCACAACGCTCGGGGGTAACGTCCATGTCGGTCTCGCCTTCGGTGGCGCGGCCATCGGCATCGGTATCGCCGCCGCCGGCGCAACCATGGCTATCGGCCGCAACCCCGGCATGTTCGGACGCGTGGTCGCCATCATGATTCTCGGTATCGCACTCGCGGAAGGCGCGGCGATTCTGGCTTTCGTGCTCGGCAAATAATTTGAGGCTCGCATGAACGAGACACTCAACATGCTCGGCATTCACTGGACGAAGTTGATCATTCAAACGGTCAACTTTTCCATCGTGCTGTTCGTTCTTTGGAAAATGGCTTATAAGCCGGTTTTCAAGATTCTGGACGCGCGTAAAGCGAAAATTGCCGAGGGCATTGCCAACGCGGAAAAAATCAAGGCTCAGCTCGCGCAGACCGAGGTGGATCGTCAAAAGACGCTGACGGAAGCTGGCGAATTGGCGAACAAAATCATCGCGGACGCCCGTGCTGCCGTAGTGCGCGTGACCGAAGTTGAAACCCAGAAAGCCGTGGCGGCTGCGGAACAGATCGTGGCGAAGGCTCGTGAAGCTGCGGCGCAGGAACGCGCCGCGATGCTCGCTGAGTTGAAACGCGAAGTCGGTCGTTTGGTGGTGCAAACCACAACGACGGTTACCGGGAAAGTTCTAACGGCTGACGACCAAAAACGTCTGGCGGAAGAAACCCAAAAGCAACTCGCTTGATTTGAGGCCGGCATGAAGATTTCCAAACAAGCCCAACGCGACGCGCGCCAATTGTTCCGCACATCCATTGTAAAAGGAGTGTTGGATGAAGGTCGCGTCAGCCAAGTGGTGAAGTTGCTGGCGGCAAAAAAGCCGCGTGGCTATGTGGAAATTCTTTCCCGCTTGCACCGTTTGGTGCAGCTAGACGTGGCCAAACGCACGGCCAAAGTGGAGAACGCCGTTGAAACCTCACCCGAGCAGCGTGCGAGCATCAAGGCGAGCTTGGAAAAGCAATACGGCACGCATCTGGATATCTCCTACGCCATCAACCCGAAGTTGCTCGGCGGTTTGCGGATTCAGGTCGGCAGCGATCTTTACGACGGCAGCGTGAAAACGCGTTTGGATAAATTGGCGCAGAGTTTTTAATCGAATTTTTTAATCGGACACTATGAGTAATTTGTTGCAAGAAATCGAAGCCCAGATCGCCGGTGCAAAAACCGCGACGGCAAAACAGAATGTCGGCACCGTCCGCGAAATCGGCGACGGCGTGGCCAAGATCGAAGGCCTCACCGACACGATGTTGAACGAGATGCTCGACTTCGGCAGCGGCGTGGTCGGTCTCGCGCTGAACCTCGAAGAAACTGAAGTGGGCGCCATCATTCTCGGCGACTACACCAAGATCAAAGAAGGTTCCGAAGTTCGCACGACCGGCAAATTGCTGCAGGTTCCCGTCGGCAAAGGCATGTTGGGTCGCGTGGTCAACACGCTCGGCCAGCCGATTGACGGCAAAGGGCCGATCAAAGAATCCGCTTTCTATCCCGTTGAAAAAATCGCGCCCGGCATCATCCGCCGCAAACCCGTGAGCCAGCCGGTGCAGACCGGCATCATGGCGATCGACGCGATGGTTCCCATCGGTCGCGGTCAACGCGAACTCATCATCGGCGACCGCGGCACCGGCAAGACCACCATCGGCGTGGACTGCATGATCAATCAGGCGCGCATCAATCTCGCCGCCGAAAAATCCGGTGAAAAAGATTTCCGACCGATTTATAGTATCTACGTCGCGATTGGCCAGAAGCAGTCCAACATCGCCCGCGTGGTAGCGGTGCTCGAAGAAGCGGGTGCGTTGCCTTACACGGTGATCGTCGCGGCTTCCGCCTCCGACTCCGCCACGAACCAATACCTCGCTCCGTTCGCCGGTGCGGCGATCGGTGAATGGTTCATGGATAACGGCATGGATGCGTTGATCATTTTTGATGATTTGTCCAAGCATGCTGTCGCTTACCGTCAGGTCGCACTCATCTTGAAGCGTCCGTCCGGTCGTGAAGCGTATCCCGGTGACGTGTTCTATCTCCACAGCCGTTTGCTCGAACGCTCGGCGCGTGTTTCCGAAAAATACGGCAACGGCTCGCTTACCGCGCTGCCCATCATCGAAACGCAAGCGGGCGACGTTTCCGCTTACATTCCGACGAACGTGATCTCGATCACCGACGGCCAGATCTATCTCGAAACCGATTTGTTCTACCAAGGTATCCGTCCCGCGGTTTCCGTCGGTCTCTCGGTGAGCCGCGTCGGTTCTGCGGCGCAGATCAAGGCGACGAAACAGGTGGCCGGTCGTATCAAAGGTGACTTGGCCCAGTTCCGTGAACTCGCTGCCTTCGCGCAGTTCGGTTCCGATCTCGATGCCAAGACGCAAGCCTTGCTCGAACGCGGCAAGCGCATCGTCGAATTGTTCAAGCAGAACCAATACAACCCGTTGCCCGTCGAAGTGCAGGTGTTGGTGCTCTGGTCCGTGCAGAATAATTTCCTCGACGACGTCGCCGTGGAAAAAGTTAAAGATTTCCAGGGCAAGCTGGTTGATTTCTTCCAGACTCGCAAAGCTGAAGTGCTCGCGAAGATTCGTAACGAAAAAGCTATCAGCGACGCGCTCACCGCGGACTTGAAGGCGGCAATCACGGAATTCAAGCAGTCCTACCGCTGATTTTTCATGGCCAGCACGCGCGACATACGCCGACGCATCAAGTCGGTCAAGAACACCGCTCAGATCACCAAGGCGATGCAGATGGTGGCGGCGGCGAAGATGCGCAAGGCTCAACAAGCCGCGCTCGTCGGTCGCCCTTACGCCAAGTTGCTCAATGTGATGATGGCGGAAGCCGCGACCGGCACCGTCGGCTTCGATCATCCGCTCATGCAGTCGCGTCCGGTGAGCAAACGCGCGGTCATCGTCGTGGGTTCCGATCGGGGTCTTTGCGGTGGCTTGAACGGGAATGTTTTTCGCGAAGCGGCAAAGCTCGACAAGAACACCACCGTGTTCATCACCGCTGGCAAAAAAGCCGCCCAGTTTATCGCCCGCACCAAGCGCGCGCTGGCGGCTGAATTCAGCTATAAAGACACGCCGGAATTTGCCGAAGCCCGCGCGATTTCAAAATGTGTGCAGCAGTTGTTTTTGAAAGGTGAAGTCGATGCTGTGGATATTCTTTATCCACGTTTCATCAACACCTTGACGCAGCAGCCGACGCTCGTGCCGTTCCTGCCGATGGGTAAATTATCCGCCGTCACGGCTGGCTTGAATGCGCCGAAAGAAGATCTGTCCTCCCACGACACCCCGGAAATTTTCGAGTTCGAGCCGGATGAAGAGACCGTGCTCGGCCAGTTATTGCCGCACAGCTTGAATTTTCAGATGCACCAGATTTTGCTGGAGACCAAGGCCAGCGAACAGAGCGCGCGCATGGTGGCGATGAAGAACGCCACGGATAACGCCAAGCAGATCATCAAGGATTTGACGCTGGAATATAACAAGCTGCGGCAGGCCAATATCACGAAGGAATTGTTGGAGATCACCACCGCACAGATGGCGATCAGTTGAAATTAAATTAGAATTTTTAAGCACATGAGCAAAGGCAAAATCGTTCAAATCATCGGCCCCGTTGTGGACGTCGAGTTCACCGGCGCGCTTCCTGCGATTTACAACGCGCTGACCGTCAGCTATGAGCTGCCGGGGCAGGGCAACACCAGGTTGACGCTCGAAGTGCAGCAGCACCTCGGCGACGGCTGGGTGCGCGCAGTCGCGATGAGCACCACCGAGGGACTCAAGCGCGGTTACGAAGTCACCGACACCGGCGCACCAATCTCCATGCCCGTCGGCGAAGGCGTGATGGGTCGCGTGTTCAACGTCACCGGCGAACCCGTGGATGAACAAGGCCCCGTGAAGGCCGATAAATATAATCCCATTCATCGCGCCGCTCCCGCGCTCGTGGATCAATCCACCAGCCCGCAGGTTTTGACGACTGGCATCAAGGTCATTGATTTGATCTGCCCGTTTCTCAAAGGCGGAAAAGTCGGTGCCTTCGGTGGCGCTGGCGTCGGCAAGACCGTCGTCATCATGGAACTCATCAACAACATCGCCAAATTGCACGGCGGCGTTTCGATGTTCGCCGGCGTCGGTGAACGCACGCGTGAAGGGAACGATCTCTACAACGAAATGATCGAAGCCGATGTCATCAAGGTGAAGAAAGACGCCAAAGGTCATCCGATCAAAGGCGAAAACGGTTTGCCGCAGATTGTCG
>CAINDH010000206.1 GCA_903847285.1 uncultured Verrucomicrobia subdivision 3 bacterium | reverse complement strand
TGGCGGAGGCGGCGTGATCTTGCGTGGAAAAAATATTGCACGAAGCCCAACGCACATTCGCGCCGAGAGCGACGAGCGTTTCGATGAGCACGGCGGTCTGAATCGTCATGTGCAACGAGCCGGTGATGCGCACGCCTTTGAGCGGCTTGGTCTTCGCGTATTTTTTGCGAACGGACATCAGGCCGGGCATTTCGTGCTCGGCGACGTTGAGTTCCTTGCGACCCCATTCGGCCAGCGAGAAATCGCGGACGATGTAGTCTTTGCCGGCGGGCGTCTGCGCGGCGTATTTTGCAAACGTTTCGCTGACTTCAGCGACGACGGCACTGGCTTTGCCATTGCCGTTCAGTTTGAGAACGGTGCGCCGGGACGGGGACAATTTGATAGTTGCCATAATTTTATTTTGTTAGTTGTTAAATTGCTTTCTTGAGCGCCGCGACCTTGTCTGTCGCTTCCCAAGTGAGCGCTTTGTCGCTCTTGCCGAAGTGACCGTAATTGGTGGTCTTGCTGTAAATCGGGCGGCGGAGGTTGAGCTGATCAATGATGTCCGACGGTTGGAAGCTGAACACACAATTGACGGCGCGCACAATCTTGTCGTTGGCAACCGTGTTGGTGCCGAACGTTTCGACGTGGACGCTGACCGGGTCAGGATGTCCGATCGCGTAGGCGAATTGCAGTTCGCAACGCGTGGCGAGACCGGCGGCCACAATGTTCTTCGCAACCCAGCGACCCATGTAAGCGGCGCTTCGATCCACCTTCGTCGGATCTTTGCCGGAAAACGCGCCACCACCGTGACGACCCATGCCGCCGTAGGTATCAACAATAATCTTACGACCAGTCAAACCGGTGTCACCCTGTGGTCCACCGACGACGAAACGGCCGGTGGGGTTGATTAGGAATTCCGTCTTCGGCGTGAGCAAATTCTTCGGTAGAACTTTCTTGATGACGTTCTCGATGCAGAATTTTTCGATCTCCGCGTGCTCGACATCCGCCGCGTGTTGCGTGGAGATGACAACGTTGGAGATGGCAACGGGCTTGTCGTTTTCATAAACTACCGAAACCTGCGACTTCGCGTCGGGACGGAGCCAAGCGGCGCCGCCGGCTTTGCGGATGCGCGTGAGTTCGCGGCCGAGGCGATGTGCGAACATGATTGGCGCGGGCATCAGCTCGCGGGTTTCATTGCACGCGTAACCGAACATCAGACCCTGATCGCCGGCGCCTTGCTTTGCGGTCTTCTTACCCTTGGCCTTCTTGGCATCCACGCCTTGAGCGATGTCAGGCGACTGCTGCGTCACGATGACGTTGACGAAAACCTTGTCGGCATGAAACACGTCGTCGTCGTTGACGTAACCAATTTCGCGGATGGCGTCGCGGGCGATTTTCACGAAGTCGAGCTTGGCTTTCGTGGTGATTTCACCGCCGATGATGGCGATGTTGGATTTCACATAAGTTTCGCAAGCCACGCGGCTCATCTTGTCCTGCGCGAGGCAGGCGTCGAGAACGGCGTCGGAAATGGTGTCAGCGACTTTGTCCGGATGGCCTTCGCCAACGGATTCGGAAGAGAAGATGTAACGGTTGCTCATAATATTTTTGGTGGTCACGCCAACAACATATTGACGTATCAGGATAGGATGATATATCTGAAACGAAGCGCGTCAAACGGTTTTTTGGAAAATGTTGGACGCGCGAAAAATAAAATGTCCTCCACTCTCAAATCCCTTCGCGCCCTGTCCGACCCGACGCGCATTCGCATCGTCGCGCTGCTCGAGCAGGACGAACTTTCCGTGAACGAACTACAAGAAGTCACACGGCTCGGACAGTCGCGCATCTCCACGCATCTTGGTTTGCTGGCGGATTGCGAAATGGTTTCCGCGCGCCGTGAGGGCAAGCGCACGTTTTACAAACTCAATCCACTGGCGGATTCCGTCGCGAGCGAATTCATCCACCTCGCGATTCGCGGTGCGAAGGAATTACCCGAACATTCCCACGACGAAATCAATCTGAAGCGCGTTCTCGCCCGGCGGAAAGAGCAGGCACAGGTTTTCTTCAACCAAGTCGCCGGACGTTTTGATCGCGTGTATGGGCCGGGCCGCTCGTGGCAGGCGTTCGGGCATCTGCTGCTGCGGATGCTGCCTCAAATTACCGTGGCAGATCTGGGCGCAGGTGAGGGTTTGTTGAGCGAATTGCTCGCGCGCCGCTGCAAGAAAGTCATCGCCGTGGACAACTCGGAAAAAATCGTGGCGTTCGGCGCGGCCAAGGCGAAGAAAAATCACTTGAAGAATTTGGAGTTCCGCCAGGGTGATTTGCAGAACCCGCCTATCGATGCGAACAGCGTTGACCTCGTGATTCTAAGCCAAGCCTTGCATCACGCGGAGAACCCAGCGGCGGCGCTGGCGAGCGCGGCAAAGTTATTAAAACCGGGTGGCCAGATTTTGATTTTGGATCTGCTCGCGCACAAGTTTGAGAAAGCTCGCGAACTTTATGGCGACCGCTGGCTGGGGTTTGCTGAGAGCGACCTACACCGTTGGCTCGAAGCCGCTGGCCTGAAGAAAATCGAGATCACTGTCGTCGCCGCCGAGGAACAGCCGCCGCATTTTCAAACCATTTTGGCGAGCGGGGAAAAATAATTTCGTTCCCGAAGTTATTTCGCGGTCTTAACCATCCGATAGGTCACGACGGGCGGAATGTTGTTGCTCGTCCAATTACCCCATTGAGTTGTATAGCCAGTTTTGCGGAGCGTCACGCCGGCGAGGCTGGTGCGAGCCATGGGATATTTGAAAACGGCCTCGCCGGTCTCCGTCGTCAGCACTGGATCACCAACGACTTGGGACGCGTCAATTTTCATCCACGGATCGCAATCCACACCGGCAAGCGGTCCGCCAGTGGCATCATCCACCACTTTGATGGTCAACGTGCCGTCATAATTTCTCGGGGGAGAATTCAGCGGCAACGCGGGGGTGAGCCGGCGCTTTGCATCGGCGCGCGCCACGGTCGCGGCGGCAATCACATACGAGGCGCGGGTGTTGGCATCGATGACATCCATGGTCAGCACCGTTTTTTCAGGATGCGGATTAGCGAGCCGTGATTTGGAGAGGCGGCGGTTCACGTCGTAGTTCGTCAGCTTTTTTCCGCGCCATATAATTTTCGTATCGGGGTCGGTGAGCGATTCTTTTTCCTCGGTAAGCAGGCGGCTGATGTCCAGCACGTGAACGCCGTATTGAACGGGTAGATCCGCGTGCGAACCATCGTCATAATTCAGGCGGAGCGTGGCGAGTGTGCAGCCGGAATATTCCCGGAAGCGCGCCTCGTGGATGAGATGCAGTTCATCGAACTTGCGGCCGATTTTTATTCCAGTGAAATCTTTCCGCACTTGTTGGCCTTGATGCCACTGTAAATTGCGTTGGCCATAAATCTCGGCGTAACCGCTCACGTCGAACGGCAGTCGGTCGAAAACTTGTTCGCCATGAAAATCTTCGTAGAGCCAATCATCCGGGTGATCAGCGTGGAACGAGCCGGTAAAAAAATCGCGTAGGTTCAGCTTAAATGGCAGCGGGTCGGCGGTGTTTCCAGACGGCGGCAAGATTTTGTCGGCGGGCGCATCGGTGTGACGTTTGCAACTCAAACCAGCCAGTGAAATAACTACGCAGAGCCAGAGGCTGAAAGGACGGAACGCTGTCTTCATAGCCGCTTTGTCGCGGTTTTGCCGGCAGTCGTCAAATCTAAATTAGCCAACAGAGAGTGCGCGGATTTCTGCTTGCAACCAAATCAAGATGGTGTTGTTAATGAAGCCATGAAGTCGAACCGGGCATTTACCTTGATTGAGCTTCTCGTGGTCATTACGATCATCGCCATTCTCGCGGCGCTGCTGCTGCCCGCGCTGTCGAGCGCCAAGTCGCGGGCATGGTCCGTGCGCTGCGTTTCCAATCTTCGCCAAATCGGTCTCGGTATGAGACTCTATGCCGACGACGCCAACGAACTTTATCCCCAGTCCGGCACCGTCATTCCCTGGAACAGCGTGGACTACGCGCCACCACTTGGCTCCGGTCAACCGAGCTGGATGCAGCAGCTCATCTCGCTCACCGTCACCACTAACTTGTATCACTGCCCGGCGGATAAGCATTCTTCCTACAGCTATTTCAACGGCGCGCGCGCCGCGTATATGGCGCTCGGAAAAAACCGCGGCTCCGTGAGCAGCAAGCGCATTCTCTACCCGTCCGCCTTCGTTCTGGGTGGCGACACCGTGGACTTCGACCCGCTCGATGCCGACAAAGACGACTACTCCCAGAACTGTGTCGGTGGCGAGGCCAACGGCACGCCTGCACTCGCATGGCAGACACATAATCGCGGGCAAAATATCCTCTTTGCTGACGGCCATGCGAAATGGTTCAAAGGCTACGATACAAACGAAATGACTTTCCGTTACGACTCTATTCACGGTTGGGAATGAAAAATCATTTTTCCAGAGCGCGTAACTTTCCGGCCGCCTTCACCCTCATCGAACTGCTCGTCGTCATCGCCATCATCGCGATTCTCGCCGCACTACTGTTGCCCGCGTTAAACGTCGCCAAACAAAAAGCCTGCCAGTCGCAGTGCGTTAACAACCTCAAACAAGTTTCCTTCGCGATCATGTTGTATGCCGACGACCATCACGACACGTTGCCCGGCCCCGGCTGGCTGGGATTGTATTACACCTACAACGACGAGCCGGAGCGGATGCTCTATTACCTCGCGCCGTATTTGAGCTTGCCGGCTGCGTCCGTGAACGTGTGCACCGGTCTCGTCGCCATCTGCCCCGCGTCCGCGCGCGTGAGTCGTGAAACCGCTGGCACGCCGCCGGAATCATTGTCGCGCCCCGTCAGCTACTTGGTTCCCGCCGACGTGATGAATTCTACCGAGGACATTCTCACGCATCCGTTCGGCTATCCATATTCCAGCAAATTTTACCGAGCCACGCGTGGGCCGGATGAAGCACCAAAAAAAATTCTGCAAATCAGAAACCCCTCGCAAGCCTGGGCTCTGACCGATGCCGACCAGCAAAACGCTTACATCGGCGGTTTGTATTTTGATTTGATTCCCCAGAAGAAAGTTCACCGCCAAGTCCGCAACCAGCTTTGCTTCGACTGGCACGTTGAAGCGGTGAAATGATTTCGCCCACTCCGCGTCGTGCGTATGCCATCGGTTAGTCCGCCCGCGTTTTGAGCGACTAACTCAATTCTTCGCCGCCATCTGCATCGCGGCAATTTCCGCTTTCGCATCGGCAAATTCTTTTTGGAAAGCTTCGCTTTGCTTGAGTTGTTTGGCGATGGCTTGCGCCAGGGTGCGTCCGGCAAAAATGTCTGCCGGATAATGCCGCGCAATTTGCACGCGATGCCAGCCCATCGTGCGGGCGTGGGCGATGATGGCGTCGTGTTTGTCCGGCAGTATATCGGCGAGGACGAGTGCGAGCACCATGCTCTCGGTGGAGTGGCCGCTGGGATAGGCAAAGCTTTTTTCCAACTTGCCATTCACGAGATTGGTGTCGGTGGTGTAAGGGCGGGGGCGTTTGAAGTAGTCTTTACC
>CAINDH010000205.1 GCA_903847285.1 uncultured Verrucomicrobia subdivision 3 bacterium | reverse complement strand
TGGTCGTCCTCTCAGACCAGCTACCCGTCTTAGCCTTGGTGAGCCGTTACCTCACCAACTAGCTGATAGGCCGCGGGCTCATCGTAAAGTGCTAGGCCTTTCGGTCCCCAGCTTTGAACTTGCGTTCACATCCGGTATTAGCTCGCCTTTCAACGAGTTATCCCAGGCTTTACGGCAGATTACCCACGTGTTACACACCCTTGCGCCACTCCAGCATTCAAATATTGCTACCTGAATGCTAGCGTTCGACTTGCATGTCTTATCCACGCCGCCAGCGTTCGTTCTGAGCCAGAATCAAACTCTCCGTATAAAAACGTTAGTTGATTCATTTCTGACTTTAACATCAGAAGCTATCTTACTTAATTATTTGGTTAAAACCCTTAAAATCAGCGGACTAACCCGCTGAATCTAAAGGGGCTCTCACTAATCGCACAAATCAATTTTCAAAGAGCAGTTGGTGTCTAAACACCAAAAAATTGCTTTTTCATCAACCCGTTTTAGGGGATAAAAAAACCCGAGTGCCGAATCACTATTACCCGGCAATCAGATTTCAATCAGGAATCAGCCAATGCTTTTTCCTATAGGCTTTCGCCGCCCGACGCCTTGTAGCGCGAAGGGACGTAGAATCTATCAAAGTATTTTTATCATGCAAGGGTTTTTTGAAAATAATTTAAGAATGTTTAAATCATAAAAATCCCCTTTGTTTTCAATGCTATTCTAAGCCACGCTTATACAAATCGTCTTCATCCAGCCCAAAATAATGTCCCAGCTCGTGTAAAAAAGTGGTGCGAATCTCCCCTGCGTAGACTTTTTCGCGGCCTTCCGCAAAATCCCAAATGTTTTCTAGAAATAAAATAATCTGTGGCGGCATTGGAACTGATTCCTCCTCTACAAATTCAGCACCTGTGAATAATCCCAGCGTATCCGGTGCGATCCCTTCTGCTACCATCTCATCATTTGGGTGTGGTTCAAATGTGACAGGCAGTCTCGCCGCCTTTTCGCCCAGCGGCTTTGGCATCGCCGCAAGCGTGGATCCAATCTCCAGGCTCGCGATTTTGCACATCAGTTCCCAATTCAAATTCATATTGGAAATTAACTTTGGATCACGCCCGCTGGCAACTGCTCTTCGGCTTTTTTTCTCGCAGTTGAACAACACGCGACTACTTTGGTCGAAATCAATCTTATGTCGGACAAAAAAATAATTCTCACCGCCATTGGGCTAATTACACTCGCTCAATTTCAGTCCGCCAGCGCACAACAAGTTCCCGTCACGGAAACCAATTTGTCCAACGGCATGAAAGTCCTGCTCGTTGAGCGCCACGACGAACCCAGCGTCGCCGGTGGCTGGGTCGCGCACGTCGGCAGTGCGAACGAGCACCCCGGCATCACGGGCATGGCGCACTTGTTCGAGCATATGATGTTCAAGGGCACGACGACTATCGGCACGACGGACGCGCCGAAAGATTTTGAGATCCTCGCCGAGCAGGAAAAAATCCGCGATGCGATGCGTGACGAAGAAACAAAGATGCGCGGCCAGATCCGCAGCGGAAAAATTGACGACATGATGAAACCGGAGTGCTGGACGCCGCACTACCGCGAGTTGCAGAAACAATTTCAAGCGCTCGTGGATGATGAACGAAAAGTCCTCGTGAAAAATGAATTCGATAATCTCTACACGGCGAATGGCGCGTCCGGAATGAATGCATTCACTATGCAAGACATGACAGCGTATTTCTGCACCGTGCCGGCGAACAAGCTGGAACTCTGGATGTGGATGGAGTCTGGCCGCATCTTGAAGCCCGTCTTCCGCGAATTTTATTCCGAGCGCGACGTGGTGTTTGAAGAACGCCGGATGCGCCTGGAATCCACGCCGATGGGCGTGCCGATGGAAACGTTCAACGCCATGTTCTGGCAAGCGCTGCCGTATTCCTGGAATACGCTTGGCTGGCCATCCGACGTCTCCACGATTTCCAAGCCGCAGGCCGATGCTTTTTACGCTACGTTTTACGCGCCGCAAAATCTCACGTTGATTCTGGTCGGCGATTTCAAGACGCAGGAAATTTTTCCCCAGCTTGAAAAATATTTCGCCCGTATCCCACGCGGCTCCAACAATCCGCCCGACCTCGTCACGCTGGAACCGAAGCAAACCGTGGAGAAACGCATGAACGCCGAAGTGGACGCCAATCCGCAGGTCGAAATTTTTCATCACACCGTTCCCTTTGGCCACAAGGATTCCTACGCGCTGGACATTCTCGCGCAACTTTTGTCCACACACACCGGGCGGCTTTACAAGGGACTCGTGCTCGGCAGCGGCGTGGCCAACGACGTTGGCGCGGCGCAAGACTCCATGAAGTGGGCGGGCTTCTTTGACTTGAGCGGCGAGGCCGCGCCAGGCCACACACCGGAGGAAGTTGAGAAAGCCATCTACGCCGAGCTTGAAAAATTGCAGAGCGACGAAGTCCCCGCCGAGGAATTACAGAAGGTGAAAAATGCCTTTGCCGCCAGCGAATACCGCAAGTTGAGTTCCAACATGGCCATCCTCCACCAGCTCATCTGGAACGAAGGCGAGGGCGACTGGCGCGAAATCAATGACGCCAACGCCAAGACGCAAGCCGTCACTGCTGCCGATGTGAAGCGTGTCGCCAACGAATACTTCAAAAAAGAAAACCGCGCCGTCGCCACCTTCACGCGCAAGGCGAAAACTGAAACAGACAAAGCCAAGTGAAGCGAAGTAAAAATAAAAACGAAGAATGCCTTGCTGCGTTTAACGCGCCGCGAATCTTCTTGGTCTTTCCCGTGATTGGGATGCTGACGTTAACTGGTTGTTGCGTTAGTTCTTCGACTTGCGTGCGAAATGAAACCGGCAAGAACATTCAACTCACATTAATTTGTGAGTCGCAGAGCATCGAAACCGTGGCAATTCCTGCCAAAGCCACAGGCCGTTGCAGTGGGATAATGCCGACATTACCCGATCAGCGGCCCGCGTCTTGGGTTATCTCTGATGGACAGTCGCGCTTTATTTTTACCAACGTCTCACCCATCGCAGCCATGCCAAGCCAGTTTATCAGCGGTTCACGATTCACGCGGGACTTTCCGTGCAAACGCATTACAAGACATGTCAGAATCGCCCCGGACATGACCATTCATGCAATGCGGGTCATCGGTTACACAGAGTCAGAACCCACGTTCTTTCCGATTCACCACACCGAAAAGGAAGTTGAGAGATGAGAGAGATACCACAGTTAAAAACACTTTTTACGCCATGAAATATTTCCCCACAATTTTGTTGAGCGCAGTCGCCGCTGCCGTTTCTTTTTCGAACGCCGTCCGCGCTGATGACATCCCCGACCGCCCGGAGAAATTAAATTTCCCGCCGCTCAAATACGAACCGCCCGCGCCCGACTCGTTCCGCGTGCCGCTCAAGGCCGGCCCCGTCGCGTATCTCGTGCCGGATCACGAACGTCCGCTCATCAATTTCAGCCTCTACCTCCGCACCGGCAATTACCTCGAACCCATCGGCAAGGAAGGCCTCACCGAACTTTGCAGCTGGCTGCTCACGCACGGCGGCGCGGGCACAAACACCGCCGACCAGCTTGAGGAACGCCTTGCGTTTCTCGCCGCGAATCTCGGCACCAGCATCGGCGATACCGAAGCCACCGTCGGCCTCAACCTGCTCGCCAAAGATTTGGACGAAGGCCTCGGCATTCTGCGCGACGTCCTCTTCGCCCCGCGTTTTCAGGACGACAAAATCACCCTCCGCAAGCAGCAGATGTTGCAGGAGATGAAGCAGCGCAACGACGATTCGCCCAACATCGAAGGCCGCGAAGTCGGCTTTCTTGCGCGCGGCGAAAACTTTTTTGAGAACCGCTATTCTACCTCGAATTCATTGGCATCCATCACGCGCACTGACTTGGAAAGATTTCACCGCCAGCAATTCATCCCGCGCAACTTCGTCATCGGCGTGAGCGGCGATTTTAACCGCGACGACATGATTGCCCGGCTGGAAACACTATTCACGCCGCCCGCCAACGGTATGGCCTCGCTGCACAAACCTGAAGTCATCCCCACCAATTTTGTTTTCGCTGCGCCCGGCGTTTATCTCGTCAACAAACCCGAAGTAGATCAAGGCCGCGTGACGATGATGCTGCCCGGCATCAAGCGCGACGACCCCGATTACTTCGCCTGCCTCGTGATGAATAACATCCTCGGCGGCGGCGGTTTTAGCTCGCGCCTCATGGGCCGCGTTCGCTCGGATGAAGGCTTGGCTTATTCCGTCGGCTCGCGCTTCCCTGGCGGCGTTTATTATCCTGGCATCACCACCATCATCTTTCAATCCAAGTCACGCACCGTGGCCTACGCCGCGCAGATTTGCGTGGAAGAATTGAAACGCATCGCCGCCGAACCCGTCACCGATAAGGAAATTAACATCGCCATCAAATCCTACATCAACACGTTCCCACAAAAATTTGCCACTAAATCTGCCGTCGTCGACCAGTTTGCCGCCGATGAATTTACTGGCCGTCGCGTCACCGACCCAGAGTTCTGGAAAAATTTCCGCGACAAGGTTTCCGCCGTCACCAAAGAAGATGTCCAACGCGTCGCTGCGAAATATCTCAGTCCTGAAAAACTTGTCGTGCTCGTCGTAGGCAACAAGGAAGAAATTCTTCTAGGCCACCCGAACCATCCCGCTAAGCTCACGGAGTTGCTCGGCGGCAAGTTCACCGAACTTCCGCTGCGCGATCCGCTGACGATGCTGCCAATGAAGTGATGAAGTGGTGCGTCCGGCGCGAATCGAACGCGCGACAACCTGCTTAGAAGGCAGATGCTCTATCCAACTGAGCTACGGACGCAGCCACGCCAGATTAGACCCACACCTCCATCCGCGCAAGCATCACGCCTGATTGGTAACAGAGCCCCACTGTGCGCAAAACGTTAGCCGTAGCTTTGCTCAGTCACTGCAACACGGATTTCAGCCGGAAAAATTGCGCCGTATTCGTCGCCGTTTGCTGCATGGTTAGAAATTCCAGCGCCCCAAGGTCAAGCGATTGCGTGGCGCTGACGGAACTCCACGACGTCAAATCCGAGCTAACCTCGACGGTGAGCGGCGCATCGATCGCAAATTTGTAATGCGGAAACGTCAGCGAAAAAATTCCGTTCGTCAAATTCACCGCCATCGTGCTCGCGGGCGAATTGGTTTTTGGTTCCAAGCCGAGTGCGTATTCCAGCAGGTTTGGATAATTGTCCGCATCCGGATTCGCTGCCGCACCGCTAAAGTTGGTGTTGCTAAATTCCGCCGCCGTGAACTTCACCGCGCGCCATGTATCGAACCTTGCACCGACGGTCACGGTCACGCTGCCTTGCGCAGTATTGCCATTCGTATCGGTCGCGGTGAAATGCGGATGATAAACTCCCGGTGTGTAAAACACCTTGGTAGGATTGACGTTGGTGGCGTATTCGCCGTCCTCAAATGTCCACTTTGCATCGCGAAATGGCGCGGAGCCGGGCGTGGCATTTGCAAAGAAATTCACCGTCAGCGGCGCAAGCCCCAGGTTCGTGCTGGCAGAGGGTGAGCAACTCGGCGCGCCTGAGCCGGGCTTTTTCAGGAACCATGGCGTCGCGGTGCGGTCGGTTTTGAAAAACGCGAGCAGCTCCACCGCGACTTTAGCCACCCCGCCGTTCGTGGTTGGATGCGTGTAGTCTGCGGACTCCGTGTCGCTGCATAGCGCGACATAGCCATCGCCGCGCGGCGTGGTGCCATTCGCCCAGAGATATGGCCCCCACGAAAGCCATGGCGCGACAACCGGACCGTTCGTCGGATCATAGTTCAAATTATTCGTCCGGTTGAGTTGATCCTCGATGACCCAACGCGCCGCAAAACCACATTCGAACGCAAACGGCTCCGGGCTTAAATCGCCGGGGTTGGCGGTGTAGGCGCGTGTGCGGCTGGAGAGATAGGCGATTTTAAGATTCGGAAACCGTGCCTTCGCATTGCGCAATATCATTTCCTCCATCGCTTGCAACGTCCGCGCGTGCGCCGGGAAACCACCGTAGTTCGTCGGCCCGGCCAGTGCCTGCTTGAGCCACACCACCTGCACCTGGTTTGTGGTCATGCCCGCGGCTGGCAGACGATTGGTGACGATGGCGTCCCAGTTCGCGGAAATATAGTTGGTCCAACGCGGCGCGTCTTGCCCGCTAATCGCGCCGTCGGCGATAGCCACACGCGGGTTCAGCGACGGATCGTTCGTGGCGATGCGCGTGAACTGGTTTGTGCCCTTGGAGCCCCATTCCTGTGTGACGTTCGACATCCCCAGCGAAAGCAAACCGATCTTGCCGGTGTTGGTGTTCACATTGCCTGCCGCGTCTAGCGGCTGGATGCCCTGAGCGATAGCGATGCCCGCCGCCTCGTGCGCTGCCGGACGCGTGTTTACACCGCCAGGATACAGCCCGCCATTATTGTTGGAATAGGAACCAAGACCGAATTCGTTGAGCGGCACGATGCCAATATTGGTGAGCGTGCAGTCGGCGCGGGAAAGTTGTGTGGTGAAAAATACGCCGAATAAAACCAACGCCACCATTCTGGTCCGGAGCCGGGAGGTCATGGGCGAAACTATTCCATAAAAAACTGCGGATGCACAATAGCTTTTGCCCAAGGAACGCCGAACCGGATGTGGCAAACCAAATAAAAACGCGGCGGAAATTGCTTCCCGCCGCGTCGTGAATTTTAATTTCGTTTGCGAGCGAATCAGTAGCCGCCCATGCCGCCCATGCCGCCCATGTCACCGCCGCCGTGGCCGTGGCCACCGCCGGCTGCCGGCTTGTCCTTCTCGGGCATGTCGGTGATGAGGCATTCGGTCGTGAGCAAGAGGCCCGCGATGGACGCCGCGTTCTGCAAGGCAGAGCGCGTGACTTTCTTCGGGTCAACGACGCCAGCTTTGACGAGGTCTTCGTAAACGCCCGTTGCGACGTTGTAACCTTCGTTGCCCTTGGCCTTACGGACTTTGTCCACGATGACGCTGCCTTCTTCGCCAGCGTTCGCAGCGAGCGAACGGAGCGGAGCTTCGACGGCGCGCTTGACGATACCAACGCCAATCGCTTCGTCTTCGTTGGAGGTTTTGACGGCTTCGATGGCCGGGATGCAGCGGATGAGCGCCACACCACCACCAGCGACGATGCCTTCTTCGACAGCGGCGCGAGTTGCGTGCAACGCGTCTTCCACGCGCATTTTCTTTTCCTTCATTTCGGATTCGGTCGCGGCACCGACGTTGATGACGGCCACGCCGCCCGCCAACTTCGCGAGACGTTCCTGCAATTTTTCGCGGTCGTAATCAGAAGTGGTCTCTTCGATCTGACGGCGGATCTGGTTCACGCGGCCCTGGATGTCGCTGTTTTTGCCAGCGCCTTCCACGATCGTGGTGTTTTCTTTGTCGATGATGACAGTCTTCGCGCGGCCGAGGTCGGTGAGTTCCACCGTCTCGAGCTTAATGCCGAGGTCTTCGGTGATGAACTTGCCGCCGGTCAACACCGCGATGTCTTCCAACATGGCTTTGCGGCGATCGCCGAAGCCCGGGGATTTCACAGCGGCCACGTTGATCGTGCCACGGAGTTTGTTCACGACGAGCGTCGCGAGCGCTTCGCCTTCGACTTCTTCGGCGATGATCAAGAAAGGTTTGCTCGCACGGGCGGCTTTTTCAAGCAACGGCAACAGCTCTTTCAAGTTGCTGATCTTCTTTTCGAAAATCAAAATATACGGATCTTCCATCTTTACTTCCATCGTCTCGGCGTTCGTGACGAAGTAAGGTGAGAGGTAACCCTTGTCGAACTGCATGCCTTCGACCACTTCGAGGGTGGTGTCGATGGACTTGGCTTC
>CAINDH010000204.1 GCA_903847285.1 uncultured Verrucomicrobia subdivision 3 bacterium | reverse complement strand
GTTATTGAGCGCAGCGAACACAACAAAACTCCGCACAACGTGAACAATGGAAACCGTGAACCTGAGCGCGTTCGTGTTGACCTATTGAGCACGCGAATGAAATGCAGCGCGAACGAAAACACTATCGAGCGCAGCGAGCCGTCATTGTTCCAGAGCGAACGAATTTCAAAGACGCGGTCAATTTGGAAGAGGACGCGTGCAACTGGCAGAATTAAAAGGTTTTTACCGCGACTTGTCCGGTGACTTGTCCGGCGATTGAAGTTTTCGTTCCCTGGCGCGAGATTGTGAGCATCATCAACAAGAGATCACACTGGCCGCGCCCGGCGAGGCCGCCATTCCCTAGCCGAGGATGCTGAGATATGCCGGTTAGGTTGATGGAGGTTTCTCCGGCGACCATTGCAGAGCAAACGGGATGGGCGTCATAGTGCTTTCAGTCGTTGTGCGGCTTTGCGGCAATTTGGAATACGAGTGTGCCGCCTTGAGGAATGGAGACGCGCAGTGCGCCGGTGGCGGCATCGTAGCGAAACGACTGCGGCTGGCTGTTCAGTTGGACGGATTGGGGATTGTGCGCCGACCATGCGAGGAACTCGCCGCCATCGCGCAGGTCCACCTCCGTCCGTCCGTTTTCGCCACGCCGGATCGCGGCGATGCAGCCGCCGCTGTTTAATTTATCCGCCAGTCCGATGGCCGCAAATCCGTCCTCGATCGGAGCGATGGTTAAGATTTCAAATTCCAGCTCGCGCAGCGCCAGCGGCAGCCGGTCGGTCCGCGAGACGCGGCGCAATGAACCGGTTTGATTGGCGAAGACAGCGAAGTCTTTACCCACCAGTCCCGCCACATCGGCCACTCGCGCTTCGCCGCGCACGAGGCGGTTGGTGGCTGGATCGTAACCGCAGTTGAAAACGCCAAGCACACCGCCGCCCGCCGGGGTGAGATTGAAGATTTTGAACAAGGACGGCTTTGCTGCCGGATCAACGAACAAGCTGTCCTCAGTGGGGCGCGCCGGGCCGAGGCAGAGCGGCACGGTGCGGTCGCTTAACACCAGTTTGCGGAGTAGCGTAAAATCTGTCTTGCCCAATTCATCCGAAATATAGACCGGCCCGCCGGAGATGGCGCGGGCGGCGGCGTGGAATGCGCCGGTGTGATTGTGCGTCTGGAACATGTCCCAGTCCGGGATGACAAATTCACCCATCCAGAGCGAATTGAGAGCATTATTGATGATGTGGCGGCCATGGGATTCCGGCTTGTCTGGGAAAAAGTCGGTGGAGCTGCGCATGACCGCTGAACGTGGAGCTTGCAGGATGCAATCACTCGAACATGAACTGCACCAGATGAGGTTGTGGTCAAAGTATTCGCGCCCGGAATGCGCGGCAGCATCCACCAGTTCCCGCATGGCGCGCACCCGACCGCCGCGACCTTCGCCCAGAGTTTCCACCCAGGTCATTGCATCAATCTTCACCCCATCCACACCGCAGTCGCGGAGGAAGGAGTGGTAAGTGGAATAAAACCGGCCGAGATCCGGCTCGCCAATGGGCTTGCGATAGCTTTCCGGATAGAAGCGGCCTTTGACGGTGTCGATGGTGGTGCCCGCTTCTCGTTTGCCATTGCCCCACTTGAACCACGTTGGAACTTGCGGCTTGATCATTTCAATCCCAATCGCCGGCAGGGCTTCCGCGTCAGCGCCGGTGAATGTTCCGTTGAAGGCTTGCCACGCCAGAACGCGGGCGACATGGTTGGTCTCCTTCAGCCCCCGCACCAAGGCGGCCAGGCCGCCGGGGAATTGTTGCGCGACCGCCTCGTAACCACCGAGAGCCTTGTTCTTCCCGGCCGGTTGCCAGCCATCGTCCAGCACGACGAAGCCGGGGCTGACCCCGCCCCGCGCGAATTCGTCCATGATCTGCATGACGCCCGCCTGCGAGACGTTCCGGTAAAAAGCGTTCCAGGAACACCAACCGAAGTAACGCGCGAAATCGGGCATTTGCGGCGTGGCGGTGATTTCCTCCGGATGAAAACGCGCCCGCACCCGCGCCGATGCGGAATGGATCAACGCGAACGGATCGCGGCCTGCCTCGAGATAGAGGCAGGTGACCCGGTTGGTGGTCGTCTGCGTGTCGCCGCTTTCGGCCAGCACCTGCAGCCGGCCCTCGGCGTTGCCGGCCAGGCTGGACCGGAATGCGCCATCTACCAGCGCAATCATGGCGAGATAATTTCCATCTTTCAGGCGCGCCAGCAGGAACTGGGTCTCCGTCGGCACTTCGGCGACCGAACGCCCCACGCCGGATTCCATCCAGCAGGAGAATCGTCCCCGGAAGCAGGCCACGAAACGATCCAAGGTCGGCACGCGGCCAATCAGAAAATTCTTTTCGCTGAATGGTGCGTCGGAATGCAATTCCATCCACCGCCCAGGCTGGCCGGGTTGGGTGGTCAGGGTGACGTTTCCGGGCATATCCGCCAAAACTGTTGATATTTCAGCAGCCGTGGCTGCCGGTTGAACGGCCGTCAGCAAAAACGCCAGTAACAGGGATTGGCGGAGGATTTGCAGTGGTTTCGAGAATGTTGCGATTGGGTTCATTTTAAAGATGGAGCGGTGGCAAGGGGACTCAAGCTGGCGGCGCGTTTTGCTTGCGTGACGTTGTTGTTCTTCAATCGCACCGCAGTGGTGTTGACGAGCTTGATCGGCTCGGATTCCTTCGCTTTGGACTCGCGTGGCGTCGGGGTTGCGATGGAATTGCCGACCACGAGAGCGCATTGCGTGTCACGCAGCAGGATGGCGGGAGCGGGACATCCGGAGATGTTGTTGTCGGCGATCAACAAATTGCGGTTCAACCGGTCGCCGCCGGTCTTGAACATCGTCGCCCAGATGGCAGCGTGCTCGCGCTTGACCAGACAGCAGGTGCGGATTTGATTTCCTCGAACGACATAATCCACCGCGCCCAAGCCCTCAAACGGCGCGTTCCAAAATTCCACCGCGCCGCCGCCGAGTCCTTCAAAGGTGTTGTTCTCGATCAATCCGCCGCGACCTTTCACCAGCACGCCGATGCGTCGCCCGTTGCGGACGGTGTTGTTGCGAAACACGAACTGGTTACAGGTGCGGCTCGCGTCGAAGACCTGCGTGACCGTGTCGTCCGCCGGAATCTTCTTCAGTCCCGCGCGCTTAACGCCGGATCCGCCGGTCACGATGTCGCCGACAGCGCCATCGAGCGTCACGTCGAGCGACGTCGTCAGTGTCGCGATGCGGACGACCTTGCGTTCACTCACGAGTCGGCCTTCGGCGCGGTTGAAGAACTGAAGGACATCCCCCGGCTGGATGTCGAAGGCCACATTCTTGCCGCTGTCGTCGTAGGGATTGCGCAGGGGCAGTCGGATGCGGTCGGGCGAGAGTTTCTCCTCCACGCTCAGGACGAGGCAATTGACGTGGCAGATGTCGTCGCCGGTGTTCTCCCAGGTGCAACCCTCAATCCACGGGCCGATGCGGGCGCTATGGTGGTTGTTCCCGCCATTATTCGAGGCGATGAACCGGCCCGGTTTAAGTCGCAGACCGCTGTGAAGAATGCTGAGGCGATTGCCGTAACTCGAAACGAACGCCACATTGGCCACGGCATAGGCGATCAAGTTGTAGAAAACTACCTCGTCACAGACGTCCACTTCGAAACCGTGAGCAATCCGCGGGTCAAGCACATAGACATCACCCACGGCGATGTCCTTAAGCTGGCCGGGGGAGGCGGGCATGAAACGGTAACGTCGCCCGCCAAGTTTGACCCAGCCGTTGTGTTCAAAAACCAGATTGACGCCGGCTTTCATACGCGGATATGTCGGGTCCACAAGCATACCCTTCCGGTCTTCGTCGAAACGCGGGTTTGACTCTGGCAACGGATGCCCCGGCTCGATCTCGACTTCAAACGTCCCCGCTTTGTCATCCACCGCCAGCACCCGCCCTGCCGTGTAAGGCAAGGGATCGAAGTCGAAGGTCATATGCTTTACCTGCACCCGCCGGCAATCTTCCAAATCCACAAACTTGAGAAAACCTGTGAAGGTGAAGTTCGCCCCGCCGCCGTCCAGGATGAGGTCGGATACATGGGAAAAGGCCATGAAGGCGCGCGCGCCATCAGGACTGAGCCGGTAATCGCCCGGCTCAAACTTCACCAGCGCCGGCGTGTGATGGGCTGCCTCGGCCAGCGTTTTTTGGATGTCGTCAAAGGTCGCAGACTTGCTGATTTCATAAACGCGTTCCGGCGGTCGCACGGAAAACATCCGTGTTGCCGACCATTCGGCCCGCTGTCCCGACGCGGTTACGGTCGCCACCCGCCACCAGTAATTGCCCGGAACAAGTTCCTGATCCGGCACATACCGGGCAATGACCGCCGCGATGCGATCCTGATCCACGACCTGCACAAACGCCGGGTCAGCAGCGATCTCGATGTCATAGGCTGGCATCGCTTCCGGTTTGGTTTCGAGGCAACGCTGCCATTCGAAATGCGGAACACTCATGCGCAGCACCGCCTGGTCGGCTGGCACGAGCAACGCTGGCGCTGCGGTTGCGGGCAGTGCAGCCAAAGACATCAACAGGGTGGCTATGAGAATGGCGAAGGATTTTCTCATGTGTCTGTTCCCTGATGGCACGGAGTCGCCAGAGAATTCGTGAAGCGGCCAATGAATCGGTTTGCGCCCGCCTTGCCCAACTTGGGTGGGTTTTGGTGTTCCGACGGGATAAATAAGATGAAAGCAAAACAGCTCATGGATGGCGTAAATCATTCTAGGGTCCGAGCAAAATCCGATAAAAGCGCCAGGACAAGTTGGTTGGGCCGCTATCCGTCCACAGAAACGGCAGCGATGGAGAGGCGTTGGTTTCGAGCGTGGTCCAACTCGTCAAGTTCGTGGACGCCTGCACCAAGTAATCCGGCCCCGCATCCCCGGCGACCGTGAACCGGAACTGGCCGTTGGTCAGGCCCAGCCCGTTCACCTGCGGGGAATTCAACTTGTTCACTACAGCCACAAAACTTTGCGTGGCGCTTAAACTGGGACAGCCGCTATCCGTAACGACGATCACGATGGGATTGGTGGAACGGGTCTGGTCAACTCTGGGCCGCCATTGGAACACCCCATTAGTGGCATTCAACGTCGCGTAGGTCGGCGCGGCGAGCAAACTGTAGGTCAGGACCTGGGACGGCGCATCGGCATCACCCGCCGCATTGGTGAACGTCACCGTGTTGCCAACATTCACCGTGATATTGGAAAGCGCCCCCAGCCACGGCGCTTGGTTGATGCTCGGGTAAGTGTTATTCACAAGCGTGACGTTGGTTGTGGAAGAGGCATCCACCACGATCCAGTTGTTCGAAGCGAGCCGGGTGTCCCCTATCTCATTGCCTTGGATAAGAACATTGGCAGAGTTCGTGACATAAATCCCCATCGCTGTCACCGGATCAGCTGTATACGAAAACGGAATACAGGTGGTGAGAATATGGTTATTCAATACCTCCACCCGCTGCCCATACTCGAGGTGTATGGCTTCGTTTTTTAATACATCCTGAATGACGTTCCCCTCGATCCGGATGTCGGTGTGATAAGGCGAGCCCGACTCATCTGGAGCGAGCGTCGGGTCGCTAGCCATGTTGATCCCGCCAAGTCGGGGTTGAATAATCAGGTTGTTTTTGACGAGCCCCACGTTCACGACCAGTGCGGTCAAGGCCCCCAACCCTCCGGGATCCATGTTCAAACCTTGAGTTCCGGCGTAGATGACAGTGTTGTCTTCAATCCACTGACGGTTGTAGTGCAGCCAAATGGCGTGGCGAAAAGGCCCGCGGAGCAAATTGTTGCGGAAGACGCACTGGTCGGTGCTGCCGTTATACATGTCGTCGGCGTCATACTCAAAGGTGTTGCCTTCCCACCACGGCTCATAGCCGGTGGTGGGAGGTCCGTGGGAATGATCGTTGATCCCGCCGCTGTTAATCCCCACCGCCCGGTTGCCGGTGCAGAGAAATTGATTGTTGACCACCCGCAACCGGTCGCAACTGTCGCGGGGAATCACCGCCCGGCCGCGACAGGCCTTGGAGGTGACATTATTGATCACCAGATCGGCGCATTGATTGAAGCAATAGAACAGATCGCCGCCCCGATACATCGCCACCCACCAGTCATTCGTAGCGAGTTCATTATAAAACACAGATTTGTTGGCAGTGGGCGTGAAGCGATAGGTGTTGGCGCTCAATTTCGCCTGCTCCCAGGTCTCATTCACCGATAGTCGAGGCGAGGCATCAATCCCGTGCCAGCGCTGGCGGGTGCCCGCTTCGAGCACAAAGCCGTCAAAGACGTTCGTTCTCAAGGTGTCGTCCAGCCATGTGTAGGTGTTCGTGTCCACCTGAACCGTGAAACTGCAGTCGGGATAATTGGATTTCGTGATGCTAATGACCTGGCCGGCAAAATGAGCCAGCGAATCGCCCGTGTAATCCACGGTGAAATTCTTGAACTGAATCAGGCTGCAGAATTGACCATAGAAAAAGGATGTCCCCAGGCCTGACCGGTCGGTGATCAGAAACGTGCAACCCTGGCCGTTGATCAGGATGTTGCCGCCACTGGTGATGCTGAGAAAGTCCGAGCCATTGGTGCTGGGGTTGGTGATCGCATAGGTGCCGGGTTGAAACCGCAACTCCGCTGGTGCATTCGCCAAAGCATTGGTCAGATAGCTTTGAATCTGCGTCCAACTTGAGCCCAGCGGCACGTTGACAATGGTGGGCATGGCCTTGATGGCGAAAGACCACACGCCCGACCAATTCCTAGCAACACCATTGGTGTCCTTATATCGAACCCGCCAGTAATTGGTGCCTAAGTCCAGTTCCCGGTTGGGAACGTAGTGGTTGATCATCGCCGGCACGGTGTCCGTATCCACGATCCCTGCAAAGCTGCTGTTGGTGGCGATCTGGATGTCATACCAACCCACATACGGTGAAGTTACCAAGTCGGCCCACTTGAGATAGGGAATGGTTTGGTAACTGGACGAATTATTGGTGGGATAAACGAGATTAACGGGGGGGATGCTGGTGATATTCAAGTTGAGCGTCCGGCCATCGCCGCTCAGGCTCAAGTTGCCGGTCAAAGGCGATGGCAGCGTGACCGCCGTGGGAGCGTTCGCCGGATTTGCGGCTCCGGTCCAAGTCATCAGGGGGTATGTGACCGTCGAGTTGGAAATAGCCGTCCCGGTTATTGTCACGGTGGGGATGCCGCTGAAGGTCACATTTCCATTAATCTGGAGCGGGGCCACCGAGCCGCCGGGAACAACGCCTCCGAAATCTACTGCGAGTGCCGCATTGGCACCTGCAAAGGTCAGGTTCGAACAGGCCCACTGTTTGGAATTATCGGTGACGGACACGCCGAGGGTGCAGCCCGCAGTATTATTGACGGTCACCGCGCTGTTGGAGCACGAGCCACCCGTCACGCCGACCAGTTTTCCGCCGCTGATTGTCGTCGCGCCGCTGTAGGTGTTCGCGGCGGAAAGAATGATCTTGCCTGGCCCGGCTTTAGTGACACCGGCGGAATTCGTGATTGGCCGGCTGATGGTGAAATCGTGCGCGCCGTTGTGAGTGATCACCAAATTTTTTAAAAGATTAATAGGTCCCGGAGTGCCGTTACCCGAAATTTCGTGGGCGGCCGCGCCGGACGCGATGATGATGGACGGGGTGCTGGCGGAAGAATCGAAGGTTAAAATCTTTGCGTTCCCGGTCGAGGAATTCACGCGTAAAGAAATCGCGGAGGTTGAATTAGCATCGAAGGTAATGGATTGAACTGTGACATTATTACCGCCCAGATACATGGGATTAACATTTGCAGAGCCGGCAAGCACGACATCCAGCGTGTTGTTGAAGTTCGCGCTCGTGGTCGTGGGCGACCAAGCTGTCGAAGTTGACCATTCGTTGACTGATCCGTTCCAAGTGGTGGCCTGTCCGGCTGCGGGCAAACCGAGGAGCGTGGCAGCAAAGCATAGGGCGACATGGCGAGTAAGATCGGCGCGCAATTTAGCCAGCATGCCCCGCAGCCGAGCGGTGAGGAAGGCATGATGGCGTTTCATATTGTTAAGGCGGGACCTGCTAGCTGATTATTGGCTGTTATTTCAGAAGCTTGGGATACTCGTTGCAACGGGCCCGAAACCGGGCCAGGGTTTTGGCCTGCTCGGGATCGGCCGCCAGGTTCTTCTCCTCGAATGGATCAGCCGCCAGATCGAACAGTTCTTCCTGCACCGGATGGGTGTCTTTGTAATGGATGTAGCTCCAGCGCTCGGTGCGCACGCCTTCGCAACGTGGCAGCGGACGGCCTTGGGAATTGTCGAGGCCGACGGTGTCGTGTTCGTAATAAAAGTCCTCTCGTCCTACCGCCTTCGGATTTTGCAGGATGGGCTGCAAGTTCATGCCCTGCATGGTCGCGGGGACAGGGACGCCAGCCAGTGCCAGCATGGTGGGCGCGAGATCAATGTTCAGCGCCATCTGCGAACGGCGACCGTGCAAGTCTGCGGGCAGACGCGGATCGCGGATGATGAGCGGGACGGCCATGCTTTCCTCATACATGTTCCATTTGCCCACGAGTCGGTGCGCGCCTTCCATGCTGCCGTTGTCCGAGGAAAAGAGCACCACGGTGTTGGTATCCAGATGGAGCTCCTGCAGCGTTTTCATGATGCGCCCGACGGCGATGTCCGCCCGGCTGATGTAGCGGTAGACTTGCGCGATATCCTTCTGGTAAACGGCGTCATCCTGCAAAAACTCCGCACTGGGCTGGGTGCTGTTGCGGCTCTCGCGAATCGCCGCCGGCAGAGCGTCAAACGCCGCCGCCGTGAGCGTCTTTGGGCGGGGAATCGGCCCGGAAACCAAGTTGGTCGGAAGCTCGGGATCTTCCATGTCGAACGGCGCGTGCGGTTCTTTCAGCGCGAGAATCAGAAGAAACGGTTTATCCTTCGGCTGTTCACGCAGAAACTTCGTGGCCTTTTCCTCGATGATGGTGGTCAGATACCGGCCATCCTGGTTGTAGATTAACCGTTGGGGAAAGCCATACCACAGATCAAACTGGTCGGCGGGCAGGCAAAGTTCCTTGGGGGCGGTCTTGGGGCTGCCCACGGCCAGCTTGCCGAGGAAAGCCGTGCGGTAGCCCGCCGCGCGCAACAGCACGGGATACGTCTGCTGCCACTGTTCGGCGGTCAGCGGCTTCTCAAAGCTGTTGATGCCGTGCCGCGCCATGTGCTGGCCGGTCAGCAGGCTGGCCCGGCTGACCGCACAAATCGCGGTGGTGGCAAACATGTGGTCGAACAACACACCCTCCGCCGCCAGCCGGTCCATGTTCGGCGTGGAAATGGCCTTGTTTCCCATACAACCCAACTCGTTCTGCGCCTGATCATCAGTGAAGATGAAGACGATGTTCGGCCGCGACACACCGGCATGAGCGCTGCACAGCGCCAAACAACAAGTGAGGGCCACCAGCAAAACGGCGGGCCTCATCCGGTTCGAATCTTTTTTTTCAGTATGCGTTTTCATGTTTAATCTTGGTTTTAATTTTTTCTTAGTCGGCAAGGATGACGCAATGACCGGCGGGAACTTCCAAACGATGCCATTGCGGTTCGGCGGCAAGATACCCGACGCCGTCAGGAGCAGAGTTGATCGCTTGGTTCTGCTCTGTCCAAATGACCGCATCATTGACGCGAATTCTCTGCCAGTCGCCGCGGGCGGGTTTGGGTAGGCAGACGGTGGCGCGCGCGCCGGGCGGGGAATTCAGTTCGACGCGAAATTGCTTTTCCGCGTGCGCCAGCGAGACCGTAATGACGCCACGCGGCGTGGACACCGCCGCCGCAACATTTTTTAGCGTTCCCAGTTGCGGCCGGACAATGAAGGTTTCCCAGCCGGGAGCTGTCGGCGCGAGGCCGGCAACGTATTGGCTCATGATCGTAAGCGGCCCGCTCGACCACGCATGGTTGCGTGTGCCCGTGTTGGCGCGGTCTTTGCCGCCGCCGAAGTTCTCCCATAGTGTGCTGCCGGAGTCATCCAGCATGGCTGCGTAGCGGGCTTTCATCCGCGCCAACCCTTCCTCCGGCGCGCCCATCAAAAAGAGCGATTCCAAAACGAATTTTTCCATGTAAGGGCTGGCATACCTCTGCTCGGCCAGGACGCGGCGGATCGCTGGAAATTGCTCGGTCGCCGCCAGTCCGGCTACGACTGCGAGCGCGTTGGCCCGGTCATCGGTGTCACCGGAGTGGGCGGGCGAATGATAATGATCAGCCTGCCAGAAAGTTTTATTGAAGGCGGCGCGGATGGATTCCATTTTCGCCTCGTAGCCGGGCGCATCGTCAGCGTGACCGGTCAGTCGCGCCATTTGCGCCGCGGCTTTTAGCGCCAGGAAGAACCAGGCATTATCAAGCACCGCCACATCGGCATTCTTCCCCCAGTCCGGCCAGTCCCATTCGCCCGTGCGGTGAATAACCAAACCATCTGCCCCCAGTTTCCAGAGCGACAGATACGAACGGACGGCGGGATAAACTTCCGCAATGGTCTGCCGGTCGCCCGTGTATTGGTAGTATGTCCAAAAGCCATACCAGCCCACGCTGGCAAGCATCTGCAGGGGCAGTTCGCGATTCCAAGATCCGTCCTCGACTTTTTTGCCGCCCATTTCCTGACTGCGCTCGCCCGTCACCCCCGCAGGCACGGGAGAATAAAGCGAGCCGTCTTTACGCTGCCAGCCAGCGAGTTCGAGAATGCCCTTTCTGGCCAGCAACGGCCCGCGGGCACTATCGAAAGCATAGAACGCTTCGGCCAGTTCATTGACCATGTCGCCCCACCACTGGGCACGCTCCCGATCGGGACAATCCATGTAGGTATCGCGCATGCACACATAGAGCGTGCGGCGGGATTTCTCCCATAATCGGTTGAGCGCGGGATCGTCACACTCAAACCGTCCAATCGAGTCCGCGTTATAGCCGGTCTCACGATACTGCAACGACAGAATCTTCACGCCTTTCGGAATGGTGTAACGCACCTCCTCTCCGTTCATCCAGCCCAGCGACTCGTATGCCTGAACCCCGTCGCGTGTGACGTAAGCGGCGCGGACACTGGGTTTGCCGGTGACATCATAACAATCGGTGCGGAGGTCAATCATCAACCCGGCAGGGGCGTCCACTTTGAGGCATGGCGTAACCTGCGCGTTGTAAGGCAAGCGGGCCACCACCACTCCCCCATCGCCTTCCTTGGGAAACTCCCCTGCATTTTCATAGTCGCGCAACCCGGAATTTTTCCATTGCGGAATGGGACGGCGAACCAGATTGCCCCACGGACCAACGGGAGGCTGGCCAAACTCAGCCGCCGCCGGCCAGCCACGGTCATCAAACCCCGGCGACATCCAGTCGCCGATGTCCTTGCGAGCGTCGAATTGAATGTTGGGTTCGGGCAGCCGAAAATTGGGCGGCGGCGGGGGCGGATTGCCAAAGGCCGGATGGCGGATCACTTTCCAGGAATTGTCAGTCGAAAACCCGGCGTCACCATCGCACAGCAGCCCCGCCTGGCCGCTGCTGTTGTGCGAGAAGCCATGTTTGCCCCAATACCAAACCAGCACCGCAATCGTATTACTACCTTGGCGCAAGTGCGGGGCAAGATCCACCTCGTCGTAATAAGTATCCTGCGGCGTCGGGCCGCGTTTCAGCTGGCCCTCGAAGACCACCAACTCGCCATTGACCCATAACCAATACTTGCTGTCGCACGCGATGCGGACCAGCGCTGATTTCGGAATCACGTCCACCGCCGTTTGTTTGCGAAAACAAAACCACTGGTTGCTGCCCGCCGAACCGGGCAAGCCAATCCAGCGGCCATTCCAGGCTGCGTCCGCGCCGTGCGCTTCCGTGAACAGAAGCGCCCCCAACAAAAGCGCCAGGACCGCATATTTTACCGGGTTAGTCATCGGCGGCACGCGGACCTCCTTTGGTTTTGGTAGCGTTCGGCAGCAACTTTTCCCATTGCGTCCGGCTATAGTTCTGCGGAGGTTTCTGGGCCAGAATCCACTTGTCGAATTCGCTGCGCAATTGGGCAACCACTTCAGGATGCTGGGCGGAGACGTCGTGATGTTCATAAGGATCACTCGCCATATCAATCAGTCCCGGCGCGATGTCATCCCAGCCGATGAGTTTCCATTTGGGCGTGAGTGCATACCACCCCGGCGGGTAGCGTTCTTTGCGCGCAATCTCCAGGTTGCCTTTTCTGCCTTGCAATTTCGTCAGACGATTGAACTCCGACCGCCAATCCGGATAGGAATCCGGATAAGGCGACTGGGCGTCACACGCCCAGAAAAGCATGCGCTGGTCGTCGCCGTTGGACTTGCCTTGGAGAATCGGAAGGAAACTCCGGCCGTCCAGTTGGTATGCGGAAGGGACTTTGATGCTGGCGTAATCCAGCGCCGTCGGCATCACGTCCATAATGGACACGAGTGCCGAACTGGCCTTGGCCACCCCGTTTGGCAGGCAAGCGATGAACGGCACGCGCACCCCACCTTCCCAAGGCGTCCACTTGCAGCCGCGCAGCGGGCCATTCCCCGGCACGGGGACGCTGTAGGTCTGCCCGCCCGCCCGAAACCCATGTTGATATTCGCCCTGCCCCAGGCCGTTATCCGAGCCATACAAAATCAGCGTATCGTCAAATTGCCCGTTCTTTTTCAGCTCCTCAATGATGTGCCCGATACCCTGATCCATGCCGTAGATGGTTGCGAAATGAACATCCACCACGTCCGACCCGCTCTTGAAATGATCAATATACTTCTGCGGCGGGCGCGGGGTCGGACCGTGAGGTTCGTTGTAAGCCACATAGAGGAAGAAGGGGTGTTGTTCCTTGGCTGCCCGGTTCACGAAAGCGACGGCTTCGTCAGAAATCTGGTCCGCCAGCCACCCGACAGCGGGGGTCTTCTCGCGGTTGCGATAGAGGATTTTGGAATTATATTTCTCGGTGTCCGCCCGGTCAAAGCCGAAGAAATAATCAAATCCACGATCATTGGGATGTTGGCCGGGCTTCTCGCTTCCCAAGTGCCATTTGCCAACCAGTCCGGTCATAAAACCCGCATCCTTGAAGAGCTTCACCGGGAATTTCACCTCCGGCGAAAGTCCTTCCGCGCCGCCTTCAACGACGTCGTCGTTGGCATAGACGCCGAAGCTCTGGGGATAACGAGCGGTCATTAGGGCCGCACGCGACGGCGAGCAGGTGGGCGCGGCATGGAAATCAGTGAAACGCACGCCCTGTTTTGCAAGGTTATCGAGATTGGGCATGCATTTACGCGCCGCCGCGAAGCAAACCTCAATGGGAGCTTCCTTGTCCGTGCAGGTTTTGATGGCCTGATACTTCGCGGCCAGATGCGATCCGAGGTTGGTGGCGGACGCGAAATCCATGTAGCTTCCCAACTCACAGAAGCCCTGGTCGTCCGACAAAATCACCAGGATGTTTTTGGGGGCATTGCCTGCCCACGAGAGGCTGGAACTGCAACACAGGGAGGCAATGGCGGCACAAAGCGCGAAACGCTTGGGTAAGGTTGATGATGTTTTCATTTCAGCGGGCGACTTTTCTTATTCATCGGGTTGCTTCATGGCAACGGGGTTTTTTCAAAATCGGTTTCATTGACCCAGTCGGTCTCAATTTTTTCGCCCCTCATGAAGCGTTCGTAAAAGTCGTGTTGCTTGCCGGCATACGGCTCGGCCTCGAAGACCCCGCCATTGCCGAACATGCGCGGGTCGGCCTGCTGTTTTAGTTCAGCGAACAATTGTTGTTGCAGCCGTTCCTTGCGCGACTGCTGTTCCGGCGATGCGGCAAGATTTTTGAGACAATCGGGGTCGTTCTTGAGGTCGTAAAGTTCCTCATCCGGATGTTTGCCAAAGCACAATGCCCAGAAGGGATCGGCGGCATCCTTGCGGTGGGCATCCAGGATGAACGTCTTCGTCGCGCCGCCGTCGGTGTTGAGATAGCCGGTTTCCGGGTTGCCCGCCGGCCAGCGCGTCGGCTCGAAGTTCCGCAGGTAAAGCCAGCTGTCCTTGACGATGCTGCGGATGGGATAACCCCAGTCATGCGGCCGCCCCACGTCGTGCCGCTCCTGCCCAAGCAGGACGTGGTCGCGCGCGGGATTCACACTGCCGGATTTTTTTGATTTGAAAATATCCGAGAGACTGCGCCCGGCGGCGGTGGCCATGCCGGTCTGCTCCCATTTCAACCCGGCGGCCTCAATGAACGTCGGCGCGAAATCAATGAAGCTCACATAGTCACTGACGGTGCGGCCCGGCGCGCGAATGCCGCGCGGCCACATGATGGCGAGCGGCAGGTGGTTGGCCGTCTCGTATTCCTGACCTTTGTCGCGCGGGAACGGCATGCCGTTGTCGCCCGTCACCACCACGATGGTGTTTTCGAGTTGGCCGCGCTGCTCCAGTTCCGCCAGCATCCGGCCGAGGTGTCGGTCGAAATGTTCCACCTCGAACGCGTAATCGAGCAGGTCGTTGCGGACAGTCTCGTTGTCCGGCCAATAGCTCGGCACGCGATCAACATCGCTGGTTTTTTTGCCGCCCTTGGCCACGCCGCTGCCGTATTCGTAGGCGCGATGCGGTTCAACACTGCCATACCAGAAACACCACGGTTGGTTCGTCGGCGCGGCATCCAGAAAGTCCTTGAAGTTGGCGGCGTAATCGTTGTTGCTGATTTGCGGCGTGGGCGGTGTGGCGGTGCGGCGGTTGAACGGACGCCCGACCAGCTCCCGCTTGGCGCCGGCGGCGTTCGTGGCGATGCCCGGCGACCAACCTTTGAGCGTCATGCCGACGAAATATCCATATTCGCCCAGCGCCTCGGCGTAGGTCTTGAACTCAAGCGGAAAGAACGGCACATGATTGGCCGCCGCCTTGAGCTGCCACGGATTGCGCCCGGTGATGATGCACGCGCGCGAGGGAGCGCACTTGGCATTGGGCGTGTAGGCATTGGCGAACAACAGCCCTTCGTTTGCCACGCGATCAAAGGCAGGCGTCTTGACCCACTGGCAACCATAAACGCTGGCGTGGGGATATGACCAGTCGTCCGCGAGGGCAAAGAGTATGTTCGGGCGGGACGTTGCAGCGCCATTGGTCACGGCCGGCGAGCAAGCTGTGATCACGAACAGCGCGGCGATTACCTGGCAAAGCTGGGATGGTCGGTTTGATTTCATGCGGGCAATCTTATTATGAGTAGAATGGGGCAAAGATTTCCCGGCTTTGCCTTTTGCCAGGTATTATTTTGATGTTTTTTTTCATGACCAATAGCGATGTGTGAATCAATCAGCGGCGATGTTTTTTGGGCTCCAAAATTTCATTGGTGACTGGCTGACCATAGAGCTGCGCTGTCGGTGAGATTGGGATAGGGCGCGGAAAAACCCAGTTGACTGTTCTTGGAGGCTTGCACATGACCGTCCAAAAAACCGCCGTTGGCCCGCTTCGCATGGCGCGGCACGCAGACGCTGGCGGCCAGAAGCGGGAGCTGGCCGGGGAGCGGACAGCGGAACATCGCGCCCGCCGCGCCCTCGATTTCCACCCAGGCGTCACTGTCCGCCGGAACGTGCGTCGGGTCTCCGGGATCACCCACCACCCCGGCGACGTCCGCAAAGGCTAGGAAGCTGGCGGGCTTAAACACTTGCCGTTCGTTTTTGATGGTATCGCCCGCCGCAGTGTAATCCAAACTGTATTGGTTGAAGTTGATGCCGATGCCCAGCGTGTTTTTGTCGCTGCGCACGTTGGCACCGCCGCCGGCCGTGGCGACGAACCGCAAGGCCGGACAGTCAAACACTTTGCTGGAGGGCGCATAACCGCCCAGCCGCAACATATCCGGCCAATAGACCGCGCCGACGTTCGTGACCACATAGTTGGCATCGTATGCGGGCAGTGCGGCGCCGCCCGGCGCCGTCCGTTTGTAGTAATACGGGACTACGTTGCCGCTATTCTCGTCGAGATACATACGGTTCGCCAGCAGCACCTGCTTGAGGTTGCTCGTGCAATTGATGGCCTTGGCCTTGGCTTTGGCCTTGCTCAAGGCCGGCAGCAACATGGCCGCAAGAATGGCGATGATGGCAATGACGACCAGCAGCTCGATCAGGGTGAAGGCTAGCGCGGGTCGGTTCGTGTTCAGTTCGCGTTTCATAAATAATCGTTTCATAAATAAGCTAATCGTCACTTCCGTCACTGGTGTTCATCAGCACGGCTTTGCTGGCAAAATCGTTATTGCGCTCGAACCAGCCCCGGCGGCGGGGCAGAACGCACCCGCCGCCAGGCACACCAGCAATCAAATCAGTTGCACCGCCCCGTCACGGAAAGGATAGCCGGTAAAACACCGCCGGATTCGCCGGATTCATATTGTTCGTGAAAGGCGACGTGGCCCCGGTGATGGTGGACCAACTGGCCGTCAGCCCGACATTCAAGTTGTTGGTCTGCGCCTGAAGATTCCAGCCCAAACCATTGGGCCATTGCAACACCAACTGACCGCTGCTGACGGAGTAGGTGATGTTGGTCGCGGGCGGAGTTGACGGTGCAAGGTTCTGCACCACCAAGTTGACCTGGCCGCCGACCGTGGTGATGAAGTTCGTGGTATTCGCAGCAAAGGAGCCGCCATTGGCAATCACCGGCGTGCTGGCAAACGAACCGGAACTGCCGGTTGGATTGTAGGTGGCAAGGAGATTCGTTCCCGCACCCACATTGGCAGGCAGATTCAGACTGACCACGTTGGCGTTGGCAGTGAGGGAACCGGAAATGTTCAGCGTGGATCCGTTGGTGAACAATGCCATCGCCCCCAAATCAAAGGTGACATTGCCGCCAATGGTGCCCGTGCCGCCCAGCGTGGCGTTGGTGGCGACCGTCACCGCGCCGCCGCCGGTGCCGCTGCCGGAGGAGTTGTTCACCAGCAACGTGCCGTTGGTGACAATCGTGCCGCCGCTGTAGGTGTTTGCGCCGGAGAACGTCCAGACGCCGGCGTCGTTCTTGGTCAATTGGACGGCGGTCGATGTGTTGTCGGCGATGATGCCCGTAATGCGGTTGTTGCCGGTGTTGGTCCCGCCCAGGGTCAGCATTTTAGGGCCGGCGGCGGCATACGGAGCATTGAAATTGGCATTGGTGAAAGCCAGCGCGCCAGTGCCATTGTTATTGATTCTGCAGAAAGAGAGGTTAGTGTTGCTCCCGCTGCCAAGGGTCACCTGCCGATCCGTATCCGCTCCGCCCCCGATGTAGTTCAAGGTGGCGAAGGTGGCGGCAGAGGATATGATGATGATGGCATTGGTTCCGGTTCCAGCGCCCAACGAACTGGGGACGCCTTGATTGGCAATGGTATTGGCTGTAACCGTGGCTTTGGAAATTCGCATCTGGCCGCTGAAGGTGTTAGCCCCCGAGAGAACCAGCGTGCCCAACTGCAGCTTGGTCAGCGAGAAGGCGCCGCCAATCGGACCGGCGACGGTGAGAACGTTACTGATGACGGTAACGGAGCGGTCGGCGGACAAGGTCACCGCGCCGGTGCCGAGGTTCAGATTCGTCGTGCCCGTGAAGGTGAAGTCCCCGTTCCAAGCCTGGGCGTTGTTGTTAGCATTGCTGATGCTGTTGCCCGAGGTGTTGTCAATCGTGCCGCCCGAAATGGTGAAGGTGCCCGTGCCCAGCGCCTGGGCATGGTTGAGATTCAGCGTCCCCGCGCTCAGGGTCGTGCCGCCGGAGTGGGTGTTCGCCCCGGAGAGCGTCAGCGCACCGGAACCAACTTTGGTCAAAGCTGCACTGGAGCCGCTTAAAATACCGTCGTAGGTGGTGCTCGCATTGTTATTGCCCACACTCAACGTCACGGCGGCGGGGGTGGTGTTCAAAAGGCTCAAGTTGCGCGAACCGGTCAAGCCGCCGAAAGTTGCGTCCGTAAGCGAACCAAAGCTTAACGCGCCGAAATCTCCTGAATTCAGGTCCAGCGTGCTGTTCTGAAGGGCTTTGGTGTTGCCCAGCGTGAGTGTGCCACCGACTATCCGCGTGTTGCCGCTGTAATCGTTGGTGGTGCTGAGGGTGAACGTGCTGCTGCCGCTCTTGGTCAGGGTGGCGCTGCCGCTGATCTTGCCGCTGCCGGCAAGGCTGAAGTTATTCGCGCTGGAATTGACGGTGACCGACAGGGGATTGACGGTGGTGCCGAGCGCGAGGCTGGTCTGCACCCCGGCGGTGTCGTCAAAGGTGACGCTGTCGCCCTGATAGAACAGGTCGGGCGAAACGAGCGAACTGGTGTTGGTCCAGTTGGCGGTGGTCTGGACATCCCAGGCGCTGCTGGCGGTGGAGTTCCAGAGCAGCGAGGCCGCCGCACTGGCCGCGAAGGTGACCATGACCTTGCGCGGGCTGGAGCTGTCGTCATAGGACACCGTGCCGATCTGCCGGCCCGCAGCGACGCTGCCCAACGAACCGGTGCGCGTGCCGGTGAAGGTCATGAGGGTGTAGGCAGAGCCGGTGGTGAGGGCGGCCAGCGGATTGACGGTAATGTTGTTGTTGTTCAGGGTCAGGTTACCAGTGATCGCAACGAGGTCGTTGACGCCCCCGCCGGTGGTGGTGGCTGTGGTGAGGTCAAAGACCGCCGTGCTGCCGGCCGCCAGCGTGAGGCCGTTTTGCAGGGTGAGGGTGGCTGCCGCCGCCGTGGTGGTGCCGGGGTTGAGGACGCCGCCGTTGAACGTGACGCTGCCGCTGTTGGTGCCATTACCGGCGAGGGTGCCGCCGTAAACAGTCATGTTGGCGGGAAGAACCGTGTTTACGTAGAGCGTGCCGTTGGAGACGATGGTGCCGCCGGTGTAGGTGTTGTTGGTGCTGGCCAGGATCAAACGGCCGGAACCAGTCTTGGTGAGGCTATACACACCGCCGGTTTGATCAATGTTCCGGCCGATGGTGAAGGTGCCTGAACCGCTATGATCCACCACCAGATTATCGGCCAGTATAACCGAACTCAGCGTGGTAAGGCTGAAATTCCCCGTTGCACCGGAATTTACGGTGATGGTCGCATTCCCGCCCACCGCATCGGTATCAAAGGTAAGGGCTCTGGCTTGTGCACCGCCGTTGTTGAGGCTGATAGCGACGTCGGCGGCGGCATTGCCGTTAAACGTGAGTGACCGGATTGTGATTGCAGCGCCAAGCGAGTTAGCGAGCCTACCAGCCCCAGACTGGTAGAAAATGACATCCGCCGTATTGCCGAAGGTGGGGGCTGAATCCCAATTGGCGGTAGTGTTCCAGTTTTTGTCAGTTCCTGCTCCCGTCCAAGTGTAGGTGCCGGCGTGCAGTTCGGAGGCGGCGAAGGCTAGGGCCAGCAAGGTCAGGGCGGTCACCCGCCCGAGGCTGGTGATGGCGGCCCGCCAAGGGTTGGGTTGAGACTGTGTTTGGGTTGTTTTTTGGTTCATAAGCTTAGCTCGTCACGATTGTTTGATTGTCCAATTATTATTAACAGGAACCCCATCATTACGCACGTCCATGCGTTCTAGTTATTCCTGTAGATGACACTACTTTCGCCGAAACCCGGTTTCCGGGGCATCCCCCGAACGGGTGATTTTGGAAGCTTTTGGGGTCGCAGAGTTGCCTCTCGAGGGACGTTGGATTAGACTGCAAATTTCCGAACCTATG
>CAINDH010000203.1 GCA_903847285.1 uncultured Verrucomicrobia subdivision 3 bacterium | reverse complement strand
GCTGGCATTATTTTTACCAGCACCAGTTGCAGTCCCTGCAGCCTGACCGCCAGCACCTTGAACCGCCACCGAAGAAAGCGTGCCAACGCCCGGCGTGAAGAAGCCACCGCCGCTGGTGAAAGTAATGGTCGGGCTGCCGCTGCCGGAAATGAAGGTGCCTTTATTATTGAAGCTGCCGGCAACCCTCAAAGCAAAGCCGGCCATATTCAGCTTGCCGCCGCTATTGATGGTAATGGTCGAGAGCGAGGGCGTCGCGCCGGAGGCGGAAGCCACCGTCCAATCAGTCGTCGCCGTCGCGGTCTTACCACTAGGAATGATGAAATTGCCATCGGTGAAGTCGGTTGCCGCAGTGCCACCGCCAGCTTGCACAGTATTCCAATTGGCAGCCGTGGCCGGATTTCCGCTTTGGTAATAAAATGTGTTTGCGGTATAGGTGATAATAATCCTGCCATCGCCACCCGCAGAGCCGGCTGTGGCAGAACCTCCAGCGGTAGTAAACCCGCCGCCGCCGCCGCCGCCCGGAGTGCTTCCGGCAGTTCCGGTGCCTGTTGTAGTTTGTTGCCCAGTTCCGCCCAAGCCGCCGCCGCCGCCTGCATTCCCAGCGGCTAAACCACCGGAAACGGTTTGACCAGCACAATAGGAACTTCCACTGCCGCCGCCGCCGCCGCCTCTAGTGGTGGTGCTTCCGGTGGAGCCATTACCACCGGCATATGAATTAGCCGGTGAAGCAGCCGCTGAACCGCCAGATGAGGCAGCTGGGACACTAGAGGTGGTCTTTCCATTACCACCAGCACCACTATTAGCCGTCGTGGCGCCGGGAAATGTGGTATTCCCCGGCGATCCACCAGCTACTCCAGCTGATGTCCCTGCCGCACCGCCGGAAGGAACTGTGATCCCGGTGATATTTTGACCCGGAGTAACAGTCAGATAGGTTCTGGTGTAAGCGCCGCCGCCGCCGCCGGCACCGCCTCCTGCAGCAGTCGTGTAACTGACACCACCGCCGCCGCCGCCGGCGCCCCACATTTCAACTTGGATGCTGGTCACGCCGGCCGGAACGGTCCAACTCGTGGTGCCCGCTGGCAGCGTGGTTGGCGTGGCCTGCGCCGCGGGCGCGAGGGCGCAGAGCAGCAGCGCGGCCATGGCAATTCGGGCACACAGTGAGACAGCGATTGAGTTTTGTGATTTGGACATAACGCGAGGGAGGTTCCGGGACTGATCGTTCATAGGTTTCATGGTTGGGGCATAATGAATTTGGGTTCCGGCATGAGCGGTTATGATTGCCCATACTCTCACTCAAATCGGCCGCCGCGTATATTACATGTTTGGGTAACGGCGGAGTCGGTTATGCAGTCAATTAAACAACCGCGATAAATCGCTTTTGCCCGGATTGGGGGTTATTTATTTCAGGATGTAGAACTCCATCCGGTTGGTGGCCGTGTTCACCAGGTTGGTGGACAGATTGCCGCTGCCATTGTAGATGCCCGTCCGGTTCGTCGGCCACTGGCTCAACGGCGTTGTCAGGTTCGTGCTCGACAGCAGTGTCCATGCGCCGAGCGGTGTACCGTTCGTCGCGTTCAACCTTAAAGTTGTGCCGTCGACGGTGATGCCGCTGAAATTGCCCGGGGTGGAACTCGTGGTATTGACGGTCACCGACGTGGTGTTGGTGGTTGAATTCAGGCCGCTCGCCCCGGCCACCCAGCAAGCGTAGATGCCGGCCATGTTGGTGGTGACGTTGGTGATCGTCGGATTCTGGGTGTTCGTGGTAAATCCGTTGGGACCCGTCCAGGCGTAGTTTGTCGCGCCGGTCACGGTCGAAGCCGTCAGGTTCAACGTGCCGCCGACGTTGACCGGGCCGTTGTTGCCGGCGGTCGGCGCCAGCGGGACGGTGTAGCGAATGGACGCGGGACCGAAGGCCGTTTCGACGCTGGCCCCGTTTCGTGCCTTGACTTGGAATGCGTTCGTAGTGCCGGGACTCAAGCTGATGACGGTGATTATGCCCCAGGTGTTGGTGGCCTGCCAGACCGCACTGGCACCCAAGGTGCCATTGG
>CAINDH010000202.1 GCA_903847285.1 uncultured Verrucomicrobia subdivision 3 bacterium | reverse complement strand
TGGCGTTGGCTTTGAACGGATTGAATGAGGGCGAGCAGTTGCGGGCCGTCAATCAATTGAATGGGTTTGCCGGCGGAAAATCCCGGGCGTCACGGGTGAATTTTCCGGACGTGACGATGATGGCTTCATCCGCCATTTGGTCATGCCGCCGGCCGGACATTTCGCGGATCACCGGTGCGCCGACGGAGAAGACTTTCCACTGTTTGCATTGAACCAGGACTTTGCGGTCAGCCTGCCTTAAAACTATATCCACGCCACCGTCCGCGCCACGACCGAGCGAATACTCCACGGCGTAGCCTTGTCGGCGGAACGCCTCCGCGACCAAGTATTCGAAATCTTTCCAACCGGTTTCCCGCAATTTTTCCAGACTGGTCTGTTCCTCGACGAGTCGATGGCGTTTTTGAGCAAAGAGAAAGGATCCGATGGCAATCAGGGCGAACAGGGCCAAGGGCAGGAAAGCCAATTTAGGCAAAGCGACTGCGAAGGGATACAGGGCTTAGTTGTGGTCCAGCTTGGCGGGATGATCCAGCGCAGGGCGATGAAGCTGACCACACCAAGGGTGGCGCTGACCCACCAAGGCAATTTTAACAATAATTCGAGGTTGGATTCGCAGTTGCGCGGCATAATTTTCAGACCGGTTTTTTAGTAATTAGTGCTTTGAGTTGGTTCACGATTTGCACCATGCCGAGGGTGTCGAGGGCGCAGTATTCTTCGAGAGCCTGGCGGACGCGGTCGCGTTCCTCATCTGGAACTTGGCCGTAGGTGACGCGCAGAAATTCGCGGCTGGCGGTGCCACCTTCCTGGATTGTCAGATGGTCGTAGCCGCCACCGGTCAGGGCGGGCAAGACGGCTTTCATGGAGTTGCTGCCGTTCTGGTCCGGGTGGTGGTAGCGAAAACCACGGAACGGCAGCAGCAGGTCCACGATGCGCGGGGTCACTTTCTTCAGCCACGGTTTGAATTCCGGCAACAGTTCGGAACATTCCTTCAGGCGGCTGGTTTCAAAACCGGCGTTGTAAGTCACGACCGAGCCGGTGGCGGGCAGATCTTTTAGCAACTGGCGCATGAATTTCGGTCGGGGGTCGGCGGAGCGGCGAAGTGAACTTAGCGCCTGAACCGTAGCAGCATCAATCAGATTCAATTCCAACAAATGCCGATCCAGCTCACCGCTATTGCGCGGGGCCAAACTTTCAAAAAAACCGGTCCACGATTCCGGGTTCCGGTTCCATACAGCCCATTGGCGAGAAACGGCATCTTCAACCGCGGCAGGAAGCTGCCACAACGTCAAACAAGCCGGTGGCGCGAACACCGCAGCACATCTGGCAGCAGCAACCGAGCAGACTACCCGCGCTTGAACAAACCAATGCGTAGCAGGAAAACCGCGCGCCATGACCGAACGGCCACCTTTGCCCAACACACCCTGCGTGTTCCACCAACCAGCGCCATCCATCTCGCCAAAACGAGCAACGGCAAGGCGGAGTTTCACCAATTGATCAATATCAACATTCACAACAAAGCCCCCGTGGTTCTTCGAAAAATAAATAGGGCGGCGTAATAGATATTCCCCCTTACCCAGGCTGGATGAATTTGTTGGTCCAAGCGCATATCTTTGCGACCGAAAGTTGTAATGGAAACAGATGCGAGTTCACAGAAAAATTGCCAAAAACCTCACAGTCAAAAACGATGTGAAAGAACCACAATACTGAACAATACAGGCCGGAGAGAATCATTGAGATTTCAACATCCTCAACCACTTCCAAACTTCTCTGAAATAGAAGGAGTTTTTAGCACTAGGCTTTAGCACTAAGTTTGATTTTGAAATTCAAAAATACCGCGGAAGACTTAATTCTATTATCTAAAAACAAGAATGGCGACCCTACCGGGAATCGAACCCGGGCTATCTCCGTGAAAGGGAGATGTCCTAACCGCTAGACCATAGGGTCGCAAAGGGTGTGAAATATATCAGCCAAACTCTCCTTGTCACGCGGAAATTCACGTTTGCCTCACACCTTTTTTTCGCGTAGCTTGCCCGCCCTTTGCATGAAAATTTTTATTGATGGCAAGTATTGCAGCGAGCGCGACGCCAAGGTGTCCGTGTTCGATCATGGTTTGCTTTATGGCGATGGCGTGTTTGAAGGCATACGCGCCTACAATGGCCGCGTGTTCAAGCTGAAGGAACACATTGACCGTTTATTTTATTCCGCCAAGGCAATCTTGCTGGAAATCCCTATGACACACGCCCAGGTCATGAAGGCCACAGTCGACACCATCCGCGCGAATAAATTGCGCGACTGCTATGTGCGCCTCATCGTCACGCGCGGCGTGGGCACGCTCGGGTTGAATCCGCGCAGTTGCAAAAAACCCTCCGTCATCATCATCGCCGGAAAAATCCAGGTGTATCCGGCGGAACTTTACGCACGCGGCATGGACATCGTGACCGTGCCGACCGTGCGCAACTTGCACAGCGCGGTGAACCCTGCCATCAAGTCGCTGAATTATTTGAACAACATCCTCGCCAAGATTGAGGCGAATAATGCCGGCGTGGAAGAAGCCGTCATGTTAAATGCCGAAGGCTTCGTCTCCGAATGCACGGCGGATAATTTATTCATCATCAAAAATGGGGAATTGCATACACCGCCAAATTACGCGGGCGCGCTCTACGGCATCACCCGCGGCACGGTGATGGAAATTGCGGAGCAACTCGGTGTGAAAGTGGCCGAGACCAACCTGACCCGCTATGACCTGTTCAATGCGGATGAATGTTTTCTCACCGGCACCGGCGCGGAAATCATGCCTGTCATCAAGATTGATGGCCGTGTCATCGGCACCGGTAAACCTGGCGCGCTAACGCGCACACTGGTGAAGGAATACCACGCGCTGACCAAAGTTTCTGGCGAGCCGATTTAGAAATTGGCGGCGCAAAAATAGCGTCTACCAGATCCCGCGAATAGACGCTGGACGTGGGGACTGTCGCGGCTACAATCAAAGATAATTCCACATGAAAAATCTTTTTACTGCGGCGGTATTGTTTTCATCCCTCACCTTTTCCTACGCTGAAATGCTAAATCCCATTCCCCTCTGGCCGGATGGCGCGCCCGGGGCGCTCGGCACTAACAGCGCTGATGTGCCGATGATCACCGTGTATAAACCTACCGGCACCAATATCACGGGGGCGGCATTGGTGATTTGTCCCGGCGGCGGTTACGCGCATCTCGCGCCACACGAAGGAAATGACTATGCGCTTTGGCTTAACCAGCATGGCGTGACGTGTTTCGTGCTGAAGTATCGTCTCGGATTAAACGGCTATCATCATCCCGCGATGCTGAATGACGCAGCGCGGGCCGTGCGCTGGGTTAGGGCACACTCACCAGAGTTTAATGTGGACGTAAAGCGGGTTGGCATCATGGGTTCATCCGCTGGTGGACATCTCGCGGCAACATTGCTGACGCACTTTGATGAGGGCGCCGCAAATTCCTCCGATCCAGTGGAACGTCAAAGCTCACGACCCGATTTGGGAATCCTGTGTTATGCCGTCATCACCATGGATTACTATACCCATGGAGGATCGCGCGAAAATCTGCTCGGCACCAATCAAACGCCAGAATTGATTAAAGAGCTTTCCAATGAACTGCAGGTAAAAACTAACACCCCGCCCTGTTTCATTTGGACAACCTTCGAAGATCAAACTGTGCCCATGCAAAATTCGATGCTGTTTGCCACCGCGTTGCGAAGCAAACATATCCCCTTTGATTTGCATGTGTATCAAAAAGGCAAACACGGAATGGGGCTTGGTGACCGGAAGCCAATGTTTGAACACCCGCATCCGTGGGTGAGTGATTGCCTCTTCTGGTTGAAGCAGCAGAATTTCGCCCAATAAAAAAGCCCTCGCGGTTGCGAGGGCTTTATTGGAAAAGTTTATTTAGCGGCGACGGCGCACTGCCAGCAACATCGTAGCCCCACCGGCGAGCATCGCCCATGTCTGCGGTTCCGGCACAGTCACAATCGTCAAACCCCAACTGACTAGCGTTGACTGACCACCGCCGGATAAGTCAGCCAAGAAAAGCGTCCAAGTGCCGTTGGCTTGCGTGTTATTAAACAGATTCAAATTCGCAGCAGTCGAAGCGGCATCAAAAACTGAACCCGATGATAGCGGACTGATGTTACGACCATCGGCATTCCAAGTGCCGGTGAGTTGTCCACTGGTAATCGTATAGCTGCCGGACTGATAGTTGTGAATATTTGCCCCGCTGTTGTCCAAAGTGATGTTAAAACCTGCGTCTGAATAGCCAAAGGGGTTACCGCTGCTCAAACCCACACGATTGAGCAATACGACAAATTGTCCCACCGGACCAGCCAGATATGCATACAGATCACCATTGAAACCGCCTGTGATATTCAAATTAACCGAAACATTGGTGACCATCCCGGGCAAGACAGGCACGCCCACAGTCGTAGAAATACCTACTGGATTGCCATCAGGAATTACCGTGTTCAGCGTGCCAGAACTGTAAGTAAAGTTGGTTTGCGCCCGAGCGACCAATGCAAACAGCAACACTGCGACGACAAAAATCTGCTTGGGTGTTCTCATTTCTTCTGTGATGGTTGGGCGTTCAACAAGTTCCAATCTTTTTCTAACTGGTGACAATCTCACGCATCACCCTGTTACTATCAAGCCTAAAAATAATTTTTCGGAAGCATTTTCACGGCTGGATCATAATCTTTCAAAAGCCCCTTAAATCCGTGCTGCTCCGCTTCGGCAAACCCGGCGCTGGCGTGCGTTTGAGGACGAGGTATTCCAAGCCATTCTTCTCACAATACTCGCGCTTGCCGCCCTTGTCACCGTCTTCGTTCACGGCGTAAATGTCCGGCTTGAGGCGTTTGATTTCTGGTTCGGCGTCCAGCCAGCCGTGGCCGGTGGATATCAGCGCTTGCTTTACGAATTTGATCGAGCCGACAACATAGCGGCGCTCAGCCTCGCCAAGTAACGGATGCCCCGCGCCTTTGAGCAAACGGATATTTTCATCGTGGCCGACAATGACATAAAGATCGCCGTGCGCCGAAACTTCTTCCGTAAAACGAACATGGCCGGAATGGAACCAATCGTAACAGCCGGTGACAACGACCTTTTTTCTACCAAGCGCAGATGGCATCGGCGGCGGTTCTGGAAAGCCAGATAACTCGGCGGCAGTGAAGCTGCGTAACTCAACTGTCGCCGTTTTAGAAAAAGTGATCCGCGCGTCGCTGACTTCCTCATCATACATTACCCAGACATCTGTTTTAAGGCCATCAATTATGGGAAGCGTTTCCAGATTCAAATCACGCGCCACCACAGCTACGCGGCTGACGTAGCGAACGGCATTCAAGAAATACTGCCGCTCGGCCAGCGGGAATTTCGGTGACTTGCCGGTGATTTGTGCAAGCGTCTCGTCCGGCCAGAGCAATACGGTCAACTCACCCAGCAACGATGCTTCCTGCAGCAGCCGCAAATCGCGGGCGCGAATATCATCAAAGCCGCCACTGACAACAATCTGTTTTTGGTTTGGCATGGTCAGGATTTTATTTTTAGCGCGAGCGCGGCCTTGCCCACGAATTTTTTCGGCAGCAAGATGTGCAGGCCGTTGGCATCACGGGTGGATTTCAAACGGCTCCACCAACCGCCGCCCACCAGTTTCACACTGCCGATTTTCCCGGGCCAATTTGCCGAATTACTGGCGAGTGATTGGATGGTGACTTTTCCCGCTTTGGGAATTTCAAGCACGATGGCATAAAGCGTCTTTCCGTCCTTTGACTGCGTAAAACGGATATCTTCCGAGGTAAATGGTTTGGCGCCCACGTCCTTCTGTCCATCAAACTGCCCCTTCTCCGCCGTCACAGTTGATGGACCTTCGCCATAAATTTTCCACGGACGCGTCGAGTAGATCGCCTCGCCATTGACATTCAACCACGCGCCGATTTCGCTGACGATTTTGATTTCATCCGCGTCCGGCTGACCGTCGCGCTGAAGCGGCACACTCAACATCAGGTTGCCGTTTTTGCTCACAATATCCGCGAGCATCCGCACCACGGACGCGGCGGATTTGTAATGGTGATTTTTGAAAATCGCCTGGTCGTAATGCCACGAGCCGATGCAGGTATCCGTCTGCCACGGCTGAGGCAAAATGCCGTTCGCCTTGCCGCGTTCGATGTCATAGACCATCGCGCGCCGCTGCATCTCGTTTAAAATTTTCCCATTCATCACCGCCTCGGTGCGGCCGTTTTTGTCGAGACGTGAATTGTAGAAATGCGCCGCGAGATTCAGCCCCACTTCATCCGTCACGCCCCAGAATGGCAGCACGCTGTCATCAAAATAAATCTGGTCCGGGTGATAATCATCCCAAAGCTGCAGCGTGCGCTTGAAAAATTTTTCCATGTAAGCCGCATCCGGCACGCTGCTGCCCTTGGCCGGATCCCATGTCCACACCAGCTTCATTCCCGGCACGTGGTTCTGCGCGTAAAGTTCCTGCGGATCGAGACCGTCCCACCAGAGACCTTTACCATCGGCCTTCGTGAGCTTGCCGTCATAAGGCACGCCCGCGAACGGACCGTCCTTGTCCGCGCCCTGCGCCGGCTCATACCAGGACCACGCGTGCGACGCGTGGACGCTCACGCTGAAACGCAGTCCGTTTTTCCGCGCCGCGTTCGCCCAGCCACCGATCAAATCCTTCTGCGGCCCGAACGCAACAGAGTTCCACGGCTGGTATTTGGAATTGAAGTTGTCGAAGTTGTCATGGTGGTTCGCCAGCGCCATAAAATACTTCGCGCCGTTCGCCTTGTAGAACGCGAGCAGCTTGTCGGGATCAAAATTTGCCGCCGTCCACTGATGAATCACATCCTTGAATCCGTTCGTCGAGGGATGGCCGTATTCTGCGCGGTGCGATTTGTAGTCGCCATTGCCCGGCAGATACATCGAGCGCGCATACCAGTCGCCGTGTTCCGGCTCGCATTGCGGCCCCCAGTGCGCCCAGATGCCAAACTTCGCATCTCGAAACCATTCCGGCGTCTGGTAGTTCGTGAGCGAACTCCAGTCCGCCTTGAAAGGCCCGGCGGCAATCGGCGGCAAGTGCAATGAACTCGGTTGCGCAACCGCCGTCACGAGTGAAACGCCCAGCAGCAGCGCAATGAACTTGATTCGGTTCAGTTTCATAAATTATTTAACTCAGAATATTTTTCTTTGATGACAAAGGTTCCGCAGATTTTTTAATCTGCGCGCATCGGAGAAATCTGCGGTTAAAATGCCTTTTCAGTTTTACCGACCTGTCCGCACGTTCACTTTGAACGCGCCCGGCACAGGCTTTTCCGACGCGACAATCAGATAGCCGCCGCCGCAGCCGGAAAACATCGCGCCGGGATACTGATGCTGATACGCCTCTAAAATCGGCATCAGTTCCACGCGCAACGACGGGTGGCGCAAGACGTGCGGCAGCAGCGTCTCCCAGCATTTCATATTCAGGTTGAACGACGCGCCAAGTTTTTTCATGTCCATCTTCACGATGGCGTCGTAGCAGTCTTTTCCCGACTGGCCGAGCTTTGCGACCCACTTCGGATCAAGATTTTTCACGCCGAGCGGCGAGTAGCCGTCGGGTCTTGGCTCTACGGGAATCAAGTGCAGCACAGTGCTCAACCACTTCGCCACGCGCGGCGAAGTGCACGACTCGATATGCGCCGTGAACACCCCACCGTGGATTTTGAAATCATAATCCAGCCGGTTTACGCCGGGATAGACGAGACCGATCATGTCCTGCGAACCACTCGGATTTTTTTTGCCGCGATTTTCCGCATCGTAAAGCTCGCGCACGAGTTCGTCGAGCGGTCGCTTGGGCAATTCGCCCTTCCACAATTTCATTGCCACCGCGCGCGTGCCGCTCGCGATCCCGCTGCGGTCCATTGGTCGGAAATCCGGCTCGATCTGCACCACCACCATCGAGCCGGGAGGCTTCGGGTTGTGGCGCGAAACGAATGGCTGGTCAATCCAACCGCCCGCAAGTTGCAGGCGGTTGGGAATGTCACCGAGAAGTTTTTCGACCGGCGAAAATTTCATTCAAATAATTGGCTGACATTTTCTGCGAACCGTTCTCCCTCAGCCTCAATCCCTCTCGCACTGGGACAGGGACGCAGCAGTTGGCTACGCTCTGGATTACAAAAATATTTCGAGCCGCTGACTACTTTAATTTTGCCTGAGGACTGCCCCCCCCCAGCGGGAGGGGCCGGGTTGAGGGAGAACGTCCGCAAATAAGCGTCGCATTAAAAACATTAGCCGATGCCCACGCGCTTGCCGGCTTTACGGGCATGGAATTGCTGACCAATCCATTTGTAGGTAGCAGCCAAACCCTTGTCCAACGTTGTGTCCGGTTCCCATTTAAGAGTTTTTTTTATGAAGGTGTTGTCGGAATTGCGACCGGCCACGCCGAGCGGCGCGTTCAAGTTGTAAGAACGTTTCAATTTCACGCCCGCTATTTTTTCCACCTTGCTCACGAGCGTGTTGATGGAAACGAGTTCACTCGAACCTAGATTGATCGGCGTCGCAATGAGGTCGTCGCAATGCGTGATCATGTCAATGCCCTTCACGCAGTCGTCAATATACATGAAGCTACGGGTCTGCTCGCCCGTGCCCCAGATATTGATGCTCAAATCCTTTTTCTCAATGGCCTCTATAACCTTACGGCACATCGCGGCGGGCGCTTTTTCACGGCCACCATCCCAGGTGCCGTTCGGGCCATAGACGTTGTGGAAGCGCGCAATGAAAGTCTTCATACCGCGTTCATGCCAGTATTCCTCGCAGAACATTTCGGAAACCAATTTCTCCCAGCCGTAGCCGCGCTCAGCCATCGCGGGATACGCATCTGATTCTTTCAGGGCGCGCACCTTCGGGTCTTTTTGCAGCAACGTGTTGTAGGCGCAGGCCGATGACGAAAAGAAATAACGCCGCGCACCAGCCTTGTAAGCCGCCTCAACCATGTGCGTATTGACGAGAATCGAGCGCAGGCACTCCACGCGGAACCGCTCAATGAAACCCATACCACCCATGTCGGCGGCGAGGTTATAGACCTCCACAGCGCCTTCGCACACGCGATGACAGTTGTCCTCGTTGCTCACATCGAGGCATACGTTCTGCACGCCGGGAACGTGGATATACCATTCGTATAGCGGCTTCTTATCCACGGCGCGAATATTGGTGAAGCCCTTCTTGGTAAAATAAAGCGCCAAGTTGCCGCCGATGAATCCGCCCGCGCCGGTGATGACGATCAGGTCATTCTTTTTAAGCGGAGCGTCTTTTTCTACCACACGTTTATTCTGTTCCATAATTTTCAGTTGGTGACGACGGCAGGGCCGTCATCGGTCATTGTTTAGTTCGTGACAATTCTAGCTTGCCAATCGGGTTTGGGAATGTCCACTTTTGACCAATGCATATCCATTCTTGACCTGAATGAAACGCAAAGCCACCAACACACCAGACTTTTTCTCCGCGCAAGTCTCCTCGGCGAGGCGTTTCTACTTAAACCTTCAGCCGCCACGCGGCACTAAGCTGGCCGTCGTCTGCGGCGGCATGGAGCAATGTGCGCCGGACTACGAAATCCGCCGCGAAACGTTTCCGTTTTACTCGATCGAATACGTCGCACGCGGCGAAGGGACTTTGAAATTGGGTAAAAAAAACCACAGCTTGCGACCCGGAATCATTTTCGCCTACGGCCCCGGCGTGCGGCAGCACATCAAATCCAGCGCGCAAAAGCCGCTCGTGAAATATTTCGTAGACTTCGCCGGCACACAGTCGGCACAATGGATTCATAGTGCTGGCCTCGCACCTGGAAAAGTTTCGCAAGTGTTTCCGCCGAATGATATACAGCCATTGTTCGACGAACTTATCCGCAGCGGTCAACGGGGCACGCGGCACACGCCAGCACTCTGCCGCCAGCTACTCAGCTGTTTAGGAGTGAAACTTCTGGAGGCACGCGCGCCGTTGTCAGGCGAAGATTCCGCCGCCTTTACCGCCTACCAGTCCTGCCGGGAGTTCATGCAGGAACATTTCCAGAAGCTCCGCACCATGGAACAGGTGGCGCAGGCATCTCATCTCGACAACGCATATCTCTGCCGACTATTTCGCCGCTACGACCATCAATCTCCCTACCTATTCTTGACCCGGCTGAAAATGAACGAGGCCGCCGAGCAGTTGCAACACCCCGGCGCGCTCGTCAAAAACGTCGCCACCGACCTCGGCTTTAGCAACCCATTTCACTTCTCGCGCGTCTTTAAATCCGTCTTCGGTATCGCGCCAGATAAATTCCGTCGGATGCGCTGTGATCAGCATGTTTGAAAAGAAATTTTCTGTCGAAACCCGGCAACTTCAACTAACGTCTGTGCTTGCATGAAAACAATCCTGTCCGCCCTCTTGCTGGCTTTTGCTTCCAGCGGTTTTGCTCAGAATTTACCCGCCGTCAAACTAGAATATGTCTATTCCAAGCTCACTGAAGATCGTCCCGTTTGGATGAGCGAGTCACCAGACGGTTCGCACCGGATGTTTCTCGTCTATCAGACCGGCAAAATCCTCGTCTTCAAAAAAGATTCCGATGGTGGTAACGCAAAAACCTTTCTCGACATTGAAGCGCGCCACCCCAAGGCCAACAATGAAAACGAGTGCGGTCTCTTGAGTCTAGCGTTTCATCCCGGCTTCGCCACCAACCACCTCTTCTACGTCTATTACAACCAGAGCAACCCGAAAGATGCGAACGCCAAGCCGTTGAATTTTCCGATTCGAACGGTCATCAGTGAGTTCAAAGTTTCGTCCACTGACGCAGACCTGGCTGACCCAAATTCCGAACGCATCGTCCTCGAAGTGCAGCAACCGTTCGGCAACCACAAAGGCGGTCAAGTCAGTTTCGGTCCGGATGGATTTCTCTACCTGGGACTCGGCGACGGCGGCGCGGCGGATGATCCGTTTAACAGCGGCCAGAGCGTTTCCACCCTGCTGGGGAAAATTATTCGCATTGACGTGAACGGTCGCATGAAAGTTGGGAAAACGCCGAACCAGCGTGAGCTCGGCTACAGCATACCGCGCGATAATCCCTTCATGAAAGAACCGGACATGGGCGACCGTGGCTGCCGCAAGGAAATCTACGCGCTCGGTCTCCGTAATCCCTGGCGCTTCAGTTGGGACAAGAAAACCGGCGACCTTTGGTGCGCAGACGTGGGGCAGAACATTTGGGAAGAAGTGGACGTGATTGTGAAAGGCGGCAATTACGGCTGGAACACCCGCGAGGGTGCGCACCATTTCAAGCCCGGCCCCGAAAGCGCAAAATATATCGAGCCAGTCATCGAGTATCCGCACCAGCCGAAATTTCAGGCGCAGGCCATGTTCCCGGACCATAGCATCGGTGTATCCATCACCGGCGGTTACGTCTATCGCGGCAAAAAGTCTCCAGCCCTAGACGGCATCTACATCTACGGCGATTACGGCCTCGGCACCATCTGGGGGCTGCGCTACGACATCGCCGGGCAAAAAGTCACCGCCCACGGAACATTGCTCGCACAGCCCAACAACATTGACAGCTTCGCCGAAGATAACGACGGTGAAATCTACGCCCTCATGCAAGACGGCAAAATCTGCAAGCTAGTCTCGCAATAAAACCTTGGTAAAAACTTTTTGAAAAGAGTTTGAACAAAATCCCAACAGCCTAGTCTATTATATCGATTGGGTTATGGGTTGAAAGAGCCTGGCTTTTAGTGGTTTTTAGCCAGGCTCTTTTTTTGCCCATATGCATTTCAATTTTACCGCAGATTAACG
>CAINDH010000201.1 GCA_903847285.1 uncultured Verrucomicrobia subdivision 3 bacterium | reverse complement strand
CCATATTTAATCCAGTTGTGCGTATCATAAATCGCCTCGCCGTTCAGGTTGAGCCACTGACCGATTTCCAGCAGCGTATTTTGCTGCTCCCGCGAAAACGTGCCATCGGCCTTGGGCGAAAGATTCAACAGCAGCGTGCCGTTTTTGCTGACAGTATCGGCCAGCTTGGAAATGATCGAACCGGCGCTGTTTACGCGCATCCCGTCGGTGTAGCCCCAAGTGCTGCCGATGGGCTCATCCACCTGCCACGTGCCCGTGCGGATGCCCGACGGCGAACGCCCGCCAATCTTCTCAAAATCAATGATGGAGCCAATCGTCTCGGTGTTTTTGTTGCTCGGCGCGTAGGCCGCCTTTTTTGTGCTGAGGGAAACTTCCTTTCCCCATTCTTTCGCGCGGTTGTAGTAATACGCCGCGACCCGCAGCTTGAGCGGGTCGAGGTAGCGCTGGTCCACGCCGTTGTCGAACCACAGCATATCCGGCTGATATTTGTCAATCAGCTCGACGTTGCGGGCATACCAGTTGACCAGAAACTTCTCACAAGCCGCGTCGCTGCGGTCGGCGACATTGTAAAACTCCGCCCAGTTGGGATCGTAAAGATCGGCCTGCTCCACTTTCATTTTTTCAGCCATGTCAGCCGGCGGATTAATGAACTGAAAATTTTCGATACCATGATTCGACACGCCGAATTTCAATCCTTGTTTGCGCACGGCTTGGCAGAGTTCACCAATCAAATCGCGGTGCGGACCCATTTGTTTCGCGTTGAACGGCGTTGCCGCGCTGTCCCACATGGCAAAATTCTCATGGTGCTGCGCCGTCGGGACGACGAACTTCGCGCCGGACTTTTTGAACAAATCCGCCCACGCCTCGGCGTTGAAATTTGATTGCGTGAACAACGGGATGAAATCTTTGTAGCCGGATTTGTCCTGCGGCCCGAAACGGTCCGCGTGCCACTGCCGGTCTGCGCCATACATGTGTTTTTCATACCATTCGTTGTGATGCGCCGGCACGGAGTAAAGTCCCCAGTGCATGAACAAACCAAATTTCGCCCCCACAAACCACTGCGGCACCCGATAGTTTTCCTTAAGCGAATCCCATGTCGGCGCAAATGGCCCCGGCGGAATGGTCGTCGGAATCATCGCGATGGCTGCGTTGACCACCGCCAGCGTCGTCTCCGGTGCCATGTCGAAGCCTTTGGCGTTACCCCCGTCGGCCATTGGATTGTCGTTCGTCTGTGCGGCAGACACGGATGGCACCGATGCGGGTTCAAGGGCAAAAGCCATCACCACGACCATCAGGGGGCGTATCAGCCGGATATGGACGGAACCATGCAATGGAAAATAGTTGTATCTCATGGAAGTTGGAGACGGTAAAACCATTGCGACGAATTTGGATTCGGCACATTGGTGAAAGTGAAACTACCGGTGGCGTCGAATTGATTCGTCGCGATGCGCGTCCAGTCGGTCATCGGCAAGGCCAAGTTAGTTGAACCGATTACATAATAATTTCCCAGCGGCACGCCATTGTTGCCACTCAAAACCAAATTACTCCCGCTCACGGCCAGATTGACAAAGCTCGGCGGCGTGGTCGGCGCGACGATGAGGTTAACTTGGCCGGGCGTGCTGGTGTTGATGAAATAATTGTAGCCCGCCGGTTTCGCGCCGAATATCAGGTGGCCAAGGGAGAGTTGACCGCCGTAGGTGAACAGCGTGTAAGCGCCCACGCCGTAGCCGGACATGTTGGTGACGTTCAACGTCCCGCCGAACGTGAGGTCACCAGTGATATTGACGCCGTCACTCACGGTGCCCAATTCAAAGTTCAAGATCGAACCATCGCCAAGCACCAGCCCATCACCGATGGTCAAGATGCCCGTGCTGTTGCCGGGCGCCAGCGTCGCGCCATCGGCAATTGAAACCAAGCCGCTGATGCTGCCATTACCGGCGAGAGTCGCGCCACTGCCGACCTGCACATCGCCCGGCCCGGTTCCGTTGCCGGTGAGGTTGTTGACGTAGAGCACGCCGCCGTTGACCAGGGTGTTGGCACTGTAATTGTTGTTGGTGCCAGTAAGCGTCAGTGAACCGGGACCGTTGAAAACCAGCGCCGTGCCGAGGCCACCTTCGAAAATTGTGCCGTTGAACACGCTGTTGGTGTTGATGCCGCCGACGACATAGGTGGTCATCGGCGTGCCGGTCTGACCGCCGGCAAGGGCCGCACTCGCGCCGCCGAACAACGCGCCCAGATAAACGCTTGCCCCGCCGTCCTTGTTATAGATGCCGCCGTTGCTGCCCAAATTCCAAACGGCGTTGGAACTGCCAAAGCTGCTCGCTCCCTCTCGCAGCCAATTGCCGGTGAGGAAATTGATGGTGCCGCTGAATCCGCTCCAGTCGCCGCCCGGAGTAAAAACGCCGCCGCCGCCGATGTTGAGATTCAACACGCCCGAACCTTGCAGTCCGAAACTGGCGTAAGGTTGGCCGGAAGTCTGCAAGGTATTGGTTCCGGCGCAGGTGATGGTCGTCCCGGTGCCGATGCCGTTAAGATACAAGGTGCCACCGTTGAGCGCGATGGGACCGGTGCCGCCACCGAACAGGTTGTTGACCAACTGGAGTGTGCCGCTGTTGACGACCGTGCCGCCGGTGTAGGAATTGGCAGCACAGAAGTAAACGAGGTTGGCATAGGTCACAGAAGATTGCGCCGCTTGCGACATGATCACATTGGTGCTGTTCGGCAACGACAACACCGTCGTGTTTGCCGGAATGTGGGGGCCGCTGACAACCAAACCGGGAGCAATGCCGTTCGTGCTGCCCACGGTGAGCATCGTGCTGTTGTTGACCATGGTGCAGGTAGTGGTAATGGCATACGGCGAGAGCGTCAACATTCCCGAACCGTTCTTCACCAAGATTGTCTGTCCCGCAATCCCGCCGCCGTTGATCGTATAGTCGTGTGTGCTGTTTGACACGGTCAAGAAGACTGGCTGGACGGTGCCCGTGTAAGGCGTCACCGTGACCGCGCCGTTCGTCGAGGTGTCGTCAAACGTAACGGTGTCGAGGTTGAAAAATTTGTCGGCGGCGGAACCGTTGAGCCAGTTGGTGGTGGACACATCCCACGCGCTGCCATTGGTCCCGGTCCACAACAGCGACGCGGCGGTGCCCGAGACGTCCAGCCGGACGTAAGATGGATTTCCCGTGCCGGATTTATACAGACTGATGGTCTGACGTGTGTTTCCAGGCAGATTGCTCAAGAGCGTAACTCCGGTCGCGCTTGAACTCGTGGCACCGTCAATCAATTTGTAAGTTCCCGCGCCCAGCGCGAGGTCAGTGAGATAAAAAACATAATTTTGCGCGCCGCTCATCGCAATCGAACCACCCTGCATCACAATTTTGTCGTTCGCGCCCGAGGGCGAACCCGACAGATCAAAAAATAAATACGGCGTGGCCAGCGAGAGCGTGTTGCTGGTGGTAAGCGTGCCGGGCTGTCCGTCGCCAATGCCGGGCAATAATTTTCCGCCGGATTGGATAGAAACGCCACCGGCCAAATAGCCCGTGCCACGCAATGTGCCACCGTTCACGACACTCACGATGTTGCCCGCGTCGCTGCCGGTGACCAGCACCGTGCCGTTGCTGACGATGAGCGCGCCGGAAAAATTATTTGAGCCGCTCAAGGTCCATTTGCCCGTGCCGACCTTGACGATGCGGTTGGTGTTGTTGACGCTGGTGATCGAGCCGGCGAATTCGGTGTCGCGGTTCAATCCGCCGACCGTCAAATTCATCGGCCCGGCAAAACCCGAACCTTGAAAACCGCTCGTGGCCGTGCCGGTCAGCGCGCCGACGTAAAGCGTATTGCCACCGGAATTGTGGCGGCCGATGAGCGCCACATTATCGAGTTTCACCGTGGCGTTGGCGAGGTTGCCGTCGAATGCTCCGCCGTTGAATTGCGCCGTGACAAGCGCGTTGGGAACGGTGCCGGTGAGATTGAGTGTGCCGGTGAAGCCGCCATAAGCGCTGTTCAAGTTGTCATATTGAAACACCGTGCCGGAAATATTAAGATTCAACGTGCCGTTGCCTGAAACCCCACCCACACTCATGCGCGGCGAAAGATTGATGGTGCTCGTCGTGCCGTCGGGAATCGTGAGAAGATTGTCGAGCGCGTAGCTCGTTGTGGCACCGTAAGTCGAGGTGATCGTGGCGTTCTGCAAGGTGAATCCGCCGTTGCCGATATCACCGCCGCTGTTGAGGACGAGCGTGGAGCTGTCAATCGTCCCGCCGCCGGTGAAGGCATTGGCTGTGTTGACGTTCAGCGTGCCGCCGCCGGATTGCTTCAATTTCATGCCGCCGATAAACGTGCCGCTGCCGCCGAGCGTGTAGGTTTTCGTGGAATTTACATTGACCGAACCGGGCGTCAGGCTGCCCACGAGATTCACCGCTGGATTCGTGGAACCGGTGTCGTCGAACGTAACGTTGTCGCCGATGCTGTAAGCGGTGGTATTCGTTCCGAACAAAAATGAAAGTGTGTTCGTATCAAAATTATTGGAAGCGCCGTCGCCCTTCCAGATCAGGTCGCGCGGCAGCGACACGATGGAAACCAGCGCGGCAAACGTCTGCGTCCAAGTGCTGCCGTCGCCGTCAGTGACGGTGAAATCAAACCGCGCGCGGCCATAAAAGTTGGTCGGCGGCACAAAATGCGCCAAATAGCCGTTCACCACTGCGACTGTGCCGGTCGTCACGTTTGAAATGGTGTAGGTGACGGGCAGATTGTTGGTGAAGCCGAACGTGTATTTGTGCAGGTCAACGTCGAGCGCATTCGGCACGGCGGCGGTGGACTTCGCCATCGCCGTGTGCGGCATCATCAAGAATTGCAGATACTCTTCCAGCCGCGTGTAGCCCGTTGGCACGAACGCTCCGGCGGGCACCGCATTAGTGTGGTCGTCGAGATTCGGATTCGAGCCAAGGGTGGATTCCCAAAAGTCCGGCATCCCGTCCTGGTCGGTGTCCACAACCGGCGGTGCGGAATTCAGCGTGCCGAAACCGCCGCCGCTCACGCCGGTCTTGCCCGGCGCGTTGATGTGAAATCGGCGCTGCTGAATGACGTTGTTGACGGCGAGCGTGTTTAGTTCATCGCGCAACGACATGGAAGGATTGGAATCCATCCGCACCGGGCCGGTGGCGGAGAGAACTTTTTTGTAAGCGGTCAGATGGTCGTCAATCGTCACCGGAATTCCCGCCGTCGCAAACGGTGTGGCGCTCACGCCATAAGAACCGGATGCGAGATCGTAGCCGGTTTTGCTCACGCTCAACACGCCGTCGCCGTCGCCGTCCATCGCGCTGTCTTCAATATACAAATGGAAGTTGGGATTGCCGCGACCGTCGAGGTTTGCTTTTTCCAGCGCCACGCCGTGCGTATTGCCGGGCGGTGAAACAAAATAGCTGCCGCGCACATTTGCGTTCCAATTCGCACCGGATGACGAGTCGCCCATGATGAAGCCGATGTCCCAGTCGAACGTGACGTTGTTCACCCAATCGAGCAGTGCGGAACGGACTTTCGGATTGCGTGTGTGATTATGCGACCAGAGCGAATGATGACAGGTGGCGCGGTTCTGATCCCACAACCCGCCACACGAGTGCGTCTCCATGCCCCACGAATTCATGCACCATTGGAACGTGAACAAATCTGGCGGCGTGCCGAAGCTGGAGAGATTTTCGTCGTTGCTGAACATCACGTCGCAATGATCCATCATGATGTTCGAGTTGTTACCCAAATCAACGGAGTCGGCGCTGTTGCCGTCACGGAAACGAATGTTCCGGATGATGAGATCGTTGCCGGTCAGATTGATCGTGCCGTCCTTGAAACCGATGCCATCGCCCGGCGCGGTCTGCCCCGCGATGGTGATCTTCGACTTGCCAATGGTGTAAGTGCCGCCGGTGTGGATGTAACCGCTGACGTCAAAAACAATCGTGCGTCCCGCCGCCGGGGCGTTGGCGATGCCGTAGTAAAACGAGCCGGGCGTCGTCTGGCTGCTGCTCGTGG
>CAINDH010000200.1 GCA_903847285.1 uncultured Verrucomicrobia subdivision 3 bacterium | reverse complement strand
TGGGCATCCAGCCGAATAAACAGTGGGGCCTCTCCGAACGCGAGCGGTAAGCCGTCACGGCCTTACCTCAATACCTCGGCACATTCCGGTCAATCTCGTCCGACCATGCCGTGATTCCGCCTTTGACGCTCTTGACGTATTTGAATCCCTGCTGGCGCAGGAAGTTCAGCGCCTTCAGCGAACGCACGCCGGCTTTGCAGTGCAGATAGTATTGCGTGTTCGGGTCGAGTTCGGTGAAGCGTTCGTTGAGTTGGCTCAACGGCAGCAGCGGCACGCCCGAAACTTTCGCGATTTCGTATTCGTCGGCTTCGCGCACGTCCACGACCTTGATGCCGAGGCTCGGATTATCGAGCGCCTTCTTCATGTCTTGCACGGTGACTTCATCCGGGTTGCCGGTGTTTTCCGGTTCGGGGACGATGCCACAGAATGTTTCGTAATCGATCAATTCTTTGATCGTCGGATGATCACCGCAAATCGGACACGCGGGGTCGCGGCGCAATTTCAATTCGCGAAACCTCATGTCGAGCGCATTGAAGAGCATCAAACGGCCGATGAGCAAATTGCCTTTGCCCAGCGCGAGCTTGAGAATTTCCGTCGCCTGAATACAGCCGATGATGCCGGGCAATACGCCGAGCACGCCACCTTCCGCGCAACTCGGAACCATGCCGGGCGGCGGCGGTTCGGGATAGAGACAGCGATAGCAAGGCCCGCCGAGATGCGGCGCGAATACGCTGGCTTGTCCCTCGAAGCGGAAAATGGAACCGTAAACGTTCGGCTTCTTGAGCAATACGCACGCGTCGTTCGTGAGATAGCGCGTCGGGAAATTATCTGTGCCATCCACGACGATGTCGTAGGGGCGGATCAGGTCGAGCGCGTTCTCTGACGAGATGCGCGTGTTGTGGATGACCACTTCGCAATTCGGATTGATGCCGCGAATGGTTTCCTTGGCAGACTCCGCTTTGGAGCGGCCCACATCCGCGTCGGTGTGCAAAATCTGGCGTTGGAGATTGGAGTAATCCACCGTGTCGAAATCCACGATGCCGAGTTTGCCGATGCCCGCCGCCGCGAGATACATCGCGATGGGCGAGCCAAGCCCGCCGGCACCGATGCACAGCACGCTCGTGGCTTTGATTTTCTTCTGCCCGGCCAGCCCGACTTCCGGCAAAATCAAATGCCGGGAGTAACGACGGATTTCTTCATTGTTCAGTTGCATAGTCAAAGGGGGATTATACTAGTGCAGCTTTGGCGGAAATCAAGTTGCGCAATTTGAAGTTGTCACTAGCACTCCTCGCCATCCGTTCCCGTGCGCTAATAGTTTAGGATGGATTTGCGGGAAAATTTTGCAACACTGCGCGACCGATATGACTCCGCTCGTAAAACTTTTGCTCGAAGGTGGCAGCCTCAACACCGCGCAGATGGCGCAAGTGCTCAGCCTGTCCGAAGCCGACCTGAACGGCCAGCTCGACGCCCTCAAAAAGGACGGCTTGCTCCTCGGCTTTCGCCCGGTGCTGAACCTTTCCCACGAAGAATCCGGCAC
>CAINDH010000199.1 GCA_903847285.1 uncultured Verrucomicrobia subdivision 3 bacterium | reverse complement strand
GGCAGCACATAGGCCTTGCCGGCAAAGCGCGCGAACGGCTTGCGGTCGCGCACATAGACATTGAAGTCGGCCGACTTCGACAGGGCTTCCTTGACCACCGACGGCAGGCCTGGCCGCAGGGTGATGGCGTAGCGTTCGCCGTGTTTCAGGCCCTCGACGCAAAGCTGTTGATCGTCGGCGGACAGCGCGGGCTTGTCCTGTCCCGCCACGACAACGAAAGGTGAGAAATCCGCCCGGCGGCCCGGCAAGCTTTCGGAAAACTGGAAACACACGCGCGGCGAAGCGGAATCGGAGTCCACGGTGTAATCCAGCAGGCGGAAGCCGCGATCCTCGCGCACCTTTTCGTAGTTAGCGCGCAGCTCCGCAACTTCCTTAAGTTCGAGCGACATGCGCAGCGTGTCCAGCGCGGGACGCCAGATCTTGCGGTCGGAGAAGGTCCGGCTGAGAAGGGCAAGTGCGTCGGCCTCCTCGTCCTTGCTGGTCGTTCGCTGGTAGGCGATATAGGCCGCCGTCGCGGCGCGCTCGATCAGGCCGGCACGCTCCTGTTCGTTGGGGGCGAAGATTTGCAGCACGGTGCGTGCCAGCCGCAGCCAGTTGGCGGAGTCGTTCGGCGCAACGGTCGCGATCTGTCCTAACAGCAGCATGCCGTTGCGGGCATCGTTCTTCTGGAATGCCGCGTCGGCATCGCGCTTGAGCCCGGCGGCGGGCTTGGCGACGTTGCCTGAGTCGGCCTTGATCTTGGCCTCGAGCCGGATCGCGCTGTCGGCGAGGTCGTCTCTCTGGAATGGCTTGTCGGCGGCGGAAGCGGAAAACGAAATAAACGCAATCAACGCAGCGCCGAGCCCGGCGCGCAGGGACGAAAGCATAGTGGCCTCCCGTGGACCCAAATCAGGTCCTTCAACCGCGACTATCACTGTACCGCTGAATCGTGTCGAGGGTTTGACGGAAAATGTCCGCAATCCGGGATTTCCGCTCCTGGCCGCAAATAATTGCCGTTAGGCCAATTTTAGGATCGCCAGCCTAGGGTGACATTGCGTGGGCAGCCGCAAAACCGCCCTATCCTCGCAGCGCGGCAGCAGCTAAATACGAACCGCGCTTTCGCATTGGGACCCCGTAGCTCAGCTGGATAGAGCAACGGTTTTCTAATTCTAATGCAGCACAACTGTCCCGTACGCGCTTATCCCTAAGCGTCACTTGCTGTTGGAATAATTTGAATACGTGGCGTTCTTAATCCGTTTCATTCCCGGCTTGTACCATCGCTTTCGGTAGCAAATTCGGTAGCAATGGACTTCATCTGTTCCACCTCACTAGCCGTGCTCGTAGGCGCTTCAAGCTGGTAGCGGTTGGGCCTCGTTGAGCGATTTCAGTGGAGCACCGACTCATCCCTTTTTTAAATTTTTCTCGGCCGTCACCGGTCTAAGCTGGCAGCGCCTTTGCTGTGACGCGCTCTAAGTTCTACCGCCGCCTCCGCTTGGGAATTATTCCGATGTTTGTCACACAAAGCGCAATCTTGCCGCTTTCTGGTTGTAATTATTAATTGCAATTAATGATTGCAATGCAGCATGTTTCAAAGCTGCAACGCGGGGGCGCGGCTTCGTCATGTCGAGAACAGGCATTTATTGCATTGAGTTCTTGTCTTCGCGTCGGCCGTCGCGACGAATTTCAATTCTGAAAGCCGCCATCGCGTTGACGGTCATCCATGCTTTGTCGTTTTCACCCCAAGCGCATTCTGCGGAAATCTCCTGCCTCGCCAAATATGAAAACGCGGAAGCGAACGAAGGCGTAAATTCTGCAATCTGCAAAAACATTCTCATCAAGGGAGAAATTGTCTCCGGCGATGCAGATGCTTTCCAGAAACTTCTAGC
>CAINDH010000198.1 GCA_903847285.1 uncultured Verrucomicrobia subdivision 3 bacterium | reverse complement strand
CGAAGCGCTGCAACTCATCGTGCTGGAAAAGGGTGCAGCCGAGAGCATGAAGTTGAGCGGCGGAAAAATATTCGTCATCACGGCGGGCATGATGAGCGAGAACACAGCGGCGCACGATCTGGCGAAACGCATGATCGGCGATGACAAGCAGAGTATTTTCTTCGTGGGCTACGCGGATCCGGATTCACCGGCGGGACATTTGAAGGCGGCGAAAAAAGGCGAGACGTTTGTGTTCAGCCCGAGCGGCGGTCGCGTGACGAAGGATTGCGATGTGCAGGACTTTGATTTAACGGCGCACGCAAATCGTGGAGATTTGCTGGAGTTTGTTGGACAAGTTTCCCCGCGCGCAGTGCTGCTGGGTCACGGCGATGCGCCGGCGCGGGCGTGGTTTGAAGAAAAAATCCGCGAGCGCTGGCCGAAAATTAAAATCATCCAGCCGCAGCCGGGCAAGCCGGTGACAGTTTAGCCGTAAATTATTTTAGAAAGTAAACCGCCGGGAGAAAAAATCTCCCGGCGGTTTTTTGTTTTCGGAGATTTAGTGGCCCCCGTTGCCGTTGACGATGTTCGCCAGATTGAAAATGGGCAGGAACATGCAGATGACCATGCCGCCGACGACGACGCCAAGGAACACAATCAGGAGCGGTTCGATGAGCGACATGAGACCGGAGAGCGTGGTGTCAATTTCCTCGTCGAGAAAATTGGCGACGCGTTCCAGCATGGTGTCAATGTTACCGGTTTGTTCGCCGGCGCTCAACATGCGGACGACCATGGTCGGAAAAATCGGATGCTTGGCGAGCGCGGCAGAAATGCCTTCGCCGCGTTCAATGTCGGTGGAGGCGGTCTTGATGGCTTTTTCCATGACCACGTTGCCGACGGTCTGCGAAACGATTTGCAGCACTTCCAAAATCGGCACGCCGCTGCGGACGAGTGAGGAAAGCGTGCGGGTGAAACGCGCGAGGCAAATTTTGTGGGCGATGGCGCCGAAGATGGGCAGCTTGATGCGCTGACGATCCCAAAATTCGCGGCCCGGTTTGGTCTTGATGTAGGAAAGCCAGCCCCAGACAGCAGCGGCCATGACGATAATGAGAATGATAAAATAGTGTTTTACAATATCGCTGATGCCGATGAGAAATTGCGTTGGCCCGGGCAGTTCCGCGCCGAAGCCGGTGTAAATGTCTTTGAAGGTCGGGATGACGCGCACGAGCAGAAAGATGGTGATGGTGATGGCGACTAGGGTGACCACGCTCGGATACATCAAGGCCGTCTTTACTTTTTTACGGAGTCGTTCGGAATTTTCCAGATAGGTGGCGAGCCGGGCGAGAATTTCAGCGAGGAGCCCCCCTTTTTCGCCCGCGGAGACCATCGCGACATAGAGCCGGTTGAAGGCTTTCGGATGCCGGGACAACGCTTCAGAAAAACTTTCACCACTTTCCACGCGGGTGGTGATGTCGCGGATGACATCGCGCATAACTTTGTTGGGCGTCTGATCCGCGAGCGCCTGAAGCGATTGCACAATGGCGATACCGGCATCAATCATCGTGGCGAGTTGCCGGGTAAAAACGACCTGG
>CAINDH010000197.1 GCA_903847285.1 uncultured Verrucomicrobia subdivision 3 bacterium | reverse complement strand
GATAAAATTATCCACACCGACGATCTGCAACCCCGGCGTAGATTCCAGCAACGCCCGCGTGAGCGTGCTCCCCACGAATCCGCAGATGCCGGTGATGAGAATTTTCATGCGCGTTTAACTGGCGATGACGGCGGCGTGAATCTGTTCCAAGATCGCTTTCAAGTCGAATTGGTATTTCCAATTCGGATAATGCTTCTGAAATTTCCGCACGTCGCTGATATACCAGATGTGGTCGCCAATGCGGTTGTCCTCGACGTAAGTGTAATCCAATTTCTTGCTGCTGATTTTTTCGCACATGCCGATGGCTTCGAGCATGGAGCAGTTCGAGTGACGGCTGCCGCCCATATTGTAAACCTCGGCCACGCGCGGCGCTTGGGTGAATTGCCAGAATGCTTCGACGAGATCGTGGCTGTGGATGTTGTCGCGGACTTGTTTGCCCTTGTAGCCGAACACGCGATACGGGCGGCCGGTGGCGGTGCATTTCATCAGGTAGGCGAGAAAGCCGTGCAACTCCGTGCCTGCGTGTGCCGGGCCGGTGAGGCAACCGCCGCGAAAAATCGCGGTCTTCATGCCGAAGTAGCGGCCGTATTCTTGCACCAGAACATCTGCGGCAACTTTGCTCGCGCCGAACAGCGAATGTTTGGTCTGGTCAATGGACATCGTCTCATCAATGCCTTCGTGATACGCGTGCGCCGGATCAATTTCCCAGCGCAATTCCAGTTCGCGCAACGGCAGTAGATTCGGCGTGTCGCCGTAAACTTTATTCGTGCTGGTGAAAATAAAAACGGCTTCGGGACAATGTTGCCGCGCGGCTTCGAGCAAATTCAAAGTGCCAACGGCGTTCACGCCAAAATCCGTGTGCGGCTCGCGCGCAGCCCAATCGTGCGACGGCTGCGCGGCGGTGTGGACAACGACTTTGACTGACGAACCGAGCTTGGCGAAAACTTTATTCACCGCGTCGTTGTCGCGGATGTCCACGCTTTCGTGCCGGTAATTTTTCAGCGACTTTTCCAGCTTCGTGCGTGTGAGCGCGGTCGAGGCTTCCGCGCCGAAAAATTTCGCGCGCATATCGTTGTCTACGCCGACGATGTCGTAGCCTTCGGCGTGAAAGCGTTTGCAGGTTTCGGAACCGATAAGTCCGGCGGAGCCGGTGACAAGTGCGATGCTCATGCTCAAAAATTTAGTTTCATCAGGATGCCTTTGGCGGAATTTGCCCGCGAGCTAAAAATCAGGCGCGGGTGGCGAGGACTTTTTCATAGACCTGCTTCAACGCCACCGCCACATCGCGCCAACTGTTCAATTTTATGTTGGGCGTGGCCAGCTTCGGTGCGTCGTCGTAAAATTGTTTCAACGCGTGGATGTTCGCATCGTTCACGCCGAAGCCGGGAAAATAATTGGCCTGCGCGTCAAAACGTTCGCGCGACCAGTTTTGATCTTGCACCAGCAAGGGCAGTCCGCACGCGGCAGCTTCATGCGCGGAGAGACACCAGTTTTCAAACGCGCTCTGGAAGACAAAACCGCGCGCGGCGCGCAGCAGCGCGACCATTTCCGATTCCGTCTCCACGTGCGGATGTAACTTCACCCAGCGGCCGTCCACGAGTTTTTCAAAACGTCGCCAATACGGGTCGGCGGCGTGATAAGGCTTGCCGACAAACAAAATCGGCACTTGCGCCGCATGCGCCAGCTCGGCGAGCGCGACGGAATTTTTCCGCTCCGTGATAGTGCCGGTGGTGATGAGATGATTTTCCTCGCGCGAACCGGCACCGGCGTTCAGAAAAATTTCCGACAAGCCAAGCGGCACGATGGAAATTTTTCCATCCGACACGCGATAAACGCGGCGCAACACCTCACGCTCGGCCGCGAGGCCGACGACGTTCTGGTC
>CAINDH010000196.1 GCA_903847285.1 uncultured Verrucomicrobia subdivision 3 bacterium | reverse complement strand
GAACGTTGAACGCTGGCACACGTATTATTAAACAAGCCAGTGGATCAACCACGACCAGCAGCGCTTTCTTTGTCGTTGGCCCTGGTGCCACAGTGGAGACCGCTAATCCGGGTGGGCTAGGTGGCACAACAAACATCGTGTCCGGCTTATTTCAGGCGTTAACCGGTAACTTATCTCTTGATTCGGCCGCCAATTATATTTTTGACGGGATTACAAACCAGACGGCCAACTTCGGCCCCGGTCTGCCGCTGCTCACAGCCGCCAACAACATCACCATTCGCAACACCGGTCTCGTGACCAGCAATACCGTTACGGTTGGCAGCCTTGCAATCAGTGGTGTTCTGTATGTTCAAAACGGATTGGTGTCCTTTGGCAGCACCACGACAAGCACGGCGGGTGCGCTGACATTTGATGGTTCGACTTATCAGACCACTGGCACTTGGGGTAACGCCGGTTCAGGGGCTTCAAACACGGATGCGACCCATTTCGCTGGCACCGGCTATGTGACGGTGTCTGGACCGATTTCGGTGACGAGTTCTACCCAGTTTCGTTCACATTCCAGTGGCAACTGGAATGTTGTCGGCACTTGGGAAGCTTCAGGAGATGGTGGCGCAACTTGGAGTGCTATCTTAACTGGTTTCACTCCGGGCAGCACTCCAGGCAGCACTCACAAAGTTTACATCCAGGCCGGACATACCGTGGCTTTGACCGAGAATGAATCTTGCGGTGACATCAATATGTCCGTAGGAACCACCAGTAGCACAACTGGCGGTGGTGGTGGCAAAGTTGCTTGCGTCACAAATACATTGTCGGTGAATGGTCAAATGCGCGGCTATTGGGCGCCCGTCAGCACCACGCCGGGAACCGACCAGCCAAACGGTTCCGCATTTGATCCCTTCACCAAAAACGATAATGGCGGCAAGATTAAATTCGTGGGGAATGGCCGTATTATTCTAGCTGCTGGCCAATGGGGCAGTTACAACATCACCGCCACGCCGGTCAGTCCGGGTGGTGCTGCGGACTGGGAATTTGCTCTCACAGCAGGTCAGACGGGAACAAACCTCTCCTCGTTCCGTCCGGCCAATGTCGTCATTGATTCCGGCACCACGCTGGACATCGGCACGAGCATCATCGGCGCTTGTGGCAATGGCGGCCTCGGTGTTGGCACTGGTGGCGCTGGTAATATCACCATCAGCAACGGAGCCACGTTAATTTCTTCAGGCACGGGCGTCATCTCTCGCCGGACTTCGACGGCCTCGTCCGGAGCCATTGGCACGTTTGCAAGCCAAGGAACACTCAAACTTTCCGGTGCTGCCCCGATGATCGCGGCGGCGGCCTATGACTTCACCGGTGGAACGGTGGAATACACCGGCGGCAACCAGACGTTGCTCGTCAAAGATTCCGGCACGTCCGGGCCGCAAGCGGATCCGACGAATTACAACGCTGTGACTTTGAGCGGCACCGGAGTTAAAACCACGCCAGCGAATATTTGGGTCAATGGCAATCTAAATGTCTCGTCCGGCACCACTTTGGACTTCAACGCCAAGACCATTACGCTGGCCGGCGCACCGACGTTGAACGGCGCGTTGTCCATGCCGGTGAACCGCACCGGAGCCAACACCTTCACCGGCTCGCAGCTCGTGCAGACGGCTGGCACGCTCACCTTTGGCGGCGCGTTGACCGTGACCAACACAGGCAGCGCCGTGCTGCTGGGTGAAAGCATCCCGCTGTTCAACAGCACGGGTGGCTACGCTGGTAGTTTTGGTTCTGTCGCCTTCTCGCCGCTGGCGTCCGGTTTAGCCGCAAGCATCTCAAGTGGCAACCTGACT
>CAINDH010000195.1 GCA_903847285.1 uncultured Verrucomicrobia subdivision 3 bacterium | reverse complement strand
GACTTCACCCTTGAGTCCAGCCTGACCGCGGACGTTGATGTGATTGACGACCACTTCCGCGGGCCCGGCGGCGAGCGTGGCGTGCGCTTCGGAGAAAACGGTTTTCTTCGGCGCGGCAACTTTAGGGGCGGCCTTCTTCTTTTTCACCACGGCTTTTTTGACAGGCGTGGCAGCTTTCTTTTCCACCGCCGAAGCGGTCGCCAATGTTGGGGGCGGAATGACCATAGCGGACGATGCCCCGACAGCGGGCGGCGGAATCGTAGGGAGGGAGTTCGTGGAGTTTTGCGCAGCGGCACTCACGGCGACCAGCGCGCCCAGCATCAAATAGCAATTCAGTTTCATAAATCCGATGTCAAAATTTTTATTTCGGCAGGCGTCAATGCCCGCCATTTGCCCAACTTCAATTCACCTAGCTTGATCTTACCGATCTGTGTCCGCACCAGTTTTTTCACTGTCAGGTTCTGCGACTCGAACAAACGCCGCACTTCGCGGTTCTTGCCTTCGGCCAGTTCCAGTTCCACCACGCTTTTCGACCGGCTGGACGAAACAATGCGCGCGGACAGCGCTTTCAATTTTTCTCCCTCGTCAAAAATTCCCTCGACGAACAGTCTCGTGATGGCTGGCGTTACCATTCCTTCCACGGTCGTCACATATTTTTTACGGATGCCGTAGCGCGGATGCGTCAGGCGCAGGGCAAATTCTCCATCATTCGTCAAAAAAATCAATCCCTCGCTTTTGAAGTCCAGCCGACCCACCGAATTGACAATCTGCCATTCACGTGGCAGGAGTTCGTAAATCGTAGGGCGATTCAATTCATCTTTGTGCGAGCAGACGCAGCCGACGGGCTTGTGCAAGGCGAGATAAACCTTTTTCCGTGCATGAACAAAAGTGCCGTCTACGGAAATTTCATCGTTAGCGGGATCCACTTTTGTTCCCAGCAGTCGGACGACTTGACCGTTGACCTTGACTCGTCCTGCCAGAATGAACTGCTCGCCGGCGCGGCGTGAAGCCACACCGGCGTCGGCGAGAAATTTCTGGAGGCGAACCACAAAAAGAATTCAGAAGTAAGTAGTCAAAATTCAGAAGTGGTTGCGGACTTCTGCCCTCTGACTTCTGCCTTCTGCCTTCGGTTCAGGCGTCGGGCTTGGTCTTGCGGAGGCCGGTGATCTTGTCGCCGGCTTTGCGCTGGCCGCGCTTTTCGAGAATGGCGGTGCGTTCGAAACGTTTGAGGACATTGCGCTTGCCACCCAGAGTGGAAGCGGCGCGGAGGCTGCGGTGCTGTGACATAAATTATTTTGGTTGAATGTTCGGTAAAAAACGAGCGCTCAGCATAACAAAAGAATTCCCTCTCGCAATGATGATTTTCAAGCGGAGAAGCTGATTCAGCATAGGCCGGCAAGCTTACTGACGACAAAAACAATTCCTGGACCCGTTTAAAAGTTTTCTGATAAACCTGATGAAACGGGTGGCACTACAAAATTCCGGTCCGGCTGACGTGGAATATCGCCAGACAAACCCGCGCTGTCGCCGGATCATTCAGGCAGAGCGCCCCTTCGCGAATGCGGGCAACCGGTTCACCTTCGAGGTGCAGTGGATATTTTTCCTGCAGACGTTTGGCGTAAGCGCGAAAATCTTCAAGGCCTTCGTCGCGGAGCTGTGCGCCATTTACCAGCTGAAATTTTCCGAAGCTGGCCTGACACGTCTGTCGCATCAGTTCCACCAGCACGCGGCCCATCGTGTAGCGCGGATTGATTTCCACGACGGGTTTTAATTTAGTTGCGCCGGACGCATCTCGAAAGACAAAGGCATCAATACCAATTGGTCCGGTGAAATCCGCTTGGCTCAATTCAGCTTCCAGCGCGGGAAATATTTCACTGTAGAAATTCAGTATCCGCTGTGAAATGTCCGGTGGCTCGCGGAACAGCGAAATGATTTTCAGCGGAATACGCTTGTGATGGTGTGATTCGGCAAAGTTGGCAATGAACTGCCCACGGGAATCGTTGAGTAAACCAGTGTAGCCGCAGAGCTTCAAGCCACTGCCGGACATTTCTAGCTGGATTGAAAAATCCATTTGCCGTTCCAGCCACGGCTCGATAACGAGTTCGCGTTTGTGTGCAAAAGCGTGTTCCATCCAGCGCCTTTGCGTTGGCAACATTTCCGGTTCAAACAGGCGCAACGCGTTGCTGCCGGCCACGCCAAATGCTTCCTTCACTACAATCTGGTGATGGTCACGCGAACGGATGGCGGCGATTGCGGCGATCGCTTCGTTGAGTGAGCCCACCGCCACGCCGATTTCATTTTCGGTGCAACACCAGCTTTCAGGCTTTGCTGGCATCAAACTCCGCAAAAAATTAGCGCTCCACGCTTTGGAGTAAAATTTCGCAATACCGTCGTTGAATCGCTTTTCATCGGCCCGTTTTTCGCCGGTGATGTTCTTGAAAATCGGCTTAAGCAGCTCAAAGCTATCCGGCCCCCAGGCCCACGGGCGCAGGCTGCCGAGTTTGCGCTGCTTTAATTCGCACACTGAATTAGTGTCAGCAAATTCCGGCAACGAAAATCCCGCCTGGCGGATGCTGCTCAAGAATTCCACGGACGGTTTTAGGTTCACCAGCACAATGTCGTCTTGCCGACAGAGAAATTGCGGCAGGTTTTCCAGATCGCGGGCAAGTTGCGCTTGATGCTTGGTGGGATTGAAAGTTTTTCCTTCGGCGATACGGCCTTCGGCGAATGGATTAAAAACATAAACGCTCGGCGTGCGGCCTTTGGATTGTGAATAGACATTCAGCTCGGCGATGAACTCCGGATCCAGCCCGGCGGCGCGGCGGCCTTCGACGTTTAGGGAAAGTCCTTTTGCGCGCTGCGGTGAGAGCGGGAATTTCAAAGTCTGACAGAACGCTTCCCAATCTGTCAGGCTCGGATTCTTCCAGCGGCGAAACCATTTCAAGCCGTAGGCGACATGGCCGATTTCATCCCGGTAAATTTTTTCCAGCAGCTTTGCCGTATCAGCGTCGCCAACGGCGCCGAAGTTTTTGCTAAAGAATTGTGCGAAGTCCAGATTCGCCTGTTCGAATGTAAGGCAAAGGCCGGAGACGTAATCAATCGGGTGTTCCATCGGCGCGATGCACCGCCAGAAATAGCCGCTCACTGGAAAATCGCCGAGCTGCACGCCGCAACTTTTCATCCGCTCCATGTATAGCAGCGTGTGTTCCTGTTCGTCCTTGAGGGTCTGAAAGACACCTTTGCGAAAGGCGGCAGGCGCGTCCGGAAATTTCAGAAGCACGAGCGCCATGAGTTCCGTGGCGAGCAATTCGTGGTTCGCAAAAAAATGCAGCAACTTGCCACGCTCGGTTTCCTGTTCAAGTCGATGCAGTCCGGGAAATTCGCTTTTGCCGCTAGCGTGCGGTTTGAAAATTAAATTCTGTGGACGACTGGGTGACTCCGGTGTGATGAGTGTCGTGCCGGGATGTTCGTCCGTGATGGTGTCGGGCGCACGGAGTTTTTCCTCCAGCGTCGTGGCGAACAAAACTTGCTCGGCGAATTCGCGTAGTTCCATCGCCGTATAATTTGCCATTTTGCTGGCATGGACAGAAATCAATTCTGTGGCAGACTGGTTTCCCCATGAGCGAATCAACGATCACGCCACAGTCACCGATGAGCGCAGTGCTGGAGAAATTTCCCGGCGCCCAGCGCGCGTTGTTCCGCCGCTATCACATCGGCGGATGCAGCAGCTGCGGATTTCAGCCGACGGAAACGCTGGCGCAAGTTTCTGCGCGGAATGGAAATCTTTCCGTGGACGAAGTGCTGGCGCACATCGCCTCTAGCCACGAGCAAGACGCGAAAGTTTTGATTTCACCGAAGGAGCTTGCCGAGCTGTTGCAACGCGACAAGTCGTTGAAACTCATGGACGTTCGCTCACGCGAGGAGTTTGAGGCGGTGAACATCGCCGGTTCCTTGCTGCTCTCGCAGGCTGTGATGCAACAACTCATGGGCAGCGGTTCCAACTCCGAGCCGATCGTGGTGATCGATCATGCTGGCAAAAATGGCCTCGATGCTGCCGCGTATTTCATCGGCCACGGCTTGAAAAATATCCGCTGCCTCCGCGGTGGCATTGATGCGTGGGCGCAGGAAGTGGATTCAACAATGCGGCGCTACAAGCTGGGCTGAATATTTTCTCCTGGCCGGTTATCAAGTGAGATTCACCAAAACTGGTGATTGGCGGTTTCTGATTTTCTGTTAACGTCTGCCAACCCAAGTTTTCGCTGAGCGATGGTTGGGTTGTGATTTATTTTTATGAACGACATTCAGAACCGTTTCCATCGGCCGGAGCAAAACCGGGGTGCCTTCACATTGATTGAATTGCTGGTGGTCATCGCGATCATTGCGATTCTCGCGGCGATGCTGTTGCCTGCGCTTACCAAGGCCAAGGAGAAAGCCAAACGCATCGCGTGCGTTAATAATCTCCGGCAATGTGGCCTAGGTATCGCCACGTTCGCGACGGACAATCAGGATTTTTTCCCCCGCCCGGATAACCCCAACAACCAGACTGCCGCCGATCCGAACTCCGCAAAGTCCGGCACCGACACTTGGGATATCTCAAACGCCATCGGTCACGCCATTGCTGGAAATATTCCTGACATTATGTTTTGTCCGAGCAGTTATGCTTCGAAGGAAAAGGGAAACTTGCTCCAGTTCTGGAATTTTCAATCTGCTGCTCCCTACACCACTGAAGGTAACTACAAGTCGGTCGGTTTTGTGTGCATGATGAAGCGTTGGGACGGGGCTAATGCCAATAATCCGCTGATGCAGGTCAACACGGCCAAAGTCCGCCAGTTGTTGGTGAAGACGACGCAGGCGATCACAAACAATCTCTCCATTTCTGAAACAGAAGTGGGTGCGGACATCACCATCTCCGACGGCCCGAACCGCGATACGTCAAAGTTCACTGGCGTTCCATCCGCAACGCTGACCACCACGGGGTTCAACAGCAACCACATGAACGGTCGGCGTCCCGAGGGCGGGGATGTTTTGTTTCAAGACTCTCATGTCGGCTGGCGTCCTTTTAGGGAAATGGATTGGATCACCCACGACAATAGCGGCCTAGGCCCGCGTTACGTTTGGTTTTGATCAGACGTTGAACTTGAACAGGAGAACGTCGCCGTCTTTGACGACGTATTCTTTACCTTCCATACGGTAGAGACCTTTTTCGCGCGCGGCGGCGACGCTGCCGCATTGCACCAGCGCATCATAGGCAACGGTTTCGGCTTTGATGAAGCCGCGTTCAAAGTCCGAGTGAATGACTCCCGCCGCTTTTGGTGCGGTGTCGCCAACGTGAATCGTCCAAGCGCGAACTTCTTTTTCGCCAGCAGTAAAATAAGTCCGTAAGCCGAGCAGGTGATACGTCGCGCGGATCAAGCCGCCGACGCCGGATTCGTCCACGCCGAGTTCTTTCAGAAATTCTTTCGCTTCAGCGTCGGACAAATCAATCAAGTCGCTCTCGATTTGCGCACTGATGATAACGGCTTCGCAGGCGAGGTGAGTCTTTACGTATTCGCGGACTTTGAGGACGTAAGGATTTTGATCAGCGGTGGCGAGGTCGGATTCCTTTACATTACAGGCAAAGATGGTGGGCTTGTCGGTGAGCAGGAAGAACGGCTTCGCGATGGCTTTTTCTTCGGGCGTGAGCGTGGCGGTGAGCGCCGGCTTGCCGGAGTCGAGAATGGGCTCCAATTTTTTCAACACGGCTTCATCCGCGAGCGCTGCTTTGTCGCCGCGCTTGGCATCCTTGGCACCTTTTTCTAAACGCTTCTTCACGGCTTCGAGGTCGCAGAGAACCAGTTCGGTATTGATGACTTCGATGTCGCGCACGGGATCCACACTGCCCGCGACATGATGGATGTCTGCGTCCTCATAGCAGCGCACGACTTGCACGATGGCGTCTACTTCGCGGATGTGCGTGAGAAATTTATTGCCGAGACCTTCGCCTTGCGACGCGCCTTTGACGAGGCCGGCGATGTCCACGAACTCAATCGCCGCCGGGATAGTGACTTGCGTCTTGGCGATGTCTTTCAGCACCGCGAGCCGCGCATCCGGCACGGTGACGATGCCGACATTCGGGTCAATGGTGCAGAACGGATAGTTCGCAGCTTCGGCCTTGCGCGTGCGGGTAACGGCGTTGAACAGGGTTGATTTTCCCACGTTGGGGAGTCCGACGATTCCAGCTTTAAGCATAAATTAAATTTTGTGTCTCGCAAGATGCCAAGCGATTTGCGCGCCTTCAAAGACCGCCGTTGCGATCAAGCACAGTCCGGAGAAATGTTGCAGTCGCAGCAAGGTCTTCTCACTGAATTTTCCGTGGCCTTTGGACACGGCGAAACTGATGAATAGATACCAAAGCACATAGCCGACGAAGACGCCGCTGATGCATGCGGCTTTGGCAGGAACGGTTTCACCGACCCAATCTTGCGCCATTAATGCAGCCGATAAAACCACCCACGCGACCAGCACGCCAAGGTTTGCTGCGACGCGCAGGAAACCGGTCGCGAAGGCGGAGTGCGGATGGATTTTTTGCTCCAGCTTCGCCTCCAGTTTTTCTGTTGCCGCATCCAGCTTGGTGGCAACCTTGACCGACTTGGCGAAAAGAAATTTACAGCCCAGGAAGAGCAGGAAGACAAAGCTGCCTACTTGCATGGAAGCTTTCATGATGCCGTGGTCAATCAGCTGCGACAACCCAGTGAAAGAAATCGTGCAATAAATGACATCCATCAATGTCGCGCCGAGGCCGATAAAAAATGCCCAGCGAAAACCGCGTTGCGAACCTTCGTTCAAGATCGTGAGGTTGATTGGTCCGACGGGAATCGAAGCGAACATCAGTGCGCACACAAAACCCGCAATCGCGGATAGCAAAACTGGATGCGTTTCGGCCATTAAGCTTCTGCCTCCGAGTCGGCATCATCGTCTTCTTCGATCTCCTTGCGCCACGCGCGCGAGATGTGCGGGCGCACAAACCCGTAGAGCAGGTAGCCGGTGAAGAACAACGGCAAGACGTAATAAAGAATTTTCTCTTTCAGGATCATCAAGCAACCAACGAACAGGGCGGCGATGACCAGTTTCAAGAAGGTGGTGGACGAACGCATGCCCAGCGATTTGAAACTAGGATACTTCACCTCGCTCACCATCATCGCCGAGAGGAAAATCAGGACGACGGGCAATGCCCAGCCCCAGTAGCCAAGGTCTTTTTCTTTTTCGTTCAGCTTAATAATAAACAGCGTCAGTGAAGCGACGAGGCCGGCGGCGGACGGAATCGGGAAGCCGAGGAAATCCTTGCCTGCTCCGGGAAGGTTCATTGACGACAGACAATTGAAACGCGCCAGCCGGAACGCGCCGCAGATCAAATAAATCGAAGCGATGAACCAGCCGAGCTCCGCGTATTCATCCGGCAGGGCGTTGTGCAGCACCACGCGATGAACGAGAAACGCCGGAGCCACGCCGAACGAAACTAGATCCGCCAGCGAATCGAACTCGCGGCCAAACGGACTTTCGCAGCCGATCATGCGAGCCACCCGGCCATCGAACAGATCAAAAATACAGGCGAGCAAAATGAACGCGAGCGCCTTCTTGATGGGCAACCAGTTCACGTAGTCATTCGCGTCCGGTGTGAGGTTGGCGCCAACAATGTAGGTCAGTGCCACGAAGCCGCAGAATAGATTGCCCGCCGTGAATAGGTTCGGCAGAAAATAAATTTTCAGCTTCTGTTCGCCGTTCGGATTGGATGCGGGTTCAGCCATGGTTCATACAAGTTCCGCCAAAATGCTTTCCCCGCCGACCACGCGGTCGCCAAGATTCACTTTCACCTTGGCGCTGAGCGGCAAATAAACATCCACGCGCGACCCAAACTGGATGAGGCTGATACGCTCGCCGCGTTCCACCGTTTCGTTTTGCGCCACCCAAGGCACGATGCGGCGCGCGATGAGTCCGGCAATGAGCCGCACGCCCACCTTTGTGCCCATCGGTTCGGCGGAGATGATGCCAATCAAGACATTCTCGTTGAATTTGGAGCAGTCCGCGCGCATGGCGTTGAGATACTGGCCGGGCGAATGTTTGAAATACGCGATACCGCCTTTCACCGGCGAGTTCTGAACGTGAACATCAAATACTGAAAGAAAAATGGAAATGCGCTGGCACTCGCCGCCCATGAAATCCGGTTCCGTCGTTGTATCAATCGTGTCCACCTTGCCGTGGCCAGGGGCGAGCACGAGGTTTTTGCCCGTGGGAACCGCCGCGTCAGGGTCGCGGAAAAAGTAAAAGGTGAAGATGACGAACAACACCCACAGCACAAACAAGACTCCAGTCAGTCCAAGAACGATGGAGCCGATGTATTTGCCGAGAAAAGCAAACACCAGCAGGAGAAGAACCGCTGCTGCGGACAAGCCGATGAGTTTCAATGCGGACTGCGCCGCTTTGCCAGAATGTTTCACCCGTCCAAACTAAAATTTTTACGCGCCACTTGCAATTCACCATTTTAAGTGCAACCTGCCTGACGTCGCAAAGAAAGGCGACGTTGCAAACTTAAAGCTCAAAAAATTATGTCATTACACACTCCTGACCTCACCAAATTCCCGCCACGCAGCCCGCGCACGCGGCTCGGCGGACTAGTCATGCTCCCGCGCATGCTCGACAAATGCCGCGCCACCCTTGCCGGAACCAATGGCGAATATCATTACAACTGCCCGCTCGATCAGCACTTGCTGACCTTCCTCGGGCTCGATCCCGAAGCGTTGAAAACTGTCGCGGCCAAGTGCGACACCGAAGTGCTCGCGTGGATCAACACCAACGCCAAACATAAACGAACCGCGCCGGAAATCATTGCGTGGTCCAAATGGCAGGAAAACCGCGCACCGGATAATTGCGATGGCCGCGAGTTTTTGAATGGTCTGCACAAAGCGGGCGCTCCGTTGCGCGAAGACATTTCCACCTGGTTCGAAGTATTGGAAATGGACGACTTTGTCAGCTACGGCGGCAAAGCCTGAGTGCAGTGATCGGTTTTTGGCGGACGTGTTTTCTTCCCAAACGGAACGCGCGTCCGCCTTATTTCTTTTTGGCGGGCGAAGCCGGAATGCTGCCGTCATTCAAATCCGGGTCAAACACCCGCGCCGGTTCGGTCGAAACTGAAACACCACTCGTCCACAACCCGCGCGCTTGCTCTGGTGTCAGCGTTGCCGCCGGCTGAAATTTTTCTCCACCCATGTAATCCAGCAGCGAGCGGCGCAACTGTTTCAATTCCGAACCGCCGCGCTCGTTCTCCAGATTGACGGCCGAGACGAGCAGTTTCCCCGCGCCGACGTTGCACTCAAAAATCACCCCGAGTTTCCAGTTGCGGTTCCAGTCATCAATCGCCCACACAATAGGTTTCAACTCGCGCGGTGCGGCGGTCAGGTTTACCGAGCGGACGCCGTTGATGAGTTGCGTCCACTGCCAGTCGCAATTTTTGTCCGTGGGAAATTCTGCAAGGGCAGGGTGGTTCGTGTCGCACAGCAGGCCGAGCATCGCGTCGAAGCGCGGTGTGCGGTTTTGCGGTGGACGCACCGTCATCTGAATATTCCAAAATACTGGAACGTTGCGCATCGCCGGACATTTCGCCGGGTCGAGGTTGGCGTTGGTCGGCAAGAATAAAACCTTTCCGCCGCCAGCCAAATTGGTTGCTGCCGCGTTCCAGTCGCTCGTCACGAGCACGTCGTGGCTTTTGGAATCCGCGACTTGCGCCGGATAAACCCAGAAATTCCAATCGTTGGTGTATCTGACATTATACTTCGTTTCGTATCTGTTGATTTCCGCTTCAACTATGGCGAGAAGTTTGTATTGCGCTGGAACTGCAAGTTTTTTGAGGCCGACGTTGAAGTTCAATCGCCGTTCCTTGGAGCCGACGGGAATTTCCATCGCCATGCCCGTTGGAGCGGTTGCCACAATGTTGTCGTGGTCGTCGCGGATTTCCCACCGCACCGCGGCTTGTTGCAACGGCGAGTCGCTAAAATTTGCGACGCCAATGTCCGCTTCCAGTTTTTCATCCGTCGTATAAACTCTTTTCTTAAGCCACGCCAGCGGCACGACCGGGCCGCAGAGTTTCCGGAACTCCTCTGGTGTCACGTAGCCTTTGCTTTCCCAAAACGCATCCAGCACGCCGATGAGTGCGGTGCCTTGGCCGAGATAATCGTGCAGGTCGAGCAATTGAAAACCCGAGAGGCCGGGCGTGCGCAGGTTGGCCTCGATCTCTTCCTTGTAGCACGCGAGTTGAAAACGTCCCGAGGCCCACGCGAAATCTTTGTTCATCTCCAGCACACCATTTTGTTCCGCGATGTATTTGAAGATGTCGTAATTGCCCGGCTGCAAATAGCCAGTGAATTTCTTCATCACATCAAAGTCTGGATATGCGCACCATTGGCCGACCTCATGCGAAAGAACGGGGATGTGAACGTCGTTCAGCGCGTCACGATAATCGTTTCCAAACCAGCCGGTCGAGTTACGGAGCTGGCCGTTGCCGTAGCGGACGAGCGTGGCGAATTGAGCGCCGCCGTTGACTTGCGTTGGATCAGACCAACCCGTCGCGGCGGAATACAGACGGCGATTGTCCTTCGCGTAATTTTCCTTGGCCCATTGCGGCAGATAGCGGGAATAGTTTTTCGGCTCGTTACTTGGCGCGAGCAGGATGAACGATGGATGATTGCCGTAGGCTTTCAAGATGCGCGCGGTTTCTGCTTCGAGAAATTCCCGCGTGGCAGCGTTGCCGAAATCCGCCCACAGACCGCACTCTGGCTGGAGATAAAAACCCATTTCATCGGCGGCTGCAAACGCGGCTTCCGGCGGACACCACGAATGAAAACGAATTCCGTTCAGCCCGTAATCCTGACACGCCCGGATGATTTTTTTCCACGACGGGACATCCATCGCTGGATAACCCGTGAGCGGAAAATCGCCGCCAAAATGCGTGAGGCGCAGGTTTACAGGGCGGCCGTTGATGAGAATGTCCTTGTCGTGCGTGGTGATTTGGCGAAGCCCCGGATAAACGTAAGCATCATCCATTTCTCCAAGACGTGCCGTGATGCGGTGTCTCGTTGAATCAAATTCGTCCCAGAATTTCGTGTTTGCCGCCAAAGAAATTTCCGCCTCATAACTTCCGCCTTCGGCACCCCACCTGACTGGCACATTTGTTTTGCCTGACAAGGTTGGCGTCGTTGAAGCCACGTAGGGCATCACAAAGAAGGTCATTTCGTTGGTTCCAGATGCGCCGGATAAATTGCCGATCTTCCCTTTTACGTGGATGGATTTTGTGCGGGCGTTTGGGAAAATTTGCACATCTTCAATCCACACCGGCGGCGTGGCGCGTAATTCGATCTTCCCCACGATGCCGTTCCACGTCGCCCCAAGCGCGTCGGAAATGCTATGCGAATCCACCAGATGTCCGGCGAGCGGAAGCTGCGTGCGGTTGTCCACGCGGATGGTGAGACGATGTTTGCCGGGCGCAAGCAAGCCGAAATCGTATTCGTGCGGCGTGCTCAAACTGATGTCCGAGCCGATCTCTTTTCCATCCAACCAGACGGTGGATTTCCAATGCACTCGTTCGAGAAGCAAAGTGAAATGTTTGCCGCTCCAGGTTTTTGGAATTTCAATCTCACGCTGATACCACGCCGCGCCGAGATAATGTTTCGGCGGCTGCGCGAGAAACGGAACCTTCACCTTGCCCGGTTGTGAAAAATGTTCGTGCAAGTCCGCCGGCTGGATTTTCCACCACGCATCGCCGAGCGAGGAAACCCACGGCGTGTTGGTGCTGATGTCATCGCCAAAACCCTGCGCCTGCAAAATGCCGGGCAACTGGATTTTATCTGGCAGAATTTTGGCGACCCATTTTTCGTTCACGCCCGTGTCGCTGCGATCCATCGCAAACCGCCATGCGCCTGCTAGCGACGTGATTTCAGCGGCAGAAATTTGCCTCGTGGCGACGCAGAACAAAATTGTCAGCGCCAAGGAGAAATTGCGATTCATGGTTTGCCGCAGGCTAGCGGGAAACCGCATCCACTTGAATCACCAAATCTGGTTAGACTTTCGCAGCCTTCAACAGCGCGGCAATTAAACCGTCCGTCGTGTGCTCTTTCGCTTCGAGCGTTGGCTTGAGGCCTAGCGCGACGATGGCCTTGCTCGTCTCCGGGCCGATGGACGCGAGCCTCAGTTGCGGAAATTTTTTCAGCAGCCTGGGTAAATCAAACCGCGCGTGAAAATGTTCGACCGTCGAACTGCTAGTGAACGTAACCCAATCCGCACCTTCTTCCGCGAGTCGGGCGGCGGCACCAGTGCGGTCTTCGGTTTCGGCCACGGTTTTGTAAATGGCGATATCGTCCACGATGGCGCCCTCCGCTTGCAACGCATCCGGCAATTCCCGGTTCGCTACCTCGGCGCGCAGCAGGCATATCTTGACGTTCTCGATGTCCTGAAATTTTTTGAACTCCGCGGCAATTTTCTCGCCGATGTATTCTTCCGGCTGTAAGTCCACCTGCAGATGCAAGGCACGCAACGCCGCCGCCGTCTTCGGCCCCACCGCCGCGATGCGTGCGCCGCCGAGGTCGCGCAAATCTTGAAAGCGTTTGAAAAACAAATCAAAGAAAGCCGTCACGCCATTCGCGCTGGTGAAGACGAACCATTCGTAAGAATTCAATTCCAGCAGGCAATCCACTATGGCATCGCGTTCCGTCGGCGTAGTGAGCTTAATGGTCGGCACAGCCAAAACATCCGCGCCGAATTCCGTCAGCCGCGCGGCGAAAGTTCCGGCCTGCTCCGAACGCCGCGTGACGACGATGCGTTTTCCAAAAAGCGGCTTGGCCTCGAACCAGTTTAATTTTTCACGCAGCGTCACCACCTCACCAATGACGGTGAGCGCGGGCGGAACAATTTTTTTCTCCGCGACCAGTTTGGCGATGTTTGCGAGCGTGCCGCTGACAGATTTTTGTTTGCCGAGCGTGCCTTGCTGGATGACGGCGATGGGCGTAGTTGCCGCCAAGCCGTGTGCGATGAGCGCTTTCGTCCAGTCACCGAGATTTTCCGTGCCCATCAGCACGACTTTGGTTCCGGGGATTTTTGCGATCTGCTCGTAGCGCAGCGCAGTGGCCGCCTCGGCGGAATCACTATGGCCGGTGAAAACGGTAAAGCTGGAACAATGCTCACGGTGCGTGAGGGGAATGCCCGCATAGTTCGGCACGGCGGTGATGGACGAAACGCCGGGAACGATCTCGAACGGAATTTTTTCCGCGAGCAACGCCTCGGCTTCTTCGCCGCCACGACCAAAGATGAATGGGTCGCCGCCTTTGAGTCGCACCACGGTTTTACCTGCCTTGGCTTTGGCGATAATGGTGGCGGTGATTTCCGCCTGAGGCATCTCCATATTTTTACCGCGAGAAATTAATTCCGCTGTCGCCGGTGCGAGGTGAAGTAATTCAGGATTTGCCAGCGCGTCAAACACGACCACGTCCGCACGCCGGAGCAATTCCGCGCCGCGCAACGTGAGCAAGCCCGCGTCGCCAGGGCCAGCGCCAACCAGATAGACAATGCCTTTAGAAATTTTCACCCGCGCAGTTTAGCGCAAAGTGTTGCGTGGGCAATGCCGCAAGTCGGGTGTTCGTCGCCGCACCGGCGGCTCGCCCGGCCGCTGCTTTTTTTGCCGTCACCGCAAAGTTGCGCTATACTCTGCGCGTGAACGAAACGTGGGAATTCAAACTACTCTACGACGGCCAATGCCCGATGTGCCGCCGTGAAGCTATGTGGCTGCAAGGTCGCAGCCGCGACGGACGGCTGGCGTTCGAGGATATTTCTTCACCCGGCTTCGACGCCGCGCGCTTCGGCAAGACGCAGGATGAATTGATGGGTGTCATGCACGGCGTCTTTTCCGATGGTCGGATCGTCACAAAAGTTGCTGCGTTTCGTGAGGCGTATCGCTTGGTTGGGCTGGGCTGGCTCCTCGCGCCGACGAACTGGCTGGGCTTGCGTCAGCTTTCCAACGCAGGTTATGAATGGTTCGCTCGCAACCGAATCACGATTGGAAAATTTCTTGGTGCTAAGGAATGTCCGGATGGCCGGTGTGAAATCAAATCCTCAAAACGGTGAATTTAAATCACCAATAGTGATGCACCAGCGGCTGGATCTGCTTCGCGTAAAGCGCGGTAATCTGTTTCATAGTCGCTGGGGAAAGTTTTTTCAGATCGGACGCAGCGAGGTTCTCCGAAACTTGTGCCGGTCGTTTTGCGCCAGGGATGGAGCAGGTGACGGCAGGGAATTCCAGAATCCACTTCAGCGCCAGTTGCGCGAGCGATGCGCCAGGTGGAACGAGTTTTTTTAATTGGCCGACGGTGCGCAGTCCCGTTTCAAAATCCACGCCAGAAAAAGTTTCGCCTCGGTCAAATTGTTCGCCGTGGCGGTTGAATTTCCGGTGGTCATCGTTGGCAAACTTGGTCGCGCGGGAAATTTTACCGGACAACATTCCAGAGGCAAGTGGCACGCGGGCTAGGATGCCGACTTTTCTTTTCTGCGCTTCGGCAAAAAATCTTTCCGCCGGTCGCTGGCGGAAGATGTTGAAGATGATCTGCACGGATTGGACGTTGGGAAACTCAATCGCCTTCAGCGCTTCCTCGACTTTTTCGACGCTCACACCGTAGTGACGCAGCTTGCCGGCCTTGACCATGTCGTCGAGGATGCCGAACACTTCCGGATGATAGAAAACTTCGGTGTGCGGGCAGTGAAGCTGGAGCAGGTCAAGCGTGTCCGTGTTAAGGTTCTTGAGGCTGCGGTTCACCCAGGCGTGGAGGTTTTTTTTGCTGTAGCCTTCGACGGATTGAACTGGCAGGCGACGTCCGGCTTTGGTGGCGATGAAGAATTTTTCTTTCCGCTCCTTTTTTAATTTCGCGAGCAGGCGTTCGCTGCGGCCATCTCCATAGACGTCGGCGGTATCAAAGAAATTCACGCCGCCATCGAGTGCAGCGTGCAGCGCAGCCAGAGATTCCTTGTCATCCACGTTGCCCCACGCGCCGCCGATGGCCCACGCGCCAAAACTTATTTCAGAAATGTTCCAGCCAGTGCGACCAAGCGTGCGGTAGTTCATAGCGCGGATGTTTGACAATTTGGCGACGGCGGGCAATTAAACTTTTACTGAGATAGTTTTGTTTTTCCGAAGCGATTGAAACCTAGGTTGTAGGCCGCGCGTCTGGTTCGGCTAGTATCCCGAGAATTCGTTATCCATGACCCCGAATGTTGTATTGCAAAAGCCATTTCATAATTGAAAAATAAACATATTCCAATGCCATTGCTTTTGAAAAAATCAATTTTTGCCATCACAGCCGGTTTGCTCTCGGCAATGTCAGTCGTCGGCTCGGAAACGGTTTCGACCATCTCCTACAACCGCGACATTCGGCCCATCCTCTCGGAAAATTGTTTCTCGTGCCACGGCGCGGACTCGGCGGCGCGCAAGGCGGGGCTGCGGCTCGATCATTTTGAAACGGCCACGAACAAGTTGGAAGACGGCGCGGTAGCAATTGTTCCTGGTCAGCCGGATAAAAGTGAAATGATCCGCCGGATTCTGGCAACAGACGATGACCAGATGCCGCCGGAAAAAATCAACAAGGTCTTGAAACCATGGCAGAAGGAGTTACTGAAGAAATGGATTGCGTCCGGCGCAAAATACGAACCGCACTGGGCGTTCGTTTCGCCGGTGAAAGCGCCGGTGCCCGTTGTGAAAAATTCCAAGTGGGTGAAAAATCCGGTGGATAATTTTATTCTCGCGCGGCTTGAATCAGAAAAATTAAAACCAAATTCGGAAGCGGGTAAACGCACGTTGATTCGCCGTGTCACTTTAGATTTGACGGGGTTGCCGCCGTCCCCCGCACAGGTTGAACTGTTCGTGAAAGACAAGTGGCCGGATGCCTACGAAAAATTGGTGGATCGGCTACTGGCATCACCGCAATGGGGCGAACATCGCGCGCGTTACTGGCTCGATGCGGCGCGTTACGGCGATACGCACGGGATTCATTACGATAATTACCGCGAGATGTGGACGTATCGCGACTGGGTCATCAATGCCTTTAACGCGAATATGGCATTCGACCAGTTCACGATTGAAAATCTTGCCGGCGACCTGCTGCCGGACGCAACGCGCGACCAAAAAATCGGCAGCGGCTTTAATCGTTGCCACGCCACCTCAAACGAGGGCGGCTCAATTGACGAAGAAGTGTTTGTGAACTATACGCGCGACCGCACGGAGACGACGGGCCAGACGTGGCTCGGACTTACGGTCGGCTGCGCGGTCTGCCACGACCACAAATATGATCCGCTCACGCAGAAAGATTTTTATTCGCTGTCGGCTTTTTTCAACAACACCACGCAGAAGGCGATGGATGGAAACATCAAGGACACACCGCCGGTAATGGTCATTCCGAAACCGGAAGACGTCGCGCGCTGGCAAAAACTCGGCGATGATATTCCCGCCGCCGAACACAAAATTTCGGAGCGAAAAATTGTGGCGCGCGTCGATTTCAACAATTGGCTCCAACAACCGTATCACGCGGGCATCTCGGCACAGCCCACGGCGGAGAAGTTGGTGTTTGCCGCGCCGCTGGACGAGGGCACGGGAACGCAGATACATTTTGAGTTTGCCGGCACAAATCAGGCTGTGGACATTGGTGAAAACACAAATTGGCAGAGCGGCGTGGTGGCGACGCTGGCCTATACGACGGGTAAATCAACCGCGCCCGCGTTCGCGGATGTGGGAAATTTTGAGCGCACGAACATGTTTAGTTTCACGACTTGGGTGCGCCTCGGTGAAGATAAGAACGGCGCGCTGTTCGCGCGCATGGATGATCGCGCCGGAAAATTGCGCGGCTGGGATTTGTTTGTCGAAGGCGGCAAGCCCGCGTTTCATTTGATCAGTGATTATCCCACGAACGCGTTAAAAGTTTCCGCCAAAATGGAACTACCCAAAGATCGCTGGAATTTTGTGGCCGTGACTTACAACGGCAGTTCCAAAGCTGGTGGCGTAAAAGTTTATGTCAACGGCGCGATGCAAGAAGTGGAGATGCCGAATAACACACTCAACGCCTCCACGCTCAAGACGGTTCCGTTCAAGCTCGGCCAGCGCGAAACCGGCTCGGTGCTGGCGCACGCAGGGTTGCAGGATTTGAAAATATTTTCCCGAGTGCTGTCTCCGAACGAAGTTAAGGAGCTGATGAATTTGCCGCGTTTGCAATGGCTCTCGCATAAGCCGCAACGCTCAACCAACGAGACAGAGGAATTGTTTTCACTTTGGATTAACCAAACCGACCGCGTGTATCGCGGTCTGATTGCAGCACGCGACGGCTTGAACAAAGAGCAAATGGAAATCCGCCAGCGCGGCACGGTGGCGTATGTGATGAACGAACGCACGAACGCGCCGGAGGCGCATGTTTTATTTCGTGGCGCTTATGATCAGCGGCGCGACAAAGTGGACGCGATTACGCCCGGATTTCTGCCATCTCTGCCCGCCACCGCGCCGCACAACCGGCTGGGTTTTGCGCAATGGCTGTTGCGTCCTGAAAACCCGCTCACGGCGCGCGTGACGGTGAATCGCTACTGGCAAGAATTGTTCGGCACGGGTCTGGTAAAAACCGCCGGTGACTTCGGCGTGGCGGGCGAACAACCGGCGCACCCGGAATTGCTCGACTGGTTGGCGGTAGATTTCCGTGAGCACGGCTGGGACGTGAAACGGATTTTCAAATTGATGGTAATGTCGGCGACATATAGGCAGTCGGCGGTTTGTTCTGCGGAGAAAATTGAACGCGATCCCGAAAATCGTTTGCTCGCGCGTGGGCCGCGCTTCCGAATGGACGCAGAAATGATCCGTGACTACGCACTGGCCGCGAGCGGACTGCTCGTCAACAAAATCGGCGGGCCGAGCACGCGCCCATATCAGCCGCCGGGAATTTGGGACAAAGTCGGGATGCCAGGCGGTGACACGCGCAATTATGTTCAGGATCACGGCGATAATTTATATCGTCGCAGCGTCTATACATTTTGGAAGCGCCAGGCCGCGCCGGCTTCGTTGGAAATTTTCAATGCTCCATCGCGTGAAGTTTGCACCGTCCGCCGTGAGCGAACGGACACGCCGCTGCAAGCATTAGTGACCCTGAATGATCCGCAGTTCGTCGAGGCCGCGCGGATTTTGGCGCAGAATGCGTTGCAGAACAAAAAAGACGTATTTGACTTCATTGCGGAACGACTGCTGGCAAGGCCGTTGACCAATGATGAACGGAAAATCATTTCAGCAAACGCGGATGATTTGATCGCGCACTACCAAGCCAAACCAAAAGAAGCTAGCGAGTTGCTGGCGGTTGGAGAAACGAAGCCAGATGCAAAAATTGAGCCGACAAAACTCGCAGCCTACACCATGGTGGTAAATGAACTGATGAATTTGGATGAAGTCTTGAACAAATAATTTATGAGCCAATTCAATCCGCATCCGCTGTTGCAGGACTATGTCCGCTACGAGACGCGCCGTCAGTTTTTCAAGCGCGGCGCTAGTTTGCTCGGCACGGCGGCATTGGCGTCACTTGCGCCGAATCTCCTTTTTGCCGACGACAAGAAAGCCGCCGCTGCGAACGACGCGCAAAAAATGCTGAACACCATCGGCTTGAATTTTCCGCCGAAGGCCAAGCGTGTGATTTATCTGCACATGGTCGGCGGCCCGCCGCAGATGGATTTGTTCGACTACAAGCCGAATCTCACCGCGCAGTTTGATAAGGATTTGCCCGACTCCATTCGCAAGGGGCAGCGCATCACGACGATGACGAGCGGGCAAAAACGTTTGCCCGTCGCGCCGACGAAATACAAGTTTGCGCAATACGGCAAAAGCGGGATGTGGGTTTCTGAACTGCTGCCGTGGACGGCGAAGATGGTGGACGATCTGTGCTTCATCCGCTCGATGAACACGGACGCGATCAATCACGAACCGGCGATCACCTTCATGCAGACCGGCAATCAGAACACCGGCAAACCGTGTCTCGGCTCATGGGTTTCCTACGGCCTCGGTTCGATGAACGAAAATCTGCCAACATTCGTCGTGCTCATGGCGAAGTCCACCAACACCGAACAATTGCAAGCGGTTGGTGCGCGTTTGTGGTCGGCGGGGTATTTGCCGGGGGAACACGCGGGCGTTTCACTACGGACGGCGGGTGACCCGATATTATTCATCAACAACCCCGATGGCGTGGACGCCGCAGTTCGTCGCAAAACACTCGACGGATTGAAGGCGCTGAACGAAATCAATTTTCGCACCGTGGGCGATCCTGAAACTCATACGCGCATCAAGCAATACGAACTGGCATTCCGCATGCAATCGAGCGTGCCTGAACTTGCCGACCTCTCGGGCGAAACAGCAGCGACCTACGCGCTTTACGGCGACGACGCGAAAAAGCCGGGCACCTTTGCGAACACGGCGTTGCTCGCGCGTCGGTTGATTGAACGCGGCGTGCGCTTCGTGCAGATTTACCACAACAACTGGGACACGCACTCGAACGTCAGTGGCCGCTTGCCGATGCAATGCAAAGACGTGGATCAGGCCTGCTATGGTTTGATTCAAGATCTGAAATCACGCGGGATGTTGGAGGACACGCTGGTGGTCTGGGGCGGAGAATTTGGCCGAACGATTTATTCCCAAGGCCAGTTGACGAAGGACAATTACGGACGCGACCACCATCCGCGCTGCTACACCATGTGGATGGCCGGCGGCGGTTCCAAGCCGGGACTAGTTCACGGCGAGACGGATGATTATTGCTATAATATCATCAAAGACCCTGTGCACGTTCACGATTTTCACGCGACGGCGTTAAAACTACTGGGCTACGACCACTTGAAAATGACCTACCGTTTCCAAGGACTCGACCAGCGTCTCACCGGTGTCGTTCCGGCGAACGTGATTGACCAATTGATCGCGTAAAACAAAACTTTTCAAACCACACGAAATCTCATGATCATAAAAAGTCTTTCCCGTAGAAATTTTCTAAAGCGCACCGGCATTGCTGCCGCGGCATTCACTGCGGCGCCATATGTCATCGCGCAGGACAAGACGGGCACGCGCCTGCCGGTCGTCGGTGAAGGCGAGCACCAATACGAAGTCATCCACGACTGGGGCGAGCTGCCTGCCGGTCACGCTTATGGGAACACCCACGGCGTGGCGGTGGACGCGCAAGGCCACATACACATCAAGCACACCGTCGGCAAGGGTGCGACGATTGATGATGCCGTGGTGGTGTTTGACGCGGACGGAAAATTCATCCGCTCGTGGGGCAAACAATACAAAGGCGGCGCGCACGGCTTGCATTTGAGCAAAGAAGGCAATGAGGAATTTTTCTACCTATGCGATCCCAAGCGACATTTGTTCGCCAAGACGACGCTGGATGGAAAAGAACTGTGGCGCAAGTGGGCGCCGGAACAATGCAACGGTTATTCGATGCCGGGCGAATTCAACCCCACGAACATCGCCATCGCGGCGAACGGGGATTTCTATGTGGCCGACGGCTACGGGAAAAGTTTTATCCACCAATACGATCACGCCGCGAAATACATCCGCAGTTTCGGGGGCAAAGGCAAAGCGGCGGGGCAGACAGATTGCCCGCACGGCCTGATGGTGGATACGCGTGGCGTGCAGCCCGTGCTGGTCGTCGCCGACCGCAGCAATCGTCGCTTGCAAAACTTCACGCTCGACGGTCAGCACATAAATTTTGTTACGAATGAACTGCGTTCGCCTTGCCACTTCCACACGCGCGGCGAATTGATGGTGATTCCCGATTTGGATTCCCGCGTCACGCTCTTCGATAAAAATAATAAAATGGTGGCGCAGCTTGGCGACGGAGGATCCTACAAGAGCATCCGCGAACAAACGCGCGACCATTTCACCCCCGGCAAATTCGTCGCGCCGCACAGCGCGTATTTTGACCACGACGGAAATATCTTCGTGGTGGAGTGGGTTGAAGTTGGTCGCGTCACCAAGCTGCGGAAGATTGCCTGACCATTTCCCCCGCAGGAGAATTACCTTAAATTCCACTTGTTCACCAGCGCTTCGGGAATTTCCGCGAGGAAGCGGGAAGGGGATTGGTAGGTGTCCATGCCGCTCGCGCCAAAACCGCCACGGATGTTTGGGTAACAGAGATATAATTCATTCTTCGCGCGCGTGACGGAGACGTAGAACAGGCGACGTTCTTCTTCCTCGCCATCGGTGCTGTCAGTGGAGCGCTTGGATGGAAACAGGCCGTCACACAGCATGATGACAAACACGATGTCGAACTCCAGTCCCTTGGCCTGATGGATGGTGGAGAGCTTTATTTTTTCAGAATCGTCGGCGGGGTCGACCTCGGCTTCGACATTGGTCAGCAGGGCGAGCTGTGTGAGAAATTCTTCCACAGTGCCAAATTGAAAGGCGAACTCTGCGAGCTGCTGGATTTCTTCGAGGCGGCGTTCGTAGTTATCGTAAGTCTCCTTCAGGTAATCGTCATAGCCTGCGTCCATGACGAGGCGTAGCATCTTGGCAGCGTTACGGCGGGTGGATTCATCTTCGAGTTGTGAAATCGTCGTGAGGAATTGTGTCCATGGCACCAGGGCTTTCTTCGGCACGGCTTTGGTGCAGGTTTGCAACGCGGTGGCAAGTTTGGTTTCAATTTTCAATCCGCCATCTTCCATTTTCGACCGGAAAGCTTGAAAAAGTTTTTCCGCACCCCTTACGCCGATGCCGGGCAACAAAAGCACGAGCCGCTTGAAGGAAACTTCGTCCTTGGGGTTTGCGACGAATTTCAGAAATGCCGTCGCGTCTTTGATGTGAGCCTGCTCGAAGAAGCGTAGACCGCTCGTGATGGAGAAAGGAATCTGACGGCGTGTGAGTTCCAACTGCAATTCCAGCGCGTGAAAGTGCGAGCGATACAGGACGCAAATTTGGTTCAAGCTCGTGCCTTCATCGCGCAATTCCAAACAGCGTTGGGAAATGAAGGCAGATTGCTGGCTGGCGTCCTGGCATTGGACGATGGCGGGTTTTACACCGGACTTACGCGCTGGTGCAAGTTCCTTGGCGAACTGGTTTATGTTCGCGGCTATGGCGGCGTTCGCGACATTGAGAATTTCCGGCGTGCTGCGATAATTGGTTTCAATCTTGAAGACTTCTGCTCCGGGATAGCGTTTCGGAAAATCAAGGATGTTCGCGAAGTTCGCGCCGCGCCAGGCATAGATGCTTTGTGCATCATCGCCCACGACCATCACGTTCTTGTGTCGCGCGGCGAGCAAGTCGATCAGATCGCCTTGCAGCTTGTTCGTGTCCTGATACTCGTCCACGAGAATGAACTGGAAGCGTCGCTGATAATGTTCGCGCACATCAGCATGTTCCTGCAGCAGCTCGAGCCAGAGCGCTAGTAGGTCGTCGAAATCCATCCCGTTGGTGGCGCGCTTGCGGGCGAGGTAACGCTTATGTTGGTCGGCGATCTGTTCCGCGTAGTCGTCAAAGTAACTGAACTTGCCCTCGACTAGCTCCGCGATGCTCTGATGCGTGTTCGCCGCGAGTGAAAAAATTTCATTCAACACGTCGGGCTTGGGGAAATGTTTATCCTTAGTATCAATCTTCGCGTCGAGCAGGCAGGCTTTGATCAAATCCTTCGCATCATCACGGTCCAGAATCGTGAAGTCTTTCTGATAGCCCAGCGCATCGGCGTGCAGCCGTAAAATCCGCGCACCGATACTGTGAAACGTCCCACCCCAGAGCGAACGCAATTCATGGCCGAGCAAATCCGACACGCGCCGCATCATTTCCTGCGCGGCTTTGTTGGTGAAGGTGAGCAACAGAATCCTATCCGCTGGAATTCCCTGTTCCAAAAGAAACGCGACGCGGTAAGTGAGTGTGCGCGTCTTGCCGGAGCCAGCGCCGGCGATCACCAGCGCCGGACCGGGCGGCGCCGTGACGGCGGCGAACTGCTGTTCATTGAGTTCGCGCGGATAGTCAATGTTCAGCCGAATATCTGGCGTGAACGGTTTGAGGACATAATCGTGCGACATGGGCGCAAATTGAATCGGCAAATGTGGGGTGGTGAAAGTTAAAAGTGATTGGAAGAATGGTGGGCACTGAGGGATTCGAACCCCCGACCTTCTCCGTGTAAAGGAGCAGCGCTACCACTGCGCCAAGCGCCCCACCGCACAAAGACTATCAATCTCCCCGCCGGACAACAAGTTTTCGTCTGCACCGGGCAGCACATACGGCTGGTGCTTTTTTTGGCGCGTGGATAAAAAGCCGCACATTAGTCCTCGCTATAAGCTGCTCAAAAAAATCTACCGGTTGAAAAAGCATTGTAAAATCAGGCGGTTTTCATGGCTTCGAAAAACAGTTTCACGACTGGCATCGGCGTTGCTAAAGCACGGCAGCCAGCAAATGCGTGCGCAAAAATGTTTTGTGCATCGCCTGCACTACCGGACGGCGTTCAGCACCGGGGCAGGGCGGTTGGCCTGGACGCAACGCAGTCATAAAAAACATAACCATGAAAAAAATCGAAGCCATCATCAAACCATTCAAGCTCGAAGAGGTCAAAGACGCTCTTGCCGAAATCGGCATCGAGGGCATGACCGTCAGCGAGGTCAAAGGATTCGGTCGCCAAAAAGGCCACACCGAAATTTATCGCGGCAGCGAATACACCGTGGACTTCCTGCCAAAAATTAAAATCGAACTCGTCATCGCTGATGGCCAGAAGGACGCCGCCGTCGGTGCCATCATCAAAGCCGCCAAGACCGGTAAGATTGGCGATGGTAAAGTTTTTGTCGCTAACGTGGACGAAGTCATCCGCATCCGCACCGAGGAAAAAGGTGACGCTGCTGTTTAACCAAACCAACCTGAACCACACTCGAAACTAAAATGAAAAAATTATTTCTAACTCTCGCTCTTGTTGCGGCTGCGTTTATCAGCACTGCTTCGCTGCGTGCGGAAGACACGAATGCCGCTCCGGCTGCACCCGCGGCTCCGGCGTTGCCCGCCGCCTCGCTCGACCAGCGTATCGCTGCGCTCGAAGCCTACATCGGTAATGGCGACCCCACCGCTTCGCTCACCAAGGACACGAACGGTGCGTTCACTGTCGCTTCACCAACCACCGTCGGCGTGGCCGGCCCGGGACATAATGCGTGGATGATGACCAGCACTGCGTTGGTCTTGTTTATGACGCTGCCCGGCCTCGCGCTGTTCTACGGCGGCTTGGTGCGTAAGAAAAACATCCTGTCCGTCGTCGCCCAATGTTTCGGCATCACCGGTCTGGTGACGATTCTCTGGGTGGTCTGCGGCTACAGTTTCATTTTCGCTGACGGCACTGACATCATCAGTGGCGTGCTCGGCAATCTGAAATTTAAGATGCTGGAAGGCGTGACCTCCGCCACGAACACAAATTATGCCTACTGGGTCTCGCAAAATGTGTTTTCGATGTTCCAGCTGATGTTCGCCATCATCACGCCCGCGCTGATCCTCGGCTCCATTGCGGAACGTATGAAGTTCTCGGCCATTCTCTTGTTTGTCGGTCTGTGGATGTTCGTCGTTTACTTTCCGCTTGCGCACATGGTCTGGGGTATCAACGGTTGCATGAACGGCGTCTGGAACGCTGGTGCGAAAATTCACGCGATTGATTTTGCCGGTGGCACGGTCGTGCACATGAGTTCCGGTTGGTCCGCGCTCGTGCTCTGTATCATTCTCGGCAAACGCCTTGGCTTCGGCAAAGAATCCATGCCGCCGCACAGCATGGTGATGTGCTTCATCGGCACCGCTATGCTTTGGGTGGGCTGGTATGGTTTCAACGCAGGCAGTGCGTGCGCGGCGGACGGTGTGGCAGCTAATGCATTCACCACCACGACAATTGCCACGGCCGTTGCGTCCTTCGTTTGGCCTATGCTTGAATGGATCGTGCGCGGAAAGCCGAGCATCCTCGGTTTCTGCTCAGGTGCGGTTGCTGGTCTGGTGGTCATCACGCCCGCTTGCGGTTTCGTGACTCCGGCTGGTTCCATAGCCATCGGCGTTGCGGCGGGCATCATCCCGTTCTTCTTCTGCTACAAGGTCAAGAGCTGGTTTGGTTATGACGACGCGCTCGACACCTTCGGCGTTCACGCTATCGGCGGCACGCTCGGTGCGATCATGACGGGTATGCTGGCGCGCAACTCGGCGAACGCCAACTTGGCCACTAACCTCAAAGACTACGTCAAAGACACCTGCACACAACCGCTCGTGATGGAGCAGTTGAAAGCGGTTGGCATCACCATTGCCCTCGCGGTGGTCGGCACTGCGATTATTGCCTTCATCGTGAAACTCCTGCTCGGCCTGCGTCCGGGTGAAGAATCCGAAATGACGGGTCTGGACGAAACCGAACACGGCGAAGTCGGTTACCATAGCTAAAAAATTAAGTGGGGAATTACGGACGGCGGGCAACGTGAGTTGTCCGCCGTTTTTATTTTTATGAACGTAGCGGCCTTCGGCAGAGAGCCGGATTATATATTTTCTTCTGAAAAGAAATGTGGTGGTTGGCCGACGAGCCGCTTTGAGGTTAAGCCACCTGCACCACCAACGCCGTGGTATTGTCGCGGCCTGAATTGTTTACTGAGGCTTCGACCAGCACGCTGGCTGGGCTACTGCCAGTGGCGGCGACATCCTGCCGGAGAATTTCCACGATAGTGTGGTCAAATAATCCTTCCGTCAGTCCATCCGTGCAGAGCAGAAAAATGTCGCCGGATGCGCATGCCACTGCGCCAACCTGCGGGTCTACGAATTGATTTGCTCCGCCGAGTGCGCGTTGCAACACGTTGCGGCGCGGATGCGTGCGAGCTTGATATTCGTTAATTTCTCCGTGGCGTAGCAGCCATCCGACGTAAGTATCATCCTGCGTGACCTGTGTGAGCTCAGCCGCACCACGTGGCAGGTGATAAATCCGGCTATCGCCAATATGGCCGAAAAACATCCAGCCCGGCGTGAACCAGCCCAGGCTCATGGTCGTCTGCATCCCTTCTGTCTCTTCGTAACTGCCGCCGACATAAACCAAGGCGCGGTTAACCTGCCGGAACAATTCCGTGAGCGCCTCCGAAACTTCCGCGTCCAACCCGTTCGTGGAATGGCGGAATGCGCGCGGCAGAAGTGTGGCAATTTTTTCCACGGCGATGCGGCTGGCGAATTCACCCGCCTGCGCGCCGCCCATGCCATCGCACACGGCGAAGGCAAAATCATTTTTCGCCAGCGCCGCCTCGCCAATTTTTCCTAGCCGGTGCATTTCCTGCGCGTCGAACATCAGGCCGAGAAACGCGTCTTCATTATTTTTCCGCACCTTGCCGATGTCCGTGCAGCCGGACCAAAGCAGGACAGATTCTTTTTTTGCGACAGAATGATTCATTAGGCGCTTGGTTCGGGAAGAATGGTGGCGAATTCAAAATCAATCAAACAAAAGCGTCCGTCGCTAAAACGGTAGGTGATGTTGCGTTGGTCGGCATCATCATGCCGCACGCCAAATTTTTCCAGCTCCGCAAAAACTTCCTTTGCGCGGGCCTCGTCAATCCTTTCCACGCGCTGTCCGCAGTTGGTGGTGATGATGGAAAGTTTTTTTTCATCAGATTCCAGCAGACGTGGGACAAATTTGCAGCCTCGAGCTTCAAGATGTTTCAGCACACGCACCTCATTGGCGAACCGCGTGGCCGCGTCCGGCCCGTGATAAGCCTTGAACACGCGGCCATCAAACCCGAGATGGACGGTGGCGCGTAGCGTGTCTTTGACCTTGATCATGGCCGAAGTGGTTTTGAAATTTTCCGCCGCCGCGAACGATCGCGTAATTTTCTGGCGAGGTAAAGCGACCTTACTGCTGAATTACTCCGCCGATTTTTCCAGTGCTTTCAAATCTTCCGCCAGAAACTGCGCGACATCCTTAAACCGCGCCACGTTTTCGGGGTTCATTGCCATCAGCGTCTGGTGCGCCTCAAGGCTGGTTCGGGTGATTTGTTCGTGGGAAGGATTCACGGACTCCGGCTGGCAAGGCTGCGCGTCGCTACTCAGTTCCACTGCACCGGACTTCATATGAAACAGGTGTGCAGCCCCGAGGTTTTCCAATAATTCCGCCACACGTGCCGTTGCGTTGCAAAGCTCAATTCCCTGACAACCGGCCGCGCCTTTGGGATTCAGCTTCATACCGAAGCCGCAGAGCACGCCCAGAAATGTGCTGTCCATCAGCACGCACTCGGTGAGATCAATGGCGAAATGTTTATAGCCCTTGGCAGCCAACTCGTTCAACACCGTTTTGAAGTCTGGGCTGGACGCAAAGTTCGCGCGGCCCGCGATCCGCAGGCACGCCGTTTTTTTTCCAACGAGCACCGTAATGTTTGCGTTTGGCATTTTGATTTCTGAAATTTTAAGCAACTGCCACCGTAGGTGTTACAATCTGCACCAGTGCCTGTTGCAGGACGAGCGCCTCATCCAGCCCGCTGCTCACCAGTCGCTGGTTGCAGCGCAGCAAAACTTCCAGCGCGTTCACCAACTCTGACGCGCTGTATTTTTTGACCTGCGGCAGGGCTTTGTAAAGCACATATGGATTGATAGCAAGCGGGTTGAACTTTTTATCCGCCGGCATTTTGTCTGGTGAAATTTTTTCCAGTTGCGCCTTGAAAGAATTATAGTCGCGCGACTCCTTGATCCAGCCTTCGTGCATCATCTCCTTCAAAAAAAGCAGCGCGCGAATTTTACTAGTCAAACCGTAGAGTAAACCGATCTCCGACTTGTCCTTGTCGATCTTCGCACGAATTTCCCAAAGTTCCTCATCGAGGCATTTTAATAAGGCGGGCAGATTTCGGTCGCCCAACGCATCTCCAAGCGCGAAGGCGCGAGCGGATTTGTTCAACGGGCAGATCCTTGTCACGTCCGCGAGCTCAACCTTGGCGCGGTCGCCGACGGAGACGCAGAGTTTTTCGACTTCGTTTTCCAGTTGCCGGGCGCTGCTGCCTGCACGTTGCATCAATTCCATTAGCGCCTCACGGGAAATTTCTTTCTGCCGCGCTTTGAGCGCGTTGCGTGCGGCAAGCTGCGCGCGGTCGGCCCAGTCACGGTCATCCAAGGACCACGCGGCGAATTCTTCCACCTTGCCGAGCTTGTCCAAGGTCTTGTAAAAGACTTTCCGCTTGTCTGCCTTGCTCGCACTGATGAGCAAGCGGACGTTCTGCCATTGAAACGTTTTCAGTTCCTCGGCCAGCGAGCCGAGCATTTCCGTGACCGCGTTAGACTTAGCCGTCCGGTCATCGTTGAGAAAATTACAGTCGCGCAGCCAGACCACTTTGCCGCCGCCGAAGAAGGGCAGGGTATGCAGCGCCTCGCGCAGCTTGCTGAGAATGGCGAGCGCCTCGCCGCTGTTCGCTGCGGTAGCTTCGATGGTTTCGTGATCCATCCCGCCAAGCTCGGATGACCAATCGTTGAAGATTTGCTTAGCGCGCTGCTTGACGGCCAGGTCGTCATCGCCGCAGACCAGCGCGAGCGGGTTGGATTTCGCGGCGGACATTTCAGTCTGACTCTTCGCCGGATTCATTCATCTTTTCCAACACCGAACTCATGTCCTCGACTGACTCGAAAAGTTTTGCCGAGACGAACACCGGTTTCTTCTGCGCCGCTGCCAATGCGAGGCAATCACTCGGACGCGCATCCAGTTCGACAATTTTTCGCTCGGAGTGCAGTTCGTTCTGCTGGAGCAAAATCAACCGCGCGAAGTAGGTCGAATTTTTAAGGTCCGTGATGACCACGCGCTCGACCGTGATGCCGAAGCCTTGGAAAACCCGATTGATGAGGTCGTGCGTGAGCGGACGTTCCTTGGGCGTGTCGCGAAGGAACATCCCGATGACCGCGCCCATCTGCGGTTCGACTTGGATGACGAAAACTTTCTGGTCGTTGCCCACAAACAGCGCGCAACTGTTGTTGGCCGGCAGGATTCCGCGAATTTGAACAGGCACGACATCGGTTTTCACGCCGTCAGTCTAAGCCGCAAACTTGAAATGACAAGTCCGGCGCTCGAATGCTGGCTGCCAAATGAACTAATAATTCTTACGGATTCTGAACTCGATAGAAGCGTTGTGGCAGCTTGTTGGTATCCACAAACGTAAATGGCAGCGCCGCCGGATTCGTGATGAGAATTGTCGTCCAATTCGCGTTGGCTAGATTCGTCGCCGCTGAAATCGTGTAGCTGTTTGCCACTGTGCCGGTGATGACGAGACTTACATTTGTGGGGGTCACCTTGTATGATTGGAAACCAGGGCGGACAGTTGCGGTGACGGTGAAATTTACCGCACTCGCGGACACCCCGCCAGCCGCCGCCACGGAAACCGGCCCAGTGCTTGCACCTGCTGGAACGCTGGCGGTAATTTGATTGCTAGAGTTAAGCGTGAAGGCCGCGTTCGTTCCATTGAATCGCACCGCGAGCGTGCCGCTAAAATTTGTGCCCTTGATCACAACGCTGCTGCCCACGCTGCCGCTAACCGGAGATAGGTTCGTGATACCGATGGCCAGCGCTCCATCTATTCGGGCGCGATACTCGTCAGCCAAATTTCCCGCCAAGGCGCTAAAAAAAATCAGTCCCGTGTCCAACTCAATTTGACGCGGGGATGTAAGATAAGTTTGCCAGGCGCTGCTTAAGGCATTCGTGGCGTTCGGAATGGAAATTGCCATGACGCGGTTGGTGCTGTTCAGCCGACTCAACGCCGTGCCGGCGCCGAGCGGAACGGCCACGACAATTTTCCAGGTGTTCGACGGAATAAAAACTTTTCCGAGCGGAAGCAGGTTTGTGCCGAAGCCGCTTGGGCCGCAAATGATGAGCAGTTCATTCGTGGATAATTGCGCGCGGCAAAAGGTTTCAAAATTGCCCCAGGGCGACTGATTATTCGCTGCCGACTGTGGCATGATGTTAGACATGAAAAATACCGCATCGTTGTCCGCGCGCGAGGCGGTGCGGTCAGCCGATGGACAGAGGTGGCCGCGGTTGAACCCGATGGCGCCCACGCCCACATAGTCCGCGGTGGTAATGCGAGTATATCCAGCCGGTAAATTTGTGTCGGTGAAAAAAATCGTGGAGCGGGTTGCGGAACCAATGTCCGCCGCCGTTAAATCCCAACTGGCCCAAGCTGGCTGGTTAAGATTGTCGCTGTAATCCAGCGCCTCAACCGCGCGTTGAATCAGAAGATGGGCATGGTTGCCAACATTGGTCGTGGCATTGCTCGGGTTGCCAAGCTGCTTTTGCAAAGTGGCATCAATGGTTGCGTAGGCTTGAAAAATAAGGAGATGACTGCCAATTCCAAATAAAAAAGCCGTCAATACAGACCGGCGCATCGGAAACATAATAACATTGAAGCCGGATAATGCAAACCTCACGAGGGCGTAGCGTCCTCTGGTTTCGAAGGCAGGCAGCAAGCGAAGCAGCGATCACAGCGCGTAGTGAATACCGCTTCCAACTTTCACCCGGGCGCGCTAGCCTATCCGTGTTTAGGAGTAACTAAAAATGGCCACCCAAAAAAATCCCGCCGCAAATTTTCTTGGTAAGTTCACCGTGCTTAACGGCGCAGCGCGCGAACTCTGGCTCACCTTTGCCATCAAGCTCCTCAACTTCGCGGCCTACTCGGTCACCAATATCACGCTCGTCCTCTGGCTCTCCCATGAATTCGGTTTTGACGACCAGCAGGCCATTCATATCGTCCTCGGCTGGTCCATCACGATGACCATTGTCACACTCATGGTCGGTGCGCTTACTGATGCCATCGGGTTGCGAAAAACTTTTTTTCTGGGCGTCTGGATATGCATCTTCGCGCGAGCAATCATGGTCTTTGCTCCTGGCCCGTGGTTCGCCATCGTATTCGGGATGTTTCCACTGGCGGTTGGCGAAGCGCTGGGCACACCGGTGTTGGTGGCCGCCGTGCGAAAATATTCCACCACGCGACAGCGGTCTCTTTCGTTCTCCTTTTCCTATATGATGGTCAACATCGGCTCGCTCGTCGCTGCGCTTATCTTCGACTCGGTTCGCAAACATCTGGGTGAACACGGCCATCTGGCTGACACCTCGCTGACGACTTATCGCACCTTGTTTCTCGTGAGCTTCGGGATTGAACTGCTTATGCTGCCGCTCATCTGGTTTATCCGTCCCGGTGTTGAGGTCACGGACGAAGGTCTCAAAATTATTCCATCGACGGTTAAAAATGCCGGCGCAACTGCGGCCAGAAATATTTTTCTCGCCGTAGATCAAAGCGCGAAAGAGACGCTCCGGATTTTCCGAAATCTTTTCAAGCAACCGGGGTTTTACCGGCTGCTGGCGTTTCTGCTACTCATTGCCTTTCTCAAATTAATTTTCATGCAGATGAGTTATGTCTTTCCAAAATTCGGCATCCGCGAACTCGGTTTGGGCGCGCCCGTCGGCAAGCTCTGGGGCATCAACGCAATGATTGTCATCGTGCTTACCCCCATCGTCGGCGCGCTCACGCAACGCTTTCCCGCGTATGGCATGGTCACATTCGGCGGCAGCCTCGCAGCCGCCTCGGTATTCATCATGGCACTGCCGACCGCGTGGTTTCAATCGCTGGCCGACGGCGCGTTTGGTCAATGGTTAGGACACGGTTATCTTGGCCTGACTGGCCCGGTGCATCCGTATTATGTGATGATTGCGTTCTACGTCATCGTGCTGTCGCTCGGCGAAGTGTTTTATTCACCGCGTGTCTATGAATACGCCTCGGCTATCGCGCCGAAAGGTCAGGAAGCATCCTACGGCGCGCTCTCCTATATCCCGTTCTTGCTGGCCAAGCTGCTCATCGGAACTTTTTCCGGGGCGCTGCTGCTAAAATACTGCCCAGCCACCGGCGAACGCCATTCCGAAACGCTATGGCTCTTCGTCGCGCTCACCGCGACCATTGCGCCCGTGGGATTGATTGCGCTGCGTCGTTTTATCCGCGTGTCAGAAGCCGGGCGACAGGAATAATCTTAGCTTCCGTCTCAGCGATTAATTCTTTCTCATTTCTCCCAGTGCCCGTATTTATCCTTGGGGATTTTCGCGCTGGTAGGATAGACGAGATAAACCGCGTTGTGCGATTTCGTCCACGAGTAGATCACATCTTCCCGCTTGTAGATTTTTCGAACTGAATCACCGCGCTCCAAATGTGCCGCCGGATCATTCACGACCACGTCGCCGCAATCCGTGAAACCGATGCAGACTATCAAATGACCGGTGCTGTCGAGCGGCCGCCCCGCTTGCAGCCAGTCCCAACGCGCGGAAAGCACCACGGGAATTCCTGCTGCAATCCAGTCCTCCACTTCCGCCAGATCATCCAGCCGCGTAACATAGCTTCTCATGCCTTTAAAACTGCCGGCGAACGCGGTGTTGAACGGCCAGTTTCCCGTGCCGTCAAAATCCCGGTCATAAACCGCCGCCGCCACATCCGGCACGGAGAGATTCATCTCCGGTCGATTTAACTTATCTGCCCAGCGCGACAAAACCATGGAAAGCGACGTCGGGCTGCACCAACCTTTTTCTTTCGGATAGCCATGCTGTGAATGTTCCGGCGTGGCCACCGTTCTCCCCCATGCTGCGAGATTCGGCTGCCGATACGCGGGTGAAACTTTTGTGTTCGCAAACGAAAGGCCCAAAAATTTAAGCGTCGGCACCAAGTTGGTTGTCCCGCCCACCGTCACGCGAATTTGCACGGTGTCCGCTGATTCGTTCAAGACCAGCGTGTCTGTGTCCACCTTACTAAACGCGTCCTGCTGACCGCGCACACTAGTCCGGGGAAAACTGCTGTTGTCTGGCGACCAAATGCCGAGCATGGAAAACTTTTTTGGCTGACCAGGAACAACCGCTGCGGCTTCGACCGTCAAAAAAGTTCCGTCCGGCGCGGTGGCGTTCCATGAAACAACCAGTTCATTCCACGAAATTCCCGCTTTGATTTCCGGTGAGAGTAAAACCGTTTCGCCATCCTCGTTTTTCAGATGTGCAAAGTTTGAAAATTTTGCCAGCCCGATGAACTGGCTGCATTGGGCCATTTGACTGGATTCGTTGGGCGTGGAAACGGAAGCGGTTTTGCAGCCCGACAGCGCGACCGCAACCGCCAGTGAAAGGATCTGGATGGAGATTTTTTTGGAACTGATTGTCATGGCAATTATTAAAACCAGTGACCGAAACGATCGGCTGGAAGTTTTATATTTTCGGGATAAACCAGATAGACGGTGTTGCGCGAAGTTGCCCACGCTCGGCGGACATTCTCGCGTTTATAGATGTGCCGCACGCTCTCCGCTTTCAAATCTGTCCACGGGTCGTTGATGATGAGGTCGCCGTCCTTCGTGAAGCCGCGACAGACGGTGAGATGTCCGCTGAAATCATCCGGCCTGCCGTCCAGCAACAAGTCGTAACGTGCGGAAATGATCACTGGAATTTCCGCTGCAATCCAGTCTTCCAATTCAGAAATGTCGCTGAAGCGCGCGACATAGCCGCGCATCCCTTCAAGGCTGCCAGCGAACGCGGTGTTGTAAGACCAGTTGCCCGTAATAAATTTAAAGCCATGATCCGCTGCGCCGTTCGCAACTTCCGGCGCGTCCAGATTCCAGTCGGTGCGGTTGGAAATGCTACCCCAGTGCGCCAGCGCCATGGAAAGCGACGTAGGACTACACCAGCCATTGCCGCCGAGATACGACTGCTGGGAACGTTCAATGACCGCGATTTCTTTTCCCCACGCGCCTCGGTTTGGCGGCAGTGGCTCCGGTTTGAATAGTGGGTTGCAAAAAGACATGCCGAGAAATTTTAGTTCCGGTAAGGCGCCGTTTGTTCCGCCTAAGGTGAGCCGGATTTGAACGGCGTTGGCAGGCTGGTTTAAAGCCAGCGTGTCAGCCCGCACATCGCCGTCAGCGTCATTCTGATTGGTTATGCTGTAACGAGGAAACGTTTTGTCATCCGACGACCATAGGCCCCACGAATAAAATTTGGTCGCGTGCCCTGACTGAATTGCCCGCGCCTCAACTCGCATAAAAGTTCCAGCCATCGGCTTTGAGTTCCAAGAAAGCACAAGTTGATTCCATTTAATCGGGGCTTTGATTTCCGGTGAGAGTAGCGTCGTTTCCCCGTGGGCAGTTTGAGCGCGGGTGAATTCAGAAAAATTTGTCACCGCGAGGAAGCGACTGTAAAGCGCATGGCTGGACGCGGGCGTAGTTTTGCAACCCGTCACAACCAATAAAATGAAAAGCGGCAAGTTTGCCAGCGCCTTGTTCACGAAAACAGTTTGCGTTGCCGTCAGAAAATGTCGAGCCGCAGTTATGCCGCCGATGTCTGAGGTTGTTTTTGACGGAGCAAAACCAGCGCGCCAGTCCATAGCAACCAGACGAGGCTCAGGGTCGTTACACCCCAGTCGCGCAGCAACGGGCCGATGCCTGGTATACGCGCCAGCAAATCCGCCACCATGAAAAACGCGACAGGCAAAAGAAGTTTCCAGTTCGCCTTAGCAAACTTTCCAGCGTTGATTCCTAAATCAAGCAGCGCTGCGACGAGGGGCAGCAACAGTAGATAATAAAAATTATGCACAACCGGATTGATGAGCAGCGCCAGCCCGATCAGCAAGCCGGCGACGATGCAAAGTTGTTGCGGCGTGTCCTCGCGCCTCCAGCCGATGACGAACAGCACGCCTACAATCATCACCGTGCCGACGGCATAGACCGCGGTGCGTTCCCAAGCGGCGGCTTCCACCGGACGTTGGCCGCGCGGTGCTCCGCGGTTCGTCCAGTTGTGAATCGCTGCGAGCAGCGATTGATTGTCCGTGCTACCCATGCCAGTGAGCTCGCTCTGGCGAGACGTATCCGTGCCGTGTCCGAGCGCGGGTTTGGCGAGAACTTCAAACCAGCACTGATAAAGTTCTTTGGTCCGTTGCGGCCCGAGCGTGGCCACCGGTAGCGCGGCAAGCAGAATGAATAGTCCCGAAATGACGCCAAAGCCCATGCGCCATTGCCGCCGCAGAAACGGATACGCCAGCAGGAACGGCGGGAACAATTTAATTGTGGCAGGAACGGCAAAGCACAGGCCGGCTTGGAATTTTTTTGAAGTGGTGGCCAGAAAAATCCCGGTTGCAATCGCCGTCAGCATAACAATATCCGCTTGGCCGCGTGACAAATCCGTGCCGAGTGAACCGGCCAGCACTGCGAGCGGCAGCAGCCGACGCCACCACCATCGGCGGCGCTCGTTGATTTCTTCGGGTGGTGATGTGCGTAAACTTTTTCCTTCCAACGCGCTGCCGATGGCGTGGGCGGATAAAAGAATTCCCAGCACGCTCAACCAATACCATGCAGCTACTGCAAAAAAGAAGTGCGCGTTGTCCGCGTGCAGTCCGTAATAATTTTTCCCTTCAATGCCGTAGCCGTAGGGCGTGTTCGTTGCCGTCCGCAATTTTTCCGAAGGCAGAGCGGAAGCGGGCAGGGGAACCGGTTCAGCCAGCGGCAGGAACACGATGGCCAGCGCGGGCGGATACTGATAGTGCCAGCCATGCCAGTCGGGAATGGAGTAGGGGTTTTGCCCGCTCCACACTGCGCCGGATGCGATGCAGAAAACGCCAAGGTCGGTCATCGGCGAATGACGCAGCGCCGTGCGCCGCTCCAACAGCGCGCCGAAACCAATCAGAACAATCGTGGCTACAGTGAGCCAGAGTTTTTCCGAACGTGTGAACTGCCAGCGGTGTCTAGAGGTGGAATTCATCACTGGTTGTAATTCAACCACGGCCCGAGCCAGCGCTCCATTTCCGCAAGCGGCTTGGCTTTGCGCTTGGATAAATCTACCAATTGATCTTTAGCAAGTTTGCCGACCGCGAAATATTTCGATTCCGGATGAGCGAAGTAGAGTCCGCTCACCGAGCTGCCTGGCCACATCGCAAAACTTTCTGTGAGTTTGATGCCGGTGTGTGGCTCCGCGTCGAGCAAGTCCCAGAGGATTCCCTTTTCCGTGTGATCGGGACTCGCCGGATAACCGGCCGCCGGACGAATGCCGCGATACTTTTCTTCGATAAGCTCGTTCGTCGTCAGTTTTTCCAGTTTGCCAAAGCCCCATTCCTCGCGGGCGCGCTTGTGCAGATACTCGGCGAACGCTTCAGCCAGACGATCTGCAATCGCCTCAGCCATGATGGCGTTGTAGTCGTCGTGTTCGGCTTTGAACTTCTCAACGATTTCATTCAACCCATGTCCGCTCGTGACGGCAAAACCGCCGATGTAATCCGGTGAACCTTTCGGCGCGATGAAATCGGCCAGACAATAGTTCGGCGTGCCGTCACCCTTCTCGATTTGCTGGCGGAGAAAGTGGAGTTTCGTCCGCAGGTGTTTACGTGAGTCGTTCGTATAAACTTCCACGTCGTCGCCCACACGGTTGGCGGGAAACAAGCCGTAGACGGCGCGAAGTTCGATGGATTTCTGGGCAACAAATTCTGCGAGCATTTTCTGCGCATCAGCAAAAAGCTTGGTGGCTTCCTCGCCATGCTTTTCGTGCGCGAGAATCTTGGGATATACGCCGCGCAATTCCCATGTGTGAAAGAATGGCGTCCAGTCAATGAACGGCACGAGGTCAGCCAGCGAAACGCTGAACGCGCCCGCGTGACCGTGCGATGAACCGCAATCGCACTTGCCGGGGTTCAACTTGCCTGACGTCAGCGTGCGGAAACCGGTGAACTCCGGCTTCGGTAGATCGTCATACGTTAACTTGGGTGCATTGGCGCGGGCTTGTTCTAGCGCAAGCAGCTTCACGGTCGAGCCCGCGTGTTGGGCGCGAAGTTTCTCGTAGTCGTCGCGTAGTTGTTTCACGAACGGCGCTTTGCCGTCCTTGCTTAACAGGCTCGTCATCACCGGCACGGCGCGCGAAGCGTCGAGGACATGAACCACGGGTTCGCTGTAATGTTGCGCGACTTTGACGGCGGTGTGCGCGCGGCTGGTCGTCGCGCCGCCGATGAGCAGCGGAATCTTCAAACCATTTCGCTCCATCTCCCGCGCGACATGGACCATCTCGTCCAGCGACGGCGTGATGAGTCCGCTTAAGCCGATGATGTCTGCCTGCTCCTGCTTGGCGCGCTCCAGAATTTTGTCGCACGACACCATCACGCCCATGTCGATGACCTCGTAGTTATTGCAGGCCAGCACGACGCCAACGATGTTCTTGCCAATGTCATGCACGTCGCCCTTGACGGTGGCGAGGACGATTTTGCCTTGTGCCTTCACGACTTCGCCGCGCGCAACCATTGCGGCTTTCTCGGCTTCCATGAACGGCGTGAGATAAGCGACGGATTTTTTCATCACTCGCGCGGACTTCACCACCTGCGGCAAAAACATTTTGCCGGCGCCGAACAAGTCGCCGACGACGCTCATGCCGGCCATCAACGGACCTTCGATGACCGTCAGCGGCTTGCCGTATTTCGCAAGTGCTTCGGCTGTGTCGGCATCAACATAGAGATCGATGCCCTTCACGAGCGAGTGCGAGAGGCGTTCTTCGATCGTGCCTTTGCGCCATTCTTCCTCGACCTTTTTGTCGGTCGCGGTCGTCCCGGCGCTGGCGGCCTTCAGCTTCTCACCATGCATGACGAGATGTTCAGTCGCGTCAGGGCGGCGGTTGAGCAACACGTCTTCCACCAACTCCTTCAGTTCCGGCTCGATCTCTTCGTAAACTTCCAGCATCCCGGCGTTCACGATGCCCATGTCCATCCCTGCTTTGATGGCGTGATAAAGAAACGCGCTGTGCATCGCTTCGCGCACGGGATTGTTGCCGCGAAAACCAAACGACACATTCGACACGCCGCCGCTGACTTTTGCGTGGGGCAGGTTCGCCTTGATCCAGCGCGTGGCTTCGATGAAGTCCACGGCGTAGTTGTTGTGCTCCTCGATGCCCGTGCCGACGGTGAGAATGTTCGGATCGAAAATGATGTCCTCGGGCGGGAAGCCGACTTCGTCCACGAGAATGCGATAGGCGCGTTCGCAGATGCGAATCTTGTCCGCCAGCGTCGCGGCCTGGCCTTGTTCGTCGAACGCCATCACGACCACGGCTGCGCCGTATTTCAAAACCTTGCGCGCGTGTTCACGGAATTTCGCCTCGCCTTCCTTCATTGAAATAGAGTTCACGATGCCTTTGCCCTGAACGCATTTCAGGCCGGCTTCGATGACTTCCCACTTGGACGAGTCCACCATGAAGGGAACTTTGGCGACTTCGGGTTCGCTGCCCAACAGGTGCAGGTAGCGGGTCATGGCGGCGACGCCGTCAATCATCCCTTCGTCCATGCAGATGTCGATGATGTTCGCGCCGTTCTCGACCTGCTGCCGCGCGATGGCGACGGCTTCCTCGTATTTGTTCTCCTTGATGAGCTTGGCAAACTTGGGCGAACCCGCCACGTTCGTGCGCTCACCGATCATGATGAACGAGCCGATCTGCTGCGTGAACGGCTGCGAGCCGGAGAGCCGGAGGGGGATGGCTGCGCCGGTAGAAAACTTCGTTTCGGCTTGCGTTGAGCGCGGCGGTTTGTTCTCCAACGCCTTGGCAATCGCCGCGATGTGCTCGGGCGTGTTGCCGCAGCAGCCCCCGGCGATGTTGATCAAATTGCTCGACGCAAATTCGCCGAGATAATTCGCCATGTCCTCCGGCTTCAAATCAAAGCCGGTTGGGGAAAGCGGATTCGGCAACCCCGCGTTCGGATAACACGAGATGGCAGTATTGGATTTCTCCGCGAGTTCCGCGAGGAACGGCCTCATCAAATCCGGCCCGAGCGAGCAGTTGAGGCCTATGGCAATCGGCTTCACATGCTTCATGGCGTTCCAATAAGCCTCGATGGTTTGTGCGGAAATCATCGTCTCGCCACCGCGCCCGACGGCAGCCGAAATCATGATGGGCAAAATCTTTTTATCCTGCTCGAACACTTCCTGAATCGCCAGGAGCGCCGCCTTGGCGTTGAGTGAATCGAAAATCGTTTCAACCAAAAGAATGTCCGAACCACCCGCGATGAGCCCGCGAATCTGATGGGTGTAAGCGGTTTTTACCTGATCGAACGTGCAAACGCGAAAACCGGCGTCATCGGCATCGGGCGAATTGGACAGCGACACCGTCAGAGGTCCGACCGCGCCGGCGACGAAGCGCGGGCGACCAGTTTTGTTCGCGATGCGGTCGCACCACTCGCGGCACTGCTTGGCGGATTGCTCGTTGATTTCCCAGGCGAGGTCGTTGAGGAACTTGTTCTCGATGACAGTTTGATAAAATGCCGGGTCTTTGCGCCCGCCGTGTTCGCGCGGGTCGTCTACGAAGAATTCGCTCTGACCGATGCTGGTGGCGGAGAAGGTGTTCGTCTCAATGATGTCTGCGCCCGCTTCAAGGAAGCGGCGATGGATGTCGCAAATCGTCGCTGCCTGTGTGAGCGAGTAGAGATCGCCGTTGTTCTTGAGGTCTTTCTTGGAATCCGCAAAGCGCTCACCGCGAATCTCCTTCTCGCCCAGTCCGTAGGTGCGGATGGTCGTGCCCATTGCGCCGTCAATGATGACGATGCGTTCGCGGAGGGCTTTTTTCAGAAGTTCGGCATGGTTCGACATGGCGGCAAAGATAAGGAAATGCTTTGGCTATTCAAATTAAAAATCAACGCATCCTGATTCGAGGATATGTTTATGGCACTGATGTGCGCTTGAGAAATCGCAGGCGGCGTGGAATACTCCCGATGTGTTTCCCTTCGGACTTTTGAGTGGTGTGAATTCCGCCGCCCGCAATGGCTATCGCTTGCGGGCTTTTCTGCTAGTTATTTTTTTTGCAAGCCTCCGAGTTTTTGGTGGCACGCAGACAATCTGGCTGGGTTGGGACATCGCGCCGTGGGACGAAAACATTGTTGAATACCAAGTTTTGTATGGGACGCAGAGCGGCGTCTATACCAATTCAGCCATTTCCTACAATATGGATGGCGCGGTGATTTACGGTTTGGAAGAGGGCGAGACATATTTTTTTGCGGTCTCGGGGATGGATGCGGATGGTAATAAAAGCTCGTTGTCGCCCGAACTGGCGTATGTCGTCTCGGTGCCGTCGCCGCCGGTGTTGCAGTCGGAAGTCTATACCGATTGGGATGGGACACCTTATGGAATGGGAATTTTCTCTTCTTGGGACATCCCGACAGATTGGGAACTGGATTATTCCACAGACTTGGTCAACTGGATACCGTGGCAAAGCAGCCACGGGACCAGCGTTTCGGCCTTTTGGGGATTTGACTGGAGCGATCAGGCTTATTTCCGGCTAATCGACCTGTGACTTTTCCGCGCTTCGCAGCAGGCGGCGAGGATTTTCATTGCACGCGCGGCGGTTTGGTTTTAGTGTCGACTCAACCCGAGGTTGCTTATGTATTTTGGCGTAGATTACTATCCTGAAGAGTGGGTCTTTCCCCACGGCGGCACTGCCGAAACGCCCGAAGCGCAATGGATTCAAGACGCGCAACTCATGCGCGCCGCCGGTTTCAATGTTGCGCGCATCGGCGAATTCACTTGGGGGCTCTGTGAGCCGGAGGAGGGTAAATACAATTTCGACTGGCTTAAGCGCGTAATGGACATCTTGGGCGAGCATGAGATTAAAACTGTTCTCGCCACGCCCACCGCCGCACCGCCCGTCTGGCTGGCAAAAAAATATCCGGAGATATTGCCGCTGGATGAATTTGGGCGCGTGAAGCACGAGGGCACGCGCCGCGCAACATGTTTCAGCAACGACAAATTTTGGAGTGCCTCAAGAAAGATCGTTGAAAAATTAGCGGGCGCGCTCGGCAAGCACGAACACCTTGTCGCGTGGCAGATAGACAGTGGATTGGGCGGGCATCAGACCGAATGGTCGTTCAACGAAGATTCTCGGCTGGAGTGGCAAAACTGGCTCAAACTAAAATACGAGACGGTGGAGAAATTGAATAATCGCCTCGGTTTACGCCATTGGGGACAGATTGTTTCGTCGTTTGATGATGTCCCGATGCCGAGGTTTGCCCCAGCCATGCACAACCCAGCACTGTTGCTGGACTGGAATCGTTTTTGCAGCGACACGATGGTGGCCTACGCGCGAATGCAGTCGGATGTGGTCCGCGAACTTTCTCCCGGTCGCCCCATCACGACCAATCTGCGCGCGCTGAAACGGAAGTTTGACCACTTTGACATGGCGGACGCGATGGATTTTGTATCCGTAGAAAGCAACGCAGCGGTAAGGGCGCGTTCATCTGAGCTGGCGTGTGACATTGATATTTTACGTTCGCTGAAAAAAAACGACATCAAAACACCTGACGGTGAGACGGGTTTTTGGGTTATCGAACAAAAAGCGGGTCAGGTGAACTGGCAGGATGTAAATCCCCTCGTTCGCCCTGGCATCATCCGTTTGTTCACTTACCAACTGATTTCGCGCGGTGCGTGCGGAGTGTTGTATTACCGCTGGCGGCAGCCCCGCATTGGCCCGGAGAAATTTTATGGGGCAGTGTTGCCGCATCATCTTGAAGGCAGCCGGCGGACTTACAGTGAAATTGCCCAGATTGGTGAAGAATTAAAACTGCTCGCGCCGGCGCTGAAAGACACGAAAGTTGTCGCCCCGGTGTGCATCCTCTACTCGCATGACAACGACTGGGTGCTGCAACAGCCGAACCAGCCGAACAAACATTTCAGTCTGCGCGAGCACATTCAGCTCATCTACAACGGACTTCACGACCGCAACGTCGCGGTAGATTTCGCGCGGCCGAGTGAAGATTTGTCGAAATACAAAATCGTTTTCGCGCCGTCGTTGCACCTGCTTTCCGGCGGCGAAGCAGATCGTTTGAAACTTTACGTCCAGAACGGCGGCACGTTGGTGGCCACGTTCAATACCGCGCTGGTGGACGAAAACAACATGGCCTCGGACACGGGGATGCCGCATGACTTGAAAGATTTGTTCGGCATGGAAGTTCTGGAGTTTGATGTGCTCGCACCGAATGAAGAGAATCATCTGACGTTTAAGGGCACGTTCCAGACGAGCCATATGCACCCGGCGCGGCTCTGGTGCGATATCATTGAATCCAAGGGCTGTCAGACGCTCGCGGCTTACACAAAAGATTTTTACGCCGGCAAACCGGCGATTACGATGAACTCGTTCGGCCTCGGCAAGGCGATTTATATCGGCACGCAGAGTCACCAGCATTTTTATCATGACCTGGTTATCTGGCTACGGCAGACCACTGGCTTGGTGCCGCTATTGAAAGTGCCGGACAACATCGAGGTTTCCATGCGTGAGAAGGAAGGTTCGAAAATTTACATCTTGCTAAATCACCAGAATTCGCCCGTGCGTCTTCAATTCTACAAGCCAATGCACGACTTCATGACTGGCAACAATGTGGTGGGCAACTATGACCTGCCGCCGCATGGCGTGCTGGTGATTGATGAACACCCAGACGCGAAGGCGGTTTGAAGTATTTTTGGAATCAATCCAAGTTCTTCAAATCCAAGTGGCGCTAGTAACCAGCCATTGGTATTTTGTTCGCGTTACATAAATTTTCCTCTGTCCAATATTCAAGTTCCATGGAGAAACCACTGGCCATCGTCATTCTTGCCTACAAGAGCAAGTATCTTCGTGAAACGTTGGAATCCATTGTGGCCCAGACCGACCATCGTTTTCAGTTGTATGTGTTTGACGATGCTAGCTCGGAAGCGGTAGAAAACGTTGTCCAAGATTTTGTTGCCAGAATTGACCTGAAATATCACCGCTTTTCGGAAAATCTGGGGGGCCAGTCGCTGGTTCAGCACGCGCAACGCTGCCTGAATAAAACCAGCGAGCCCTGGGTTTGGCTGTTCGCGGATGACGATCTGATGGAGCCGGGTTGTGTGGGTGCCTTTCACTCTACCGTCGCCGAAACTAAATCCCAACATGATGGGTATCGCTTCAACGCGCTAAGATTGAATTCTTCGCGGCGGTTTTTAAGAGCTGATAATAAAAGGCTGGAAGCCCGGCCATTGCAACCAGAAGTCCAGCGGGGCCGGGACTTTTTGGAGGCGCAATTCAGCGAACATAATTGCTACCTGCAGTTGCTTGTTTTTTCGCGCGCCGCTTGGCAGCAAAAAGGGATGCAAGATTTCCCTCTAGGACACCATACCGATGATGCGTTTCTGGCCAGCATGGGTGAGCCTAAACCATTGCGAACCATCGCCGGACCAAAGGTGATATGGCGTTTGAGCGATGAAAATATTTCTGGCAGCTTCAATCCGGTGAGTGACCGGCGAAAAATTCTCGCCGGTAGTCTTTTTGTAAATTGGGCGCATGGTTTTCTCTGTGAGCACGGCATGAGCCGGCAAAAGGCGAACGTGATTACGGAACAATTCTTTTACGAACAGTTTCGCTGGATGTCGCGGTTCATCAACCTGGAATATCTGCTTGAATCCGTCCGCCTGTCGGAACGGTTTTGGCAACGTTCGCCAGGCGAATTGCTCATCCGCGCGCTAGAACACAACTTGTCATTGCTGGTGGATCGGATTGGGCGCACGGCTTGTCGGCTAGTTCTTAAACATGCCCGCGCGGGAGAAAAAGATTACGGCTGGGAAGTGTGGGAGAAAAAAATCAAACCGAATCTGCGATTGGACGAAGTGTTTCAAAAGCACCTCTCATAATGGCTCGGAACTTGGAAATTATTTCTGAGAAGTAAAAAATGGTCGGAGCGACAGGATTTGAACCTGCGACATCTTGCTCCCAAAGCAAGCGCTCTACCGGGCTGAGCCACGCTCCGAAACATTTCTTCGGCCGCTATTCTGCCTTAACCGCGCAGGAGGGCAAACCATTTGTGGTTTTACTTTCCAGCCGTCGGCTTCTCGATGCACGCGTAGGCGTTGTGATTATGAATGCTCTCAAAGTTTTCCGCTTCAACTTTATACCAAGTCACTCGCCTGTCGGCATTTAGACGCAGCACCACATTGCGCACGAGGTCTTCCACAAACACGGGGTTTTCATACGCGCGTTCGGTCACGGCTTTTTCATCCGACCGCTTGAGCAATGCGTAAAGCTCGGAGCTTGCTGATTTCTCGATCATCGCCACCACATCCTCGATCCACACCGACTTCGTGGAGCGCAACGCCACCGTTACTTCACCGCGTTGGTTGTGTGCACCGTATTTCGCGATGGCTTTTGAGCAGGGACAGAGCGTGGTCACGTTGGCTTTCACCGTGAGGACGAAATCAATTTCCTTGCCGCACGCCGCGGCATCGAAGCGCGCGGTGTAATCCATCAAACTTTTCAGCTTTGAAACCGGTGACTGTTTGGACATGAAATAGGGGAACTCCATCTCTAGGTGGGATGTTGCCGAGTGCAGCTTGGACTGAAGCGACAGGACGATGTCCGCGATGTTCTCGACATGGATGATGTTGCCGTGTGCGTTGAGCACTTCCACGAAGCGGCTCATGTGCGTGCCTTTGAATTCTTTCGGCAGGTCCACAAACATTCCGATGGTGGCCACGGTATTTTGGATACTGCGTTTCTTGTCGAGCACCTGGATGGGAAAACGCAGTCCACGCACGCCAACCTTGTCAATGCGTAGCTCGCGCGTGTCGAGTTCGCTTTGCTTGTCGTGCAGTTTCAATGGAGATTTTTTGACGGTTCGAGACATGGGCAGACGATAGCAGCTTTGTGGCAATCTGCAAAAAAGTTCTCTTGAAATGCGCGGCGTGTCTGCCAAGTTCAACGCAGATGAAACCATTTTTCGCGACCGCCTTGCTCAGCGGGTTGATGATGGCTTGCGGGTTCGCGGCTGAAACGTTCCGCGTCGCCGCTTACAATGTGGAAAACTATCTCGACCAGCCGACGGAGTCGCGGCACTTCGTGAAGTCCGCCGCCGCCAAGGTGAAAATCCGTGAGAGTATCCGCGCGGCGAACCCCGATGTGTTGGCGCTCGAAGAAATGGGCAGCACAAACGCGTTGCTTGAATTGCGCGCCTCGCTCAAGGCGGACGGATTGGATTTTCCGTATTGGGAACACATCCAGAGTTATGATACAAACATTCATGTCGCCGTGTTGAGCAAGCTGCCGTTCGGCGCGCGGCATCCGCACACGAGCGAGAATTTCCTGCTGGATGGTAAGCGGATGCAGGTCAAGCGCGGGTTCGCTGAGCTGGAAATTCAGGCGGCGACAAATTTTACCTTCACGTTGCTGGCCGCACATCTGAAATCTCGGCTCGCCTCTCCGGATAGCGATGAAGGCGCCCAACGGCGGGAGGAAGCGAAGATGTTGCGCCGCATCATTGACGGACATCTGGCGGCGCATCCGGACGCAAAACTGATTGTGCTCGGCGATTTCAACGACACGCGCAACACCGACTCCACCAAAACCATCATCGGAACAGGCAAGAACCGGCTGGTGGATACCCGTCCCGCCGAGCGCAATGGAGACAATCTGCCGAATCCCGTGCCGCGTTACGATCCCCGTAATGTCACTTGGACACATTACTACGGCGTGGAAGATTCCTACTCACGCCTTGATTATCTGCTGATCAGTCCCGCGATGAAAGCGCACTGGCTGCCGGATGAGACTTACATTCCCGTCGTGCCGAACTGGGGAGCTGGCTCCGATCATCGTCCAATCGTCGCGGGGTTTTCAACCGGCAATAAATAAAATGCCGTTTGCACTTTACCATTCGCGGGTTAAATTTTGGCCATGAAAACGAATCTCTTCTCAAAACTTTTCTCCCTTGCTGCCGCCGTGGCTTTATTTGCCGGCTGCGCCACGCACCGCGTGGATTGGAATACGCGCGTGGGAAATTATACCTTCGACCAGTCGGTGACGGAACTCGGCCCCCCGGATAAGCAGGCAAAACTTTCGGATGGACGGACCGTGGCTGAGTGGGTGACACGCTATAATTCCGGACCTGCGGTTTCCATCGGCACGGGTTTCTCGCGTTATCCCGGCAGTATGGGTGTGGTGCAGACTTATCCGGCAAACAATTATGAAAGCAAACTGCGTTTGACCTTTTCCACGAACAGTGTGCTGGAAAAGTGGATCAAGGATTGAGCGTCCGGTTACTCACTTGCCGAGCAGGTTGCCGAGACCCTTCTTCAATTTGTCCGCGCCTTCGTTCACGGCTTTGCCGGCAGAGTCGCCCGCACCTTTGATAAGATTGTTGGCGGTGGCGCCGGCCATCTGCTTGGCTCGCTCGCCCACGCTCTTGATGGACTCGGCGGAAATCTGCTCGATGACTTTCTGCGTGAGTTCCAATGCGGTGATGCCTTCAGGCCCAGTGCCGAGGTTGCTGAAATGAATGTCGGGGATCACGACGCTGAACGGCTCACCTTCCATGCCGGAAATGCGCGCGGTCACTTTCGCGCCGCTGATCAAAAAATCATCCACCTGCAATTTTTTTGAAGTCTTCTTTTCGGTGGGCGTTTTAGCCGCCGCCGGTTTGTTCGGTTCGGCAGCCCCGGCCGTCGCGTTCACGTTGTCCAAGATTGACTGGAGATTATTTTTCCCGAACGGATTGCCTTCGAGCGTGATTTCCGGAGCGCGGATTTCGACGGAATGGATGACTACTTTGTCGCTGAGCAATGACTTCGGCTCCACGCTGACTGCGGCTTTGCCGAGGCTGATGGCGCTGGCAGATTTAAATCCTTCCGGGTTGCCGACTACGAGGCCGTTGATGCCCGCCGAGCCGGATAATGCCGAGATGCTCACGCTTTGCACCGTCACTGTGGTCTTGGTGATGACCGGGGCGGCGGTTTCGATACCCGCCTTTACAATCTTGTCGAGGAACACGCCCGCCAAAATCAAGGCGACAATACCCAGCAACACCGCGAGAATGGCAACGACGACAATAATTTTTTTAAGCTTTTTCATAAAATTGAAAGGGGAGGGAACCGCGCCTGCAGAGTTGGTTTCGAAAAATCACACCGCGAGCAGTTCGCGGATACTGTCGGACAAATCCTGCAACTGATACGGCTTGGCGAGAAATTTGTTCGGCTTGGCCGGCGCGTCGGAGAAAACATGTTCATCCACCGTGCCGCTGACGAGGATGATTTTCTGCTGCGGATTAATGCGGCGACATTCGCGGACGAGATCCATGCCCGTCATTCGTCCCATCGCGTAATCCGTCAGCACCAGTTCGGGGCGGGCGATGGCAAATTCCTTGAGCGCCGTCTCCGGGTCGCGAAACGTCCGCACCTCGCAGCCGAGCGGCTTGATGATGACCGCCGCGAGCTCGAGCAGCATCGGTTCATCGTCCACGACGAATAAGGTGGGAATTTTGTCTCCAGATTTCATGACCCTAAAAGATACTCTAGAAAATTAGCACCCCGCTGCGTCGCGCGGCAAGCTTCATCTTATGGATAAAAAGGAATTGCTTCCATTTCACATTCCCCCTAGTTTCTCGTTCGGCAAAACCCGCCAATCCCCCCAACTCGGAACAGCTGCATGAAAAAGAAAACAGCGTCCATCCCTGTGACTCCTAAAAAAACCGCCACACCCAAGCGGACAGAACGAAAGCCTCTGTTCGCCGTCGCCGTCGCCGCCGCAAAAAAAGTTCTCAAGCGTCTGCCGGCCAAGAAGTCCAAAACCGTTGCGTCGAAAGCCGCGCCAGAAACGGAAGTGGATGCCACCACCGTCGTCCGCCGCAGTTACAAGCGGGCGAAGAAAACGGAGATCCCCGCTATCCTGCTCGAGGGTGATGCGCCCGCGCCCGTGGCTGCCAGTGGTCCCGGTGAAAAATTTTCCCTCGGCGCCACACCGCCCGCACAGAAGTTTTCCGGGGGTGAACTGCCGGAAGCTTACGGCACCAAAAAACTGTTTCTCACCGCGCGCGATCCACACTGGCTTTACGCACACTGGGATTTGACCCGCGAGCAGCAGGTGGATTTCAATGCCGAGTCCACCGACGGCCATCTCATCCTGCGCATTTTTGCCGGCAAGATCGAAGGTCACCCCGCTTACGAAATCCACGTGCACCCCGAATCACGACACTGGTTTGCGCACGTCGAACAGGCCGGTCATTCTTACGCATCAGAACTCGGCTATTATTCCGCGCTCGGTAAATGGATGCGCGTGGCCATTTCCAGCGCCACTGTCACCCCGCCGGATGCCGCCTCCAAGGAAGACGCCGCGGAGTTCGCCACGATTCCCTTTGAGATTCCGTTCGCCAAGCTCATCCAGATCATCGAAGACGCCGTGCGCGATAACATTCCGCTCGCACAGGCTATCGAAGAACTGCGCCGCCACGGCCATCCAGATTTGCCCAAGCTCGCCACGTTTGCGTCGGTCGCATCGGTCGCGTCGGTGCCCGGAAGTTTTGCTTCCGCAGCACCGCTGGCACCCGGTCCGACGCGGGCATGGACGCCACAGCAGGAGCAAGCCCTCGCCAAGATCATCAACATTGATCAGACGCGTCGCATCTGGATGGGCTCGCTGGAAATCACCGAACTCATCCGCCGCCGGCTCGCGCAGGACGTGACCTCGCCCACGACCGCGTTTGGCAATTCCAGTTATGGTCTCACCAGCCCGTCGAGTCCGTTCGGTGTCGGTGGTGCGGATAAGTCAAAAGGCTTTTGGTTCAACGTGAATGCCGAGTTGATCATCTACGGCGCAACCGAGCCGGACGCGAAAGTCACACTCGGTGGTCACGAAATCAAACTGCGTTCCGACGGCACATTCAGTTACCGCTTTGCGTTGCCGGATGGTAAATATGAATTGCCCGCCGTGGCCGTCTCCGCCAGCGGTGACGACGCCCGCGCGGCGGATTTGAAATTCATCCGCGAGACGCAATACCTCGGCGATGTCGGCTCGACCCCGCAGGATCCATCGCTCAAAACTCCGTTGCCGGACAACCTTTGAACTCTGTTTGCATGGAAGCGCCAGAACGCGGAGCCTTGATGTTCGTCCGATTTCTCGCCTGCGCCTTGATGGGCTGGGGGGTGGTAGAGGTCGCGCTTTACACGGCCATCTGCCACCACAAAAAACTGCCGGTCGAAATATTTCCGTGTGTGATCAAATCCATCCCGTTCGTCATCGGCCTCATCATGCTGGTGTGCGCCAAGTCCATCGCGGAATGGGTTGCTGACAAGCTCGACCTTTAAATTGGGTATGCAAGGCTATCTCTCCATCGTCCTCCACGCGCACCTGCCATTCGTGCGGCATCCGGAGCACGAAAAATTTCTCGAGGAAAGCTGGCTGTTTGAAGCCATCACCGAGACGTATCTGCCGCTCGTGCAGATTTTGGAGAATTGGAGATCCGACGGCATCAACGCCGCCATCACGCTCTCCCTCTCGCCGACGCTGTGCGCCATGCTGCAAGATGAATTGCTGCGCAGCCGCTACGCCCGCCATCTCAACGGCCTCATCGAACTCGCCGAAAAAGAAATCCATCGCACGCACTGGGACCGCGCCTACCGCGAACTCGCGTGGATGTATCATCATCGGCTTTCGCTCGCGCGCGAGACGTGGCGTTTTTACAGCGGCGACCTCATCAGTGCGTTCAAGCAGTTTCAGGACGAAGGCCGCATCGAGATCATCACCACCGCCGCCACGCACGGATTACTCCCGCTGATGAACGGCCATCCGGCATCCGTGCGCGCGCAGATTCTCACCGCGCGCGACCACTACCAGAAATGTTTTGGCCGCCCGCCGCGTGGCATCTGGCTGCCGGAATGCGCCTACGCCGCCGGCGTGGAAAAATATTTGCAAGAGGCGGACATCCGGTGGTTCATCCTCGACACACACGGGCTGCTGCACGCGCAACCACGTCCGCGCTACGGCACGTTCGCGCCGGTGTTTACGCCCAATGGCGTTGCCGTGTTCGGGCGCGACTTCGATTCCTCGCGGCAAGTCTGGAGCAAGCATGAAGGTTATCCCGGCGACCCGCGTTACCGCGATTTCTACCGCGACATCGGTTTCGACCTTGATTTCGACTACGTCAAACCGCATCTGCCTTCGCCGGACAATCGCGGGTTCACCGGCCTGAAATATTTCCGCATCACTGGCCCCAACGGGCCGAAGGAAATCTACAAGCGCGACCACGCGCTGGCGGCTGCGAGCGAACACGCCTCGCACTTCCTTGCCGAACGCCTTGCGCAGGTGCAGAAGCTCGATGGCATGCTGGACCGCCCGCCCATCATCGTTGCGCCGTATGACGCCGAGTTGTTCGGCCATTGGTGGTATGAAGGACCGGAGTTTCTGGACTTCCTCGCGCGCAAGATGTTTGCCGAGCAGAAAATCCTTTCGCTCATCACGCCCGGAGAATACCTGCACCGTCACCCCACGAACCAGGTTGCCACACCCGGCGCTTCGAGCTGGGGCGAGGAAGGTTACTGGCGCGTGTGGCTGAACGAATCGAACGAGTGGATCTATCCGCACCTGCAGATCGCGCAGGAACGGATGAGCAAGCTGGCGAAGAAATTTTCCAAGAAGTCATCCGCCTTGCAGAAACGCGCGCTCAAGCAGGCCGCCCGCGAACTGCTCCTCGCGCAGGCGAGCGACTGGCCGTTCATCTTGCGCGCCGGGACCAGTCCCGAATACGCCCGCCGCCGCGTGAAAGACCATCTGCTCCGCTTCATTGCCCTGCACGAACAACTCACACTCACGCGCGTGGACGAGAAGTGGCTGGCCGAAATCGAGTCCCGCGACAATCTGTTCCCCGATGTGGATTGGAGTTATTGGAAGTAAAGAGAAGGTGATCCTAGGGAAATCTGGCTTCCGCTACCGCCCAGGTTCCGTCGCAAATCGAGACTGGCTAATTTCCGATGCCCTACATTCGTTGGCAGTGACGCTGCGCTGCGGCGTCCTTCCGTAGGCGCTTCCCCGTTTTCCGCCAGCGGAATTTTCCCGACCCGCCCGCTGACGACGAAGAATCGCGGGCAGAGCAGGGGACGGCTCCACGATCCATCCTTCCCTACGTGACCGTCCGCTAGGACTCACGCCCGCTTCAACGCGTCCAACAATTCGTTGAAGCGCTCCACGATTGTTTGCACCTGCATTTGCGTGGGCGGATTGCTGATGTTCAGGTTCAGCGGTTGAATGTTGATATCCGGAACGCCTTCGGGGATGTCCCGAATGAAGTTCCGGATGGCCCAGGCGAAAGTTGTGTTTCGTAATCCTCGGAGAGGCCATGACAGGGAGCAGATGCCCCCTTTTAGGCTCATGCCGGACGCCACGCACGGCAGCGAGGAACGGTCAGTTTTTCGCGCCGCGAAAGCCACCCATGAAGTAAATGATCAGGGCGATGATCAGGATGAGGCCAATTCCGCCGCCGCCATACGCCGGGCCGCCGTAGTAAAAACCGCCGCCGCCGCCCAACAGGAGCAACACGAGCAAGATGACAATCAGATTCATGCCCACAGATTAAACCTACCCGAGCGCCTTGCCTATGGGGTCTTCACCCCAGACAATCGGTGGTAGGGACGCTGCGCTGCGGCGTCCTCCGCTGGCGCTTTCCCGTCTCGGGCCAGCGGAATTTTCCAGACCCCGCCCGCCGAAGACAGGAAAGCGCGGGCGAGGAGACAGCGCAGCGCACTGTCCCTACCAAAAATTTGGGACAGACTGCCGATGTCCGACCGGGCGGGATATTTTGGGCGCATGAATGGAGCCCGCTATTTTCAACGCCGCGAAGATTACCAGCCGCCGCAGCCGCGCAACCCGGCGGTGTGCACCCGGTTTGATATCTCCTGCGTGAAATGCGGTTCCGCGAATCTGAAAATCATTGGCTCCACGGACGAGGAAAGCGGCGAGCTGGCCGTTTATCTGTTCTGTCCCCGCTGCCAAATCCGCGAACGCCTGAACGTTCGGTGAGCCGTGCGTTCACGAACGTGAGACCATGACTTTCTTTGGTAGGGCAAACCTGCCGGTTTGCCGGGATGGCGACGCAGCAGCGTCGCCCTACCATCGCCGGTTTTTCTAGCCCGCTGGCACTCACCCGCGAGCACACCGGCACTTAACCAAAAATCCCGCGACCGGACTAACTACGATTCCACACTTTATTCGGAGCCACTGGCGGACGACGTCCGCAAGCATGTCCCACACGCCCGCAAACAAGTGGACGCTGCCGGATTTCATGTCCGTGATGTCTGCTTGAATGTCCGCGGGGTGCGCAAAAAATCCGCTACCGTCCGCATATATGTCAGAGCGGCCCACATTTAATTCCCCACGGTGCGCTTAAAAGTCCACGGCGTGGACATAGATGTTGGTCATAGCCGCATACAATCCGGCACGACCAACATAGATGCGCCCGCCAGCCGCATTCAATTCCGCCGTGCCGACATTCAATCAGGAGATACGCGCAAAGATGCGAACGCGAGGGACAACCTTGCAGACAACATCCGCAGTCTTGCGGACGACGGGGACAGGATGAAAACCAACGGAAAACCGCTGAAAACCGACTAAAACATGATTTTCGCCCTGACAGACGACGGAAGCAGGATATTGGCGCGGGGAACGACGCCGAAGATTTTAATCAAATCCCGCAAGCGCAACTTGGGATTGGGAACCAGCTTAGCTTTAGGTGCGGTTTTCCTAAAATCCATATTCAATGCTTTTTAGTCATAATTCCTTCTGGACAAAAGCGAAAGCCAGAAATAGAGTCGCTTTCATGGAAAAAATCTTACCGCACGGTGCGGTTGAAGAACAATGTTAGGCCACACTAGCACCACGACCTATGACTATGATTATATTCGTTGGATTTCTTTTGCTTGCTGGATTTGTTTTAGTTGGTCTTGGTTCCAGAAACAAAGACCAGAAAGCCGCAAGAAATCTCAAGGCTTATGGCCGTATTTGCATCGCTATTCCAGTCGTTTTGATTAGCATAGGATTGATAATCGCACTGATAGCAAGTCCGAGCGGAGTTGGGATTTTTAGTCCGATTGCACTGGTGTTATATGTCATGGTTTTCGGCCTCATCGGAGTGGTGATTGGAGAGCGGAAAGGACGCCCATTTGCCGGATTTGTCTTTGGTGCGTTGCTCGGCCCGATTGGTTGGGTTGTAGTGTTGCTTGGCCCAGATTTGAAAGCACAGCAGGAAGCTACGCGATTGCGGAAGTGTCCATATTGTGCCGAGTTGGTGCAGCCGGACGCTAAAGTTTGCAAGCATTGCGGGAGAGACATCGCGCCACTTGTTGCTCAGCCATCGCCAGAGCCGGTCGTTCGAGAGGCTGAGCAGCCTGCGGTGGACAGCACCATCCAAGAATATGAGCATTGGAAGAAGAGCCAACGATTGTGATATGACCGTGTGGTTTAGTTTCACATTTGTAGTGCGACAAAATGGTTAGTAATAGACCTCGTTGGGAGTTAAGAAGCCGAGGCGTAGTCTAGGACGATTGTTTAACTGTTCCGCAATG
>CAINDH010000194.1 GCA_903847285.1 uncultured Verrucomicrobia subdivision 3 bacterium | reverse complement strand
TCTGTGATCTGGTTTCATTTAATCGCGCAAGGTTTTTAAAAAAGCCACGACATCCTCCACTTGCTCCGCACTCAAAATCGGCTTGCCGGAAAACGCCGGCGCCACACGTGTGAGGCCTTCAGTCTTGTAATACGCCGGCATGATGCTCGCCGGGTTCAATCGCCCTGAATCGACAATGCGCAGGCGCAACTGCCCTTCAGACAAGCGATTGCCCGCACCGTTCAATGCCGGGGCAAGATCGCCCTGAAACCGTTCCTCTGGAAACGGGCCGCTGTGACACAGCAGACACAATCCGACCTGCCGGTTGCCAACGATCGCACGACCGCGGACGGCGTCCCCACCCGAGCCTGTGAGCGACACCGGAATGGCATCGCCTGCGACTTCAAATGACTGTGCCAGTGCAGCCGGACAAGACCAGGCGGCGAGAAAAAATAACACCGATACAGCGTGTTTATTGAATTTCTCATAAACCATGACATCTTCACCACAGCACCCCACCAGCCCCCTCCCCCTCGACGGGGGAGGCTTGGGGAGAGGGTGAAAGTCCGCCCAATCCAATCTGTCGGCATTGCCCCCTCTCCCTGTCCCTCTCCCGCAAGGGCAGAGGGAAGGTGCTGATGAACTTGCCTAGACCATGGTCAAACCATGATTTTTCAGCGGGAAAGTCCGATAGCGCTTACCCGTTGCCGCGACAATCGCATTGAGCACCGCCGGCGCTGCGACGCAAAGTGTCGGCTCGCCCACGCCGCCCCAGAATCCACCCGAGGGCAAAACCAGTGCTTCGACCTTTGGCATTTGCTTGATGCGCATGGAATCGTAGCTGTGGAAGTTCTCCTGCTCCATGCGGCCGTCCTTGACCGTGCACTCCTCCATAAACAGCGCCGACAGGCCGTACACAAACGAACCGGCGATCTGGCGCTCGATTTGCGCCGGGTTGACGGCGTAGCCGCAGTCGGTGGCGGCCACAATGCGCCGCACCTTAACCTTGTTGCCACCGGTCACCGACACCTCTGCCATAGCGGCAACATAGCTGCCGTAGCCGCGGAAATGCGCCAGGCCGCGATAGACGCCCTTGGGCGCTTTCTTGCCCCAGCCGCCTTTTTCAGCGACAGCATTGAGCACCGCCAGCGACTTCGGATTATTGGACATCAGCTTTCGACGGAACTCCAATTGATCCTGTCCGGCCGCATGCGCCAGCTCGTCCATGAAGCATTCCATGAAAATGGCGTTCTGGTTGATGTTAACCCCGCGCCAGAAGCCGGGCGGCACATGCGGGTTGCGCATGGCGTGATCCACCGTCAGGTTGGGGATGGTGTACTCGAAAGAATGCTCGCCGCCGGGCCAGAACCCTTGGAACACATTTGGATCCTTGCCGTCCTTTTCCAGCGCTTCGGGACGAACCGAGGTCAGGATGGACTGACCCGACAGGCGGATTTCAAGCCCGGTGAGGTTGCCACTCGCATCGAGGCCGCCGGTGAGCTTGGCCTGCATGATGGGGTGGTACTTGCCGTGCAGCATGTCCTCCTCGCGTGACCAGAGCAACTTGATCGGCGTGCCGGGCATTTCTTTTGCAATCAGCACCGCCTGCGAAACGTAGTCGGTAAAACCGCGACGGCCAAAACCACCGCCAAGATGCAGCTTGTTCACATCGCACTTGGAAACCGGCAGGCCGGAAGCCTCGGCGGTGGCAGCCAGGGCAGCCTCGCCGTTTTGCGTCGGGCACCATACTTCGCAACGATCCGCGGTGTACAGCGCGGTGGCGTTGTTCGGCTCCATCGGCGCGTGGTTCTGGTAGGGATAGGCGTAAACAGCCTCGATTTTTTTGACTGAGCCGGCAATGGCCGCCTTGGCGTCGCCTTTCTTATTGTGCACAAAAGCCTGCTCGGCGGTGAGGCCTTCCTTCAGTGTCTCGGCGATGCTGGCACTCGAAACCTTGGCGTTGGCACCGCCGTCCCACTCCACGCTAATGGTGTCGAGGGCCGTCTTGGCATGCCACCAGGTGTCGGCGACAACAGCGACTGCCGTATCCCTGACGCGGACAATTTTTTTCACGCCCGGCATCGCCTCGGCCTTGCTGGAATCAAAACTCTTCAGCTTGCCGCCGAAAATCGGGCAGTCCTTGATCGCGGCATTGAGCATACCGGGCAGCTTGATGTCGGCGCCATAAATCTGCTTGCCGGTGAGCTTGTCCATCGTATCGAGGCGCTTGACGCCCTTGCCGATGAGC
>CAINDH010000193.1 GCA_903847285.1 uncultured Verrucomicrobia subdivision 3 bacterium | reverse complement strand
GACCTCACGCAGACCTGCTTGGGCATGAGCCGCGACGACTCCGGTTCCTTCCTCGGTGCTTACACAGAGAACGAAATCGTGAAGAAGAATCCGTTCGCGTCCATCGACCAGACCGGCGTCGGCCAGCTCATCCAGATCGCGGCGGAGAAGGGCAACAAGACCCGCCCCGGCATCAAGCTCGGCATCTGCGGCGAACACGGCGGCGACCCCGACTCCGTGAAATTCTGCCATCGCGTCGGCCTCACCTACGTGAGCTGCTCGCCGTATCGTGTGCCCGTCGCTCGCTTGGCCGCTGCGCAAGCTGCGATTGAAGAGAAACGCAAGGCTGCTTCCAAGAAGAAGTAATTAACTTCTCATAATTCAAAAGCCGCTCCGGGAAACCGGAGCGGCTTTTTTAATTCCAAATCTTTCTGCAAATTATCATGGCCGGTGCAAAAGTGGGGAATTAGACTTTTCCCATGGCTAAAGTTTCCAGTCGCGGCACACAGCTATTCTGCTCCCTATTCATCGTCGTCGGCCTGATTGCCGTGGGGGCGGGTGCATGGATCACGATTAAAAGCCTCCGCTCGGAACATTGGCCGGTGACTGACGGCGTCATCCTGACTGCCGAAATGAAATCCCATTCTGGTGAACAGGGAGACACCTACTCGGCGAATGTCACCTACGATTATCAGGTGGCGGGAGTGAAATACATCGGCAAAGAAATCTCCATCGGCCAGATGTCTTCATCCACGGGCTACGCACAGGAAATTCTCAATCGTTATCCCGTTGGCAAAAAAGTTTCCGTCCATTACTCGCCTGCGGACACGTCCGAAGCGGTGCTGGAAACGGGCATTCACGGCGGCACTTGGATTTGTTTTGGCGTGGGACTGGCCTTCACATTGGCTGGCACAATGTTTTTACAAATTTCAAGAGCCGCCGCCCGCGCACAACTGCCGGGCGCACCGCCATCCGCCATGCACGTGCAGCCGGACGGCAGTGTGACGATGGACAAACCGCCGGTTTTAATGGGCGTCATTTTTCTATTGGCTGGAATTGGTCTTTCCTTCGTGTCGCCGGATAACGGCACGCCGCGCTGGATCATGTGGGCCGTGGGTGCCATGTTCGGCTTTGGCGGACTACTCATCCTGCTGGCTCGGCTGGAGAACAAGGTCTATTCCAAGATGGCAACGTGGTTGGTGCTGGTTCCGTTCATGGCAGTGTTCCATTGGGTTTCCTTTGGCGCGGGCGACCGCACCGGCACCGTGACCGGCTCGTTTATTACGCCCCATGCGGCGGATGTCCGTTGGCCGTTTGCCATCTTCACCATTCTGATGGATGTAATCATCGTGGCGGGTTTGGTTCATGCGCTGATCAAGCATCTGCGAAACAAAAACTGAAAATCCCGCAGCGTTGCGGAAAAAGGGAGCGGCATTTGCACTTGCTGCAACAATTCCGCCGCCGATACTGGTCGCATCATGGAAACATTTTACGAGCTCAAGACGACGACGCTGCTGGGTGAACCGGCTGACCTCGCGCGCTTTCGCGGCAAGGTGACGCTGGTGGTGAATCTCGCGAGCCAGTGCGGTTACACGCCGCAATACGCTGGGCTGGAAAAATTGCATCGCGAGCTGGCGGGGCAGGGGTTCGCGGTGCTGGGTTTTCCGAGCAACGATTTTGGCGCGCAGGAGCCGGGGTCGCCGGAGGAGATCGCGAGTTTTTGCAAACTGAATTACGACGTGACGTTTCCGCTGTTTAAAAAGCTTTCCACGCAGCCGGGGCCGGAGCAATCGCCGATCTATCATTTTCTGGGCAAGTCGGGCCATTTGCCGGAATGGAATTTCAGCAAGTATCTCATCGGCAAAGACGGCGTGGTGCGCAGGTTTTTTTCGGGTGAAGTTGCGCCGGACGCGCCGGAGTTGCGGCAAGCGATTGCAGCGGCTTTGGCGGAGAAATAATTTTGCAGCTGTGCGTCCATGAATTTTTCCACGCCAACTACGCCATCACTTTCACTTGATGTGTATTGGCCGATGATGCAAAGCGCCGCGCTCATCGCGGCGGGCGAACTCGGAGTCTTCGTGGCGTTGGGAAAAGGCCCGTTGCTCGTGGAAGAACTCGCGGCGCGCATTAGCGCGTCGGTGAACGGCACAGCGAAACTGTGCGCGGTGCTGGTGCAAACGGGTTATCTGGAACTCACGTCGGAAAATAAATTTTGTAACAGTCCGCACGCGCAAGCTTGGCTGTCGCAAACCGGAGAACCGGATTTGAACAGCGGCCTGCGCTGGTTCGCGCAGGCGTGGCAGTTGATGGGCGGATTACGCGACGCGGTGGTCAATGGCCAGCCCAAGACGGTGCTGTGGGATTTGATGCAAACGAATCCGGCGATGGGGCCGACCTTCGCGGCGTTTATGAAAGATCACACGGCCACGGTGGT
>CAINDH010000192.1 GCA_903847285.1 uncultured Verrucomicrobia subdivision 3 bacterium | reverse complement strand
GGCGTTGCGGAACCAGCTCAATGCCACGCCGCCGGGGGTGGCAGGACCGGATAACGGTGCGGTGAGCGGAATTGTCATCGGCATGGCGGAGCGCTACCCGGAACTGAAGGCGGACAAATTGTTTTTGTCGCTGCAAAAAAAACTGGCGGATACGGAGCAGCGGATTGCGTTGGCACGGAGTTATTTCAACGAGATTGCCACGCACTACAACACGCGGCTGGAGATTGTGCCGGAACGCTACGTGGCGCAGCTCGGCGCGATGAAGCGGCAGGCGCTGATGGAAGCGAATGATTTTGAGCGCGCGGCGGTGAAGGTGGATTTGGCGTGGTGAAAGGAGTGCAGGGCTTGCCTTTTTTGGCGACAAATCTTTATGAATCACTGTTCGTCCGCCTTCGAAAAGTTTCCGTCCGCTAAAAAAATAAAGTTGCGTAACTGCCATCGCGCGGCTTAAAGATTGAAGCAACGCATGGGCAAAGCACTCATCATCGCGGAAAAACCGTCCGTCGCCAGCGACATCAGCAAGGCGCTCGGAAAGTTTGAAAAGCACGACGACTACTTCGAAAACGAACAGTATGTCGTCACGTCAGCCGTTGGTCATTTGCTGACCATCGTGCCGCCGGAAGGTGTCGAGGCTGCGCGCGGCAAGTGGACATTCAAATGCCTGCCGGTGATTCCACCGCACTTTGATCTCACGCCGATTGAGAAGACCGCACCACGTTTGCGAGCCGTCGCGAAACTCATCAAACGCAAGGACGTCACCTCGCTCATCAATGCATGCGACGCCGGCCGAGAAGGCGAATTGATTTTCCGCAACATCGTTCGCTACACGAAAGCAGCGCAGCCGATCTCGCGCCTTTGGCTGCAATCAATGACACCTGCCGCGATCCGCGAAGGTTTCGCGTCGCTCAAGACCGATGAGTCCATGCAGCCGCTCTCGGACGCTGCGACCAGCCGCAGCGAGGCGGACTGGCTCGTGGGCATCAACGGCACGCGCGCCATGACGGCGTTCAATTCCAAGCTCGGCGGATTTTTCAAGACAACTGTTGGTCGTGTGCAGACGCCGACGCTGGCGATTCTCGTAGAGCGCGAAGCGAAGATTCGCAAGTTTATTCCGCGCGGTTATTGGGAAGTTCTCGGCACGTTCGACGCGGCTGCGGGCCAGTATCCCGGACGCTGGTTTGACGAAAAATTTTCCAAGTCTGACGACGATGAGCAGGCAAGAGCTGAACGCGTCTGGGACGTGGAGAAAGCGGAAGCCATCCGTGCGAAATGTCTTGGCAAACCCGGTATCGTCACGGAAGAAAGCAAGCCGACGACTTCGATGTCGCCGTTGCTTTACGATTTGACCAGCTTGCAACGCGATGCGAACTCGCGCTTTGGTTTCAGCGCGAAAAATACTTTGGGCCTAGCGCAGGCGCTTTACGAAAAACACAAGGTGCTGACTTATCCGAGAACGGATTCGCGCGCGTTGCCGGAAGATTATATTGCCACAGTCAAAGACACGATGAAGATGCTGGGCGACGTGACAGGCTACTCGTCCTTCGCCGACCAGATTCTCAAGGCCGGCTGGGTGCATCCGAACAAACGCATCTTTAATAATGCCAAAGTCTCGGATCACTTCGCGATCATCCCGACGCAGCTTGCGCCGAAATCATTGAGCGAGCCGGAACAAAAACTTTACGACCTCGTCACGAAACGTTTCCTCGCCATTTTTTATCCGGCGGCAGAATTTCTCGAAACGAATCGCATCACGCGCGTCGAAGGCGAGCCGTTCAAGAGCGCGGGCAAAGTGTTGGTGTCGCCGGGCTGGCTCACCGTTTATGGCAAGCAATCGGATTCCGACGAAACGCCGAGCCTAGCGCCAGTTAAGGCAGGCGAGACGGTCAAGACCGCGAACATCGAGGTCAAAGATAACGTCACCAAACCGCCGGCGCGCTACTCGGAAGCCACGCTGCTTTCGGCGATGGAAGGCGCGGGCAAACTCATTGACGACGACGAACTGCGCGAGGCGATGAGTGAGAAAGGTCTCGGCACCCCCGCCACACGCGCGGCGACGATTGAAGGTTTGATCTACGAGGAATACGTTCATCGCAATGGCCGCGAATTGCAGGCCACCGCGAAGGCTTTTTCTTTGATGGAATTGTTGAATGGTCTGGGCATTCCCGAACTCACGAAGCCCGAGCTGACCGGCGACTGGGAATTTCAGTTGAAGGAAATGCAGCGGAAAAAAGTCAGCCGCGAGCAGTTCATGGCGGGCATCGCGGACATGACGCGCAAGATTGTGGATAGTGCGAAGAAATTTGAATACGACACGATTCCCGGCGACTTCGGCACGCTGAACGTGCCGTGTCCGAAATGCGGCGGCGAAATCCACGAGCGCTACAAACAGTTTCAGTGTGTGAAGTGCGACTTCGCGTTTTGGAAAACGCTGTGCAGCCGGATGTTTGAGCCGGAAGAAGTGGAAAAAATCATCACGGAAAAAGTCATCGGTCCGCTCCAAGGTTTCCGTAGCAAACAGGGATTTCCGTTCGCGGCCGTGCTCAAGATGACGGCGGAACATAAGGTGGAGTTTGATTTCGGCAACGGCGGCAAAGACGGCGCGGGCGCGGCGCCGATTGATTTCACCGGCAAGGAATCGCTCGGCAAATGCCCGGCGTGCGGCGCAAATGTCTATGACGGCGGCATGAATTACGTTTGTGAGAAACAGGGCGGCGCGGAGAAGACGTGTAAATTCCGCACGGGCAAAATCATTTTGCAGCAGGAGATTTCTCCCGAGCAGGTGAAGAAGATGTTGGCCGAAGGTAAAACGGAATTGCTTAAAGGTTTCGTCTCCAACAAAACTAACCGCAAGTTCGAGGCTTATCTCATCGTGAAGGACGGCAAGACGGGATTTGAATTTCCGGTGCGCGAGAAACGTGGCAAAGGCGCGCCGAAAGAACCG
>CAINDH010000191.1 GCA_903847285.1 uncultured Verrucomicrobia subdivision 3 bacterium | reverse complement strand
TGACCGTTATTTCACGACCGACCCGAAACGGAAGAATAATCCGAGCCGGTTCAATCCGAATTCGGACATGAACCAGACGGACGAGCAGCAGCAATCTCAGTCGTGGATTGACGACGTGCAGGTGGTGAATCAGCCGATGATGTGCTCGCATTGCGAGACTGCGCCGTGCGAAAACGTTTGCCCTGTGGCCGCAACCGTTCACGATCAGGAAGGTTTGAATACGATGGCGTATAACCGCTGTATCGGCACGCGCTATTGCTCAAACAACTGTCCGTATAAAGTTCGTCGTTTTAATTTCCTCGATTTCAACAAGCGTCCGTTGACCGAGTTGAAGGGCACGCTTTACAACAACGCGCTCACGCACTCGACCGGCGAAGGCGACAAGAAAGAATGGGATTTGCTGCGTTGGTGGAAAGATCCGAACAGCGGCATGCGCACGGAAGACGAATGGGACTTGATCAAGTTGAGCAAGAATCCGGACGTGACGGTTCGTATGCGCGGTGTGATGGAGAAATGCACCTATTGCACGCAACGCATCGAACACGCAAAGATTTCGCAGAAGGCAAAAGCCGGCGCGAGCGACAACGTTCGCTTGACCGAAGTCGCTGGAAACATTCCGAAGACCGCTTGCCAACAGGCATGTCCGGCAGGCGCGATTGTGTTCGGCGACATCAGCGACGCGAACAGCGCGGTGTCCAAACAGAAATTGTCGCCGCTGAATTACGCCGTCCTCGGCAACCTGCTCACGAAGCCGCGCACGACTTACCTCGCGCGCGTCCGCAATCCGAATCCTGCGATGCCGGATTACACGGCGGAACCGTTGAGCACGGAAGAATACGAAGGCACGCTGCTGACGACGCACAAAATTTAACTGACGAATGTCTGAACCGTTGAACATTGAAGAATTGAAGAAGCTCGCGCCGCCGGCGGAACTTCAACGCGCGCCTGTCGTCGAGGGCAATCAAGGTCTCGGCTGGCTCACTGACAAGTTGTCCGCGTTTGCCGAGGCGAAGATTCCGCTGTGGTGGAAACTTTTGTTCGGCATCGCCGCGTTTTGCGCGACGGTCGTGTTCCCGGTCTGTTTGTTCTATCAAGTCTTTACCGGCGTCGGTGCGTGGGGCAACAACCACCCGAACATGTGGGGATGGGACATTGTGAATTTCATCTGGTGGGTCGGCGTTGCGCACGCGGGCACGTTGATTTCCGCGCTGCTCTTTTTGACGCGTCAGCATTGGCGCACGACGATTGGCCGCATGGCGGAAGCGATGACCGTTTTCTCCGTGATGATGGCCGGACTTTATCCGGCGATTCACGTCGGCCGCGCTTGGTTCGACTGGTTCATGTTTCCCGTGCCGAACTCAAACGGCTTGTGGCCGCAATTCCGTTCACCGCTGATGTGGGACGTGTTCGCCGTGAACACTTATCTCGTCGTCTCGTCACTGTTCTTTTTCATGGGCATGATTCCTGACTTCGCCGTATTGCGTGATCGCGCGACGACGCGCATTCGCAAAACAATTTTTACTTTTCTCGCTATGGGTTGGACTGGTTCCGCGCGGCAATGGCATAATTACGAAAAAGCTTACGTTGTTCTTTGCGGCTTGTGCACGCTGCTCGTGTTCACCGTGAGTTCAATCGTCGGTCTGGATTTCTGCACCGCGCAAATCGCGGGCTGGCACGCCACAATTTTCCCGCTCTACTTCGTCATCGGCGCGGTGTTCTGC
>CAINDH010000190.1 GCA_903847285.1 uncultured Verrucomicrobia subdivision 3 bacterium | reverse complement strand
GCGGAAGAAACTGCGTGCGTTTTTTGGTAGCGATGTCGAGCACGCTCAACCCCGTGTCATTGAAACCGCCGCTCGCCGCGAGCAATATTTTCTTGTCTTGGGAGATAACCATCTTCAGCGGCAGGTCGCTAATTCGGACGTGCTCACCCGCAGGTGTAAGTCCCCAGCCGTTGAAAAGGAGATTCGCGTTCGGCGCAAGTCCAGGACTGGTGCGCAGCGTGGCGTTATTCGCTTCGACATTGGCCGCACGCACGGGTGCGGAGGTTTGTGCAAACGCGGGCACTGCGGCGAAAAATGTCAGCGCGGCGACGACAACCGGTCGGCGCACAGAAGCGGGGATTTTCATAATGGATATTATTTGGTGCGAAACTCAATCCTCGTCCCGACCCGCCTTGACCATCACGAAACCCGCGTGCTTCGGCGCGGGCATGGCGTGATCATTCCCTTTCACCGAACGCCAGATGACTTCATTGAACAGCAAATCATCCGCTGCGTCTTCTTTGGCTAGGTTGAATTTGATTTCCGTTCCCCACGACGCGACAGAATTCGTCGTGGTCAAATCCACGTTCGCTGGCAAGGCAACAAACGGCTCGGTGTTCGCGGTCGCAGCGAATGAATTGAACATCGGCGCGGCGGCAGCATCGAACTGCGTCATCGGTTGCAGACCGAGAATCAGTTCCATCGTCCGCAACATGCTCGAGGTGGAATACATCGTGGAATCCACGCCGCGCTGACGCGAAAAAGGACTGATGACCAGCGCCTCGGTGCGGTGTGCGTCCACGTGGTCCGGCCCGTTTTGCGCGTCGTCCTCCACCACGAAAATCGCGGTGGACGCCCAAAATTTTGAGCGCGTGACGGCTTCCACCACTTTGCCGAGAGCGGCGTCGTTATCAGCGACATAAGCCGTCGGCGTCAGCGTGCCTTTTGTGACACCGTGCGTGTGGTCATTGGGCAAACGCAAGATTTGCAGGCGCGGCATTTCGCCTTCGCCTTCGAAGCGTTTCAGCTCGCTAATGAAACGGTTCGCGCGGATGTCGTCCGAATAATCCAAATCAAAACCGACGAACCAGGGATCGAAATGGCCTTGCAGCGATTTCAGATGCGTGGTGGAAGGCTTGTTAGTCGTCGCTGCGTTTTGGACAAACTCGCCGTAACTACGATAACTCACGCCGGCTTCACGGGCGCGATCCCACAAGTAGCCGCTTGCGGGCGCGGCCACGGGAAACACCCCTTCGCTGGGATACGGAAATTTTGATTTTTTATGACCGTAGTTGAACGGCCAGGTTTTTTCTACGAAGTCCGTCGCATAAGCGGCCATGCTCCATTCGTGACCGTCTGCGCTGACTTCACTCTCGGCATAAAAATTATCCAGAAGCACAAATTCGCGGACGAGTTTGTGCAAGTTTGGCGTCACTTTTTCCGGGAACAAACAGAGCTTCGGGTCGCCGTTGCCTTCGGGCATATCGCCGAAGACCTGATCGTAGGTGCGATTTTCTTTGATGATGTAGATGCAATGTTTGATCGGACTATC
>CAINDH010000189.1 GCA_903847285.1 uncultured Verrucomicrobia subdivision 3 bacterium | reverse complement strand
CGATGGCCTTGTTGAGGTTGTCCACATAAGCCTTGTGATGGCGGTCGTGATGGATCTCCATCGTCAGCGTGTCAAAGTGGGGTTCGAGCGCTGCCTTGTCATAGGGCAGGGGAGGTAATTCAAATGGCATAATTTAATTTTGGTTGTGGTTGATCGCTAAACTGCTGGCTGCAAATTGCGGCAGCGGCGAATAAAATGCAAGTTCGGACAGCGAATGGCAATCAGGTGAAATACGCAGTGCGGAGAAACCCCTCAACAGTTTGGTGCGCTGAAAGCGCTACGGAAATTAGCTCGCAAAAATTCTTCTCCCTCGCCTCACCCAATTAGATGAGGACCGGGGTGAGGAGTTGAAATGCTCAATCGGAAACGAGTTGCTTGTCGTTGTGATGTGTCCGGTTGACCGCCTGCCGGATGCTGCCTTAACCTCTACTCACTATGGCTTGCCGAATGTTTGGATATAGCGGAACGCTGGAATCAGACGTGCATGAACTCTATGCCGCGCTCAAGTGCGCCTGTGCGGATGATCCCACGCTGTCCGCCGTCTCGCCCGGATGTTCCGCGCACTGCCACGGCTGGGGCTACGTCATCCACGCCGACAACGGCCTGTTCCATTACCGCACCGCGCGTTCAATCTACGACGACCCCATCGTCCTGCCGAAACTGGAAGGCCGCATCCGTGCGATCTTTCACGGACGCTACGCCAGCAACGACCGATTGCTCGGGCACACTTTCTCGCATCCATTCGCGGCCACCAGCGACACGCACACCCTTTATTTTGCCCACAACGGCGGCGTGGATGCGCCCGGATTGCCGGAGCGGAAAGTGGATAGCGAATGGGCGATGGACCAGATCATGGCCCAGGGCGGCATCGAACCCGCGTTGCCCACGCTCAAGGAGCACACCAAATCCGCGCTCAACCTGCTCATCCTCACGATCGGCCGGCAGAAGGAAACGCCCCCGGTGCTGAACTACTTCCATTACTTCAAGCCCAAGGAACCCGGCAAAGTGGAATACTACCGGATGTTTGAAGGCACCATGCCCGGCGGCCGCGCCCTCGTCTCATCCACGCTGACGATGGCTGGGGCGAAACTAAAAAATCTGAAAAATATCCAACCAGCCGTGTTTGAAAAACTGATGACGCTGGATGGGTGATTGCGCGCGGCGAACTACCAACAAAATTCTTTGAAAGGCCGACCTCTTCAGGGCAGATTGTTCCCCCCGAATTCCTTCCAGATTATATTGGCCTGCTCAAAGTCTTCATCCAGTTCCGGAGGCGATGAGCCGGTTTTAATTTGGAACGCACCTTTTTCGTAGCATTTTGCGATGCCCGCCATCAGATTCTTTGGCGATGGGAAAAACACAAACGACGCCTCCTCGGTGAAATTGTAAAACACCGAGCCTTCAGACGGCTTTCGTTTAGGATCAAACCAGTAACCATCACCCGCGCCATCGGCGAACAGGCTAATCCAGGAATTCCGATGTCCGGCTAACAACCAATACGCCACCATTTGAAGTAGTGTGGCCGGGCCTCGTGGCACTATCACATTTTCTTCCAGAGCTTCCTCCAAGGGCAGGAAGCGATGGATGGGAATGAAATCTCCCCTCAAAAAATTTGTGTCGCGTGCTGAGCCATCGTGCCATTCGTAAATCGCCTTGATGTCTTCTGGCAACTGGACGTGATACTTCTGTTCCAGGTTGGCAATGACAGCGGTGGAAAGGCCGGTTTGCAAGGCGGCCAGCACATGCGGCGCGTTGGTCTTGAGGATGGATTCGAGCCGGGCGAGAATCTCCGGCATTGTTTCGCTGACCACGGCGGGCATCGGCGGCGCGACCGGGTAGAATAAAGTTTGTAACTTGGTTCGCGACCAAAAGCCCAGCGCAATTAGGAAGACGATAGCGATGACAATTCCGATTCCGATTTTCTGCCAGCGTTTCATGGCGTCGGTTCTTTTGATTTATGGGAGAAGGGCCACATGGATCAAACTACCTGCTCTTAGCCAAGGCCGTCTTGATCAGATCACAGATCGCCGGAGTTCCCCGGCTTTCAGCCACGCTTAGCAGACTCTGGCCATGCTGATTCGGAATGTTTGGATCCATCCCATTGGCCAACAAGGCGGCGAAGAATGCTTCCATTTTATACTGGATCGCGTCAGTAGCGATGCTGCCCAGCTCCGTCGGCGTGCGTTTTACGAGTAGCTTGGCCAAGGCATCCGGACCCTGGTCGCGCGCCGCCTTCAATTCTTCAAACGTCGGACAATCCGGCAAATCAGCCCCCTTCAAAAATTTGCGAGCCATTTTGTCAAACTCGTTCAGTAGCTTTTTGTGCAGAGTCTTGCTGTCCAATCTGGGCAGGAGCTGGCTGTGGGTCTCCGCCATCTTTGACGTTTCGCCCTCCCAACATTTCGTCATCATCGCGACCGTCATTGAATACCCAAATGAAAACTTGTCCAAGACGGATGCGACTGGCGCGCTGGCGGGCGGGCTCGACGTTTGTTCTTTGCGCAAAGCACCTTTGCCCACGGGCAGGAATTGTGCGGCATCCGGCAGCAGTTCTCCCCCTTCTTCATCGAAATATTTGAATCCCAATGAAACCCGGGACTCATCTATCCCCAACAGCTTGGCCAGTTCCATCACTATGTCTTCCGCCATCGCGGGCGGTCCATCGGCCGGATGCAGCACTTCATCCAGTTGCGCACGGGTGGCGCTGGCCGAGCACAGCGGCAGCAGGGCATCCGTATTGCCGCTGACACGTTCACGGGTTTTATCATCCACATCTTCGCCGAAATAGTCCGGCGCGGAATTGAACTCATCCGTCAGCGTTCCGTTGCGGTAAAGCCAGTAGGCGGCGATGTCGCTATCGTGAACGAGAAAGCCCAGCACGTCGGCCTTGAGCGATTTGGAAAGCCCGCTGGCAATGTTGTGAAAGGTTTCATCATTTTGAGCTTCGGTGGCTTCAAGATAGACCGTTATCCAGCCGTTGCTTTCCGGCGAAACATAGCCTCGTGAGTCGGTCAATTTTGGCACCGCTGCGCAAACCTTCCTGGTGGAAACGTTGCGGACTTGGAAATTGGTGAAAAAAGCACCCATACGAGAGGTTAATTAGATGGAGGTTTTTGAATTCAAGTCAATTCATGAAATTCGCGTCAAAGCTTTTTGGCGGTGATCATGGCTTCGCCATCTTGGCCATGAATTCTTTGGCGTTGGCGGCGAGTTGCTCGGGGGTGAGGTTCTGCTTGTGCGTGGCGATGGACCATTGATGGCCGGACAAGTCTTCCACGATGCCGTAGCGGTCGCCCCAGAAAGTGTCGGACATGGGCATCTTGATGATGCAGCCAGCTTTCACGGCGCGGTCGAACAGCGCGTCGGCGTCCGCAACGTAGAGGTGCAAAAACACGCTGCTACCGCCGCGTCCCTTGGGCGAGAGGCAGTCGGGCGGAAATTCGCTGCCGATCATGAGCACAGAATCGCCGATGGTCATCTGCGCGTGCATGACGGTATCGCCGCCCGGCACGAGCAGCCGGAACCGTTCCGCGGCTCCGAAGGCTTTTTTGTAAAATTCGAGCGCCGCTGCGCAGTCGGCGACGACGATGTGCGGGGTAAGCGTGTGGAATCCGGCGGGGATGGGGTTGGCCATAATTTTATTTTAGTTTGATTTGCGGGCAGCGTTTCACGTTGCGTGAAAAATGGCAAGCGGGAGGTGGGAGGCACGATTAAAACACATTCTGTAGATCTGGTTATTGTCGTAAAAATGGCTCGTTTTTTCCCCTTGTCCACCGCTGCTGGAGGATTATTCTCCGCTGGTCCGAAAATAAAACATCATCCCCATCATCCCATGAAAAAAATTCTAATCGCCTTGTTCCTGACGATGCTTGTCAGCCCGGTGCTTCAAGCCCAGAGTCTTTCCAAGGAAGAGATCGCCTCCGCCCTGGCGTATCTCAAGAAAACCCAAGCCGGAGTCATGGCCACCACCAAAGGCCTGACGGGAGCGCAGTGGAATTTCAAGCCGGCCACGAACCGCTGGTCGGTAGCGGAGGTGACCGAGCATATCGCCGCCGCCGAAGATTTCCTCATGGACATGGTCCAGACCAAGGTGATGACCGCCCCGGCACGCACCAACACGGTGGACGTGAAGGCCATTGATGCATTCGTGTTGCAGGCGATTCCCGACCGCTCCCACAAAGTGCAGGCGCCCGAGCCGCTGCAACCGGACAACCGTTTCGGTTCGCCGAAAGAGAGCTTGAAACATTTCAAGGCCAGCCGCGCCAAAACCATCGCGTTCCTGAAGGCGACGAAAGATCTGCGCGAACACGCCATCACCAGCCCGCTCGGCAAGGAACTCGACGGCTACGAATGGGTGCTCTTCATCGCCGCACACAGCGAACGTCACACGAAACAAATCGTTGAGGTGATGGCGGATCCGAACTTCCCGAAAAAATAGCGGTGGTTCGTTCGCGGTGACCGAACTTTTTCAAAATGGAAAAACCATGAACCAAGCCTGGCGGACATTGCTCTGGCTCTGCGTTGGCTTGTGGTGCGGGCGGGTGGCAGGCGCGATCCTTGAAGCTAGGCTGGTCATCAACTCCCTTGCGGTCGTGGGAACCAATTTGGAATTTGTAGCGTCTTTCCCGCCCGGCGTGCAGCGCGCGGTGTTGGAACTACGCCCGGAACTCACCGCTGACTGGCAGGCTGCCGCCGTGCTGAATGTTCCCGCTGCGGGTGGCGTGGTGGAGTTCACCCTGCCCAAGCCGGAATTGCCGCGCGCCTTCTTCCGCTTGAACGTCAGCTTCAGCGAGGTGACGAATCAGTCGGTCTCGACGGAATTGCAATTCGTGGCCGTGCCGCCGCTCGGGCCGGACGCGACGAATGCCGATGAAGCGGTGTTCCATTTCCAAGGCGTGATCGATGGCTCGGATCGCATCACGCTGAATCATCGGGCCGCGTTGTGGGAGCATGTGAACTGGGGCTGGCCGGCGGATGCAGTGACGGTCAATGATGCGCGGTGGAATCCGTCAGAAAAAAACCTCATGACGACGACAGGCGCGGTCAGTTTCCTGCCAGAACGATATTCGCTGATGGATGCGCGGCTGGAGGTCATCGCGGGGCGTGACGTGGTGGCGTTGGAACGGACGAACGGCGCGCTGATCGTTTATCTGGACGACACGCCGCTGGGCGCTGCGCCGTATGAATTCAAACTGCACTTTCCCCCCAAACCGATGGCGATTCGCCGACCGTTGGCGGTGTCGCCCGCAGCCACGCTGAAGATCCAGGCGCGGATTGATGGCAGCGATGTCCTCAAGCTCACGGCGAACGAGGCAGTGTGGACGCACCGAGCGTGGGAATATCCCGCAAGCGTGCGCTTGAATGACATCGCGTGGGATGTGCGCGCGACGAATACGCTGTCGAACACGAATCAATTCCTGCGGGACAAGGTGGATCTCTCGACGGCGCGGATCACCCACCGCCAAGGCCGAGATGTCGCGACTATGTGGGCGGACCAAGAAGCGGTCTGGGTGACGTTCGCGGATAACCCGAACGGCGCGGACGATTACGAACTGGATCTTTCCTTCGGGCCGTGAGCGGCGGGCGAGGGAATTATTTTGCGCGGTTCTCAATTGCGCCGTTGCTCCCGTCCAGCGCGCACATCAGTTGATGGTGAACCCACCCGTCAGCGTGTAAGTCACGGTGGCCGTCGGATTCGCCGGCGGGCCGGGGAACACCACCGTCACCGTTTGCGCGCCGGTCGTGGCGTTCGCGGGGATGGTGATGCTGCTGGTCACTTGCGTGCTGCTGACATGCACGTTGCCGGTGCCGGTGATGGTGCCGACGGTGACGCTATTGATTGGCGCATTTTGCGGCGGCGGACTCACCGTGGCGTCGAGATTGATGGTCAAGGTGAAGGTCGTGCCGCGATTGCCGCTCGTGGGCGAGACGCTCACAATGCCCGAGCCTCCCCCGCCGTTCGTCACGCCACTGAGCGAATCATACGTTGCCAAGGCCGTGCGGGCGACGCGGTAGAAACGATACTTGTCCGTGGGATTATTCGTGAAGCTCGCGGTGTTCAGCACGGCGGAAACATTCGTAGAGTTCGTCGTCCACGCGGAAAAGTTGGTGGTGGATTGCACCATGTAAGTGCCACCTTCGAGGGCGCTCCAGCTTAATTTCACCGCGCCACCGCTGACCACGGGCGCATTGAGTGTGGTGGCCAGATTGGTGTAGCCGAGATAATTCGTGATCACCGTTTCGCCAAACGACGTGACCGCGCCGCCGGTGCTTGGATTCGCGAAGTATGCGCGGCCGATGTTGTTCGGGTATTTCGGAATGCCGTTCGTTTCCATCGAGACAAAGTAGGCGTATGTGCCGCCGGGAAATTCCGGCGTGACGCAGTAGCGCACGTTGTATTCATTCAGGTCGAAGTCCACGCCCAGCACATTCGTCAAACCAGTGTTGGTGTTTAACAAATCGCCGAGATACGCATAGTCCTCCATGTAGCGCGCGATGGGATACGTCGTGCTCAAGGCCGGACCGGCTTGCGCGGCGGCGACACTGTAGAGCCGTTGTGCCCACGCGGGAATAGTGGCGCGCGCAGTGTTCGTGAGATTGTCCGTGCCGTTGTCGCCATTGCGGAGAACGAAACCGGAAATCATCCGGCGCACGCCGCTTGCGGGATTCGTGGCGTTGGAATAACCATACGGGCCATAGACCGGCAAACCATCTTTCACCCACGCAAGAATCGGCGAATGTTTCGTCACGGGGCTAGTGCTTTCGGAATACATTTTAGTCGTCGGATTAAAGTCGACGTGGTCGCCGAGCAGGTAGCGCAGCGCGATGGGATCGCCGTGGTAATGATGATTGCCGGTGTTTTCTTGGTGCGCGAAGCCGGGGTCAAACGTCACGCCTTCGTTCGCATACGCCTCGCGATGCCAGTAACCGGTGCCGTTGCCGCTCTCGGCGGAACCGGTCCAGACATAACCATCCGCCGAATCAAACATCGCGATGCCGTCCACGAAAAATCCAATCGTGCCGAGCGCCGTCTGAGTTTTCGTGGTGGGAATCGTCACCGTGCGCGGGATGCGGAAAAACGTTTTCTGGTTCACTGGATAATTTGGAAACGTTGTCGTATGCGCGGCGTTGAGATACCACGGCCCCATGACGTGTGCGCCGAGACCAGTGCTGCGAATGTAAACGTAGTTAGACGACGAATAAACTTCCTGCACGCCGCAATACGCCGGGCTGGCTTGCGTCTGCGTGCCGTTGCTCCAGGTCGTGACACTGACGCCGTTGGTCTTGTTCGCATCCGTGGTGTAGATGCGGGCATATTTGCCTGCGTAAGTGGTGAACCACGAATTCGTGCGCGGATCATCCGCGCGTGCAACCATCAGTAGCGCGAGGAAAATTCCTGTGAGCGCGACGGTGAAGTTCAATTTCCGTTGGGTGTGGCTTTGAATTTTCATGCCGCCACTCTACGTAAATGAACCTTAAGCAAACGTGAAGCACCAAAAATTAATTCGCATCGTAGTTGGCCAGCGCCGTGCGGATGACTTTGAAGAACTGATTGGTAGAAACTTTCGTAGATGTGGTTGTCCCCTTGTTCAACCCAGCGGCGAGGCCCGTGAGGTTAGTGGTCCACGTCGTGAGGTTGCCGCTATTGGCCACGGAGTAAGTGCCGCCTTCCACCGCGCTCCACGTCAGTGTGACGGTGGTGTTCGTGATCGCGGGCGAGTTCATCGCCAAAGTGGAATTTGCAGCGCCAGTGAAATTCGTCGTTACTGCTTCGCTGATACTGCTCACCGAGCCACCGGACGGCGTGCCATAATACTCAAACGCAATGGTGTAGGGATAGGTCGGCATACTGCTGGCATCCAGCGCCAGAAAGTAAGCGTAAGTGCCCCCGGGAAATTCCGGCGTGACGCAGTAATGACCGTTCCATTCATCAAGGTCAAACGTGTTCGTGCCCGGAATATATTTCTGGCCGGTCGCAGCGTTCGTCAGGTCGCCGTAGTAGGCAAAGTCCTGCGCGAATGTGCCGAGCGTATTCGTGCCGGCCACCGCCGGGCGCGGGATACCGGCTGTCTGGGAATAGCTGCCGCCGAAATGCGCAAGCCGAAAGCGCGCATACCACGCCGGAATCATCGAGAGATTGGTCGCCAACGTGTCCGTGCCGTTGCTGCCGTCGCGTTTGACATAGCCGCTGACCATGCGACGGATGCCGCTGCTGGCATTGTTGCTGATGCTGTAGCCAAAAGGCCCGTAAATCGGAAAGCCGTCATACGCCCAGCCGACAATGGGTGAGTGCGAAATGTTCGTGCTGCTGCTTTCAGAATAATTTTTCGTGGATGAATTATAATTCACGTGGTCACCGAGTTGATAACGCAGCGCGATGGGTTGCTGGTGCGTGTGATAAACGCCCGACGGATTCTGGTGACCGAGACCATAGTCGAAATTGTAATCCTCACCCACCGGCGCATTGCGGTGCCAATAGTAAGTGGACGACGTGTGTGTGCCAGCATTCGCCCCCGTGCCGTCCCACGCCTTTCCGTCGGTGAAATTAAAAATGGCGATGCCGTTCACGAATAATCCCGAGTAACCTGTGCCGGAACTAGTCTTGCTGGCTGGCACCGTCGTCGAACGCGAGAAACGGTTGATGAGATGTTGGTTAGTCGGCGAGAACTGGCCGACCGCGCCCTGCGGATTCAGCCACGGCCCCGTGACGTAGCTCGGCAGATCGGCAGCGCGCACATACACCCAATTCGCCGAGTAAAGCACTTGGGAAATATCCGCGTAGGCGGGGACAGATTGCTTCGTCCACGTCGTCGCGGAAATTCCGGCAGTGCGATTGGCCGTGGTAGTGTAGGTGCGCGCATACACCCCGGAATACGCCGTGAGCCACGAGGTCAGTTGCGCGTCGGCAAAAACATTTGCCGCCAGCAGACCGAAGGTTGCCGCCAAGAATATTTTCTTCATGCGTATTTTTCCCGGTTTCAATTCACCGTGAATCCATTCGTCAGCGACCAGGTGTTCGGGCCGAAGACGCAGTTCACCGTGTAGGCTCCCACCGTGGCGTTGCTTGGAATCACGAAGCTCGCACTGACGACGCCCGTGGTGCTGTTGCGCGAGACGGACGTGCCGGTGATGGTCGTCGCGCCCGTGCGTGTGAGCGTGACGCTCGTGGTCGGATTACTCGCCGGCGGCGGCGCGGGGTTGTAGCTGCTGTTGAGCGTGATGGTGGTGGCAGCGGTGGTATTGCGATTACCGCTGGACGGCGCGATGCTCGTGATGCCTTGCGCTGCCGTGCCGCCGCCCGTCGTGCCGGTGACGGGATCAAACGCCGCAATCGCCGTGCGACCGGCACGGTAAAAACGTTTACTCAATGTGCCGACGTTGTCCAAGTAAGTGCTGCCGGGGCCGTTCGTGTTGTAAGTATTGATAGCGAGGCCGCCCGCCAAAGACGTCCAGGAAGTCAGGTTGGTGGAGCCTTCAATCTGATAACTCCCACCGTCGATGCCCGTCCATTTCAGCGAGACGAATCCGCCGGCGAGATAGGTGGGCGAACTCATCTTGCTCAGGATGTTTGTGCCGCCGAGAAAATTCGTCGTCACCATTTCCGCGATGTTTGTCACCGTGCCACCCGCGGGGTTGCCGTAAAAATAATACGGCATGTTGTAGGGAAACGTCGGCGTGCCGTTACTGGTGATGCAGATGAAATATGCGTAAGTGCCTTTAGGAAATTCCGGAGTCACGCAGAAGCGCACGTTGTATTCGTTGAGGTCAAAGTCCACGCCAAGTTTATTTGTCTGGCCCGTGTTCGGATTCACGAGGTCGCCGAGATAAGCATTATCTTGGTTGTAACGCCCCAGCGGATACGTCGCAGAAATCGCCGGACCGCTTGCGGCGGTGTTGCCGTTGTTGCGCAGCATCCACGCGGGCAACGTAGCACGCGCAGTGTTTGTCAAATTATCCGTGCCGTTGTTCCCATCGCGGAGAACAAATCCAGAAACCATCCGGCGCACGCCGCTATTGGCGTTCGTCGTAACGGAATAGCCATAAGGCCCGTAAATCGGATAGCCATCGCGTGCCCAGCCGAGCACGGGCGAATGTTTCAAGTTCAGGTTCGTGATGTTCTCGACATAGGTGTTCGTGGCGGTTTTAAGGATGTTGTCGCCGAGCAGATAGCGGAGCGCGATGGGGTCGGCGTGATTGTGGTAAGTGCCGGTGTTTTGTTGGTGAGAATTTCCCACGTCGAACGTGATCGCCTCGTTGAAATAGGCGTCCCGATGCCATTGACCGGTGCCCGGACTCGCCTCGCTGCCGCCGCTGTAAGAAAAACCATCCGTCGGGTCAAACACCGCCACGCCGTCCACAAAATATCCCACCGCCGCATCCGCGCCTGCCGTCGTGGTTTTCACTGCGGGCGGTGCGGTCAACGTCGCCGAGCGCGGGATGCGATACAAAACTTTCTGATTGCACGGCCAGTTGATGAAGAGCGTCGTGCGCGTGGCGTCGTTATACCACGGTCCCATCGTGTGACTGCCCAGGCCGGTTGAGCGGAAATAAATCCAATTACTCGAGGAATATATTTCCTGCACGCCGCAATAGGCCGGCAGCGACTGTGTCTCGGCGGAATTGCCGTTAGTCCACGTCGTCACCGAAGTGCCGGCATTGCGCGTGGCGGCATTCGTGGTGATGCGTGCGTATTGACCTGAATACGTCGTGAGCCAGGCACTCGTCTGCGCATCGTTCGTGGCGGTGCTCGTAAATGTTACCGCGAAGACAATGCTTTGGCCGGGTGCCGGCACATCGGTCAACTGCATCTGGGCGGCGTCCGGGAAGCGAAGCTGGGCGGAATAATTAAGCGCAACGTTCGTCGCATCGAGCGCCTGCATGACCTCATTGCCATTATTCAAGAAAACACTTTTCGTTCCGGCGGAAGAAGTCCAGTTCACCGTTCCGGAACCGTCCGACGGGCGAATGCCCAGCGCGGTGACGGCGAACTTAATGGAGCTGGCCGTCACACCGCTCGAAGAAGAAACAAGGGCGGCAGAGAAATTCACACCCGAGCCATTGATGAATCCGTTCTGGTTGTTGCCGCCCACGCGTGTGTCGCTGTCGAGGCTTTGCAGTGAAGTCGGCGTGATACTTGGCGAATACGCCGCCATTGTCACCGTGAAGACTACACTCTGCACCGAATTGGGATCGGTGAACGTGTAGTTTTTCGTCGCGTTCGTCGCAAGCGAAACGATGGAGTCGGCAACGGTGATGGTCGCCGCGCAAAGATTGGAGCGCAGCATTGCCGCCATCAACACCAGTGCCAGCGCGGTTGAGACTGTGTTGCGTAAGAATGAATTTTTAATTTTCATGCCCCGAGCCTAAGCCCGCCAAAATTAAGAACCGGTTAACGACACAATTTTCTTAAAAGTTTTCTCTTAACCTTTCCTTAATGTGGATTCCGTCAGGCTCGCGACCGCAATGAGAATTTTGATTGTCGAAGACGAGCGCGATTTGCTCCAAAGCATCGCCGTGGTGCTGCGCGACGAGGGCTACGCCGTGGACTCGGCGGCGGACGGCGAACTTGGCCTCTACCACGCGCTGAACTTCGATTACGACGCCATTATCCTCGACGTGATGCTCCCAAAACTCGACGGCTGGGAATTGCTCAACCGGCTCCGCGAAATAAAAGCCACGCCCGTGCTCATGCTTACCGCCCGCGACCAGATCAGCGACCGTGTGCGCGGCCTCGACATCGGCGCGGATGATTACGTCGTGAAGCCGTTTGATTTTGAGGAGCTGACGGCACGCTTGCGAGCCGTCATCCGCCGCCACGCCAGCAAATCGAAAAACATTTTTGAGATTGGGGATCTGAAGATTGACACCGCGCTCCGGCTGGTTTTGCAAAAGAACATGGCGGTTGAACTCACGCCGCGAGAATACCGCGTGTTGGAATTCCTGGCGATGCATCGCGGCAAAGTCATTTCCCGCGACCAGTTATTTGAGCATCTCTCTGATGCGACTGAAGACACCGGCTCAAATCTCCTCGATGTCCATGTGTTCAATATCCGGAAAAAACTTGGGGCGGAACTCATCACCACGCGGCGTGGCCACGGATATTGCATCGAATGAATTTTAACTCCATCCAAGTCCGCATCCAGCTCTGGTATGGCCTTGTGCTGTTCGCCGTGCTGCTGGGCCTCGGCATCGCGGCGTATGAGGTGGAGCGCACGCGCGTTTTCCAGCAAGCCGATTTAAAGCTCCGGGAACGGACCAAAAAGCTTGCAGATACACTCAACGGTCCGCCACCACCCAGTGAAAGTCCGGATGCCAACCCACAGTTTAGTCCGAGAATGCCGCCGAGTGCAGAAAACTTCCGACTCCCGTCGCACGTGCAGGAAATGTTTGGGCAGGATTTTGTGTTTCAAATCATTGCCTCAGATGGAAAAGAAATCGCCCGCTCAAAAAACTATACTGCGGAGACTAACGGCTGGCGGCTGATGCGTATCCGCACTCCCACGAACGAGAAAATATTGGTTGGCCACCGGATGAACGACGAGTTTTCAGAGTTGCATCGGCACACACTCAAGCTCGCAGGCGTGAGCGGCGCGATCTGGATTTTTGGTCTGGCCATCGGCTGGTTTATCGTGTCGCGGGCGTTGCGGCCCATCGCCGAAATCAGCGCGGCGGCGGAAAAGATTTCCAGCGGAGATTTGTCGCAACGCATCAACACCGCCGAGACCAAGAGCGAATTGGGGCGGCTCGCGACCGTTTTAAATTTCACCTTCACGCGGCTGGACGCGGCGTTCACGCTGCAAAAAAGATTTGCCGCGGATGCTGCGCATGAATTGCGAACACCTGTCTCCGTGCTGATCGCGCAGACCGGTGCGGCGCTGAATCGCAAACGCAGCTATGAAGAAAACCTCGCGACCATCGAAGCCTGCCACCGCGCGTCGCAGCGGATGCGACAACTCATCACGTCGCTACTGCAACTTGCGAGACTGGACGCCGGTCAGGAAAATATGCGGCGCACGAAGTTTGATTTGTTGCCAGTCGCCAGCGAGTGCCTTGAACTCGTGAAGCCGCTAGCTGAGGAACACGGGGTAAAAATGAATTTGACGGCCGACATCACACAAATCGCCGGGGACCCGGAGCAAATACATCAGGTCATCACCAACCTGGTAATGAACGCCATCCAATACAACCATCCTGACGGCGAGGTGCGCGTGGAAATTTTTCCGCAGAAACAATCCGCTATTTTACGAGTGACGGACACTGGCATCGGCATCGCACCGAGGGATTTGCCGCACATTTTCGAGCGCTTCTATCGCGCGGATGCATCACGCTCCTCCGGCAACGCGGGGCTGGGACTTTCTATCTGCAAAGCGATCATCGAAGCTCACGGCGGGACGATGGAAGTTTCGTCTCTGCAAAATTCCGGGACGACATTCTCGGTTTGCCTTCCGCTAGCCACTTGAGATAAGCTCGGCGCGTTGCGCCAGGTGCGGCCGGTGGTTTCGTGAATCATAGCTGCAACACGCACAGTAATGCTTTGTGCTTCAAATGCGTCCACTAGACAGTAATTCTTCATCTGGCGTTAAGGTTGTTTCTGCGAACGTGACGGCTGTGCGCGGCTGTGTTAATCATTCCGCACACCGCCATGAGAATCCTGATTGTCGAAGACGAACCTGATCTGCTCGCGAGCCTCGCTCAAGCCTTGCGCGAAGAGGGCTACGCCGTGGACACCGCCGACAACGGCGACGACGGGCTCTTCAACGCCGAAGGCACGGACTATGATGCCATCGTGCTCGACGTGATGTTGCCGGGCATGGATGGCTGGGAGGTTTTGAAGCGCCTCCGTAAAACGAAAAAAACTCCCGTGCTGATGCTCACCGCACGTGACCAGACCCGCGACCGCGTGAAGGGCCTCGACACCGGCGCAGATGATTATGTCGTGAAGCCGTTCGATCTGGAGGAAGTCTTTGCTCGCCTGCGCTCCATCATCCGCCGCAGCGCGAACAAGTCCACAAACGTCATCGCCCTCGGCGAGGTGAAAGTGGACACCGCCGCGCGTCTGGTTTCGCTCAAAGACAAACCGGTGGAACTCACGGCACGCGAATATTCGCTGGTGGAATTTCTTGCGCTGCATCGGGGCGTAGTCGTCACGCGCACGCAGCTATACGAACATCTCTTTGACGAGAATGACACGACGATGTCTAACCTGCTCGACGTTCACGTCTCCAACGTGCGTAAAAAACTGGGTGCGGAATTCATCGCCACGCGGCGCGGGCACGGCTACTGCATTGAATGAAACTTTTTAAATCCATCAAATGGCGGCTGCAGCTCTGGTATGGCCTCATTCTGGTGGTCGTGCTGGCGGGGTTTGGTGGCACGGCGTATCAGTTGGAGCGCGCCCGGCAGTTCCGCCACTTGGATGATGAGTTGCATCAGCGCATCGGAATTCTCGCGAACAATCTCCGGCAACCACCACCGCGCCCGGGCAATGGCAACGGCAGAGAACAGTTTGGCAATCGCCCACCGCCACCAGAAGATCGATTTCAGCAAGGTCAGTTTCCGCAGGATGGCCCTCCAGAATTTCAGCGCCGCCAACCTGTGTTCCACCTCGCACCGGAAAACGCGAGGCTATTTGACACGAATGACCTGAACGGGTTTTTCTTCAAGATCACGCACTTAGCGGAAAATGAGAGCGCCGTTGTTAGCCAATCGGGCAATTACCGTCAGTCCAAGTCGACACAGTTGGAAGCCTACTATTTAGAATCGGTGAGCGGTGCTGCTCAACCACGCGAAGGGCAACCGCGACCAAGAAAATTGGTCGCGCCAAAAGTTATCCAATCGGGTGACGACCAGGTTATCGTCGAAATTCTTCCGTCAGCCGAGGCCATCGAAGTCGGCGGCTCCCTGAAGCCGATACGCGCGGAGCTTCGCAGCACAGCACGCAATCTGGCAGGCGTGGGCGGATTGATTTTGTTTGTCGGACTCATTGGCGGCTGGTGGTTCGTGGGGTGTTCGCTGAAACCGATTTCAGAAATCAGTGCGACGGCGGTGAAAATCTCTGCCGGTGATTTATCGCAGCGCATCAACGTGGCCGAGGCGGAGAGCGAACTTGGCCAACTCGCGGCGGTTTTGAATTCCACGTTTGCGCGTTTGGAAACGGCGTTCGCGCAGCAGAAGCAATTCGCCTCGGACGCGGCGCACGAGTTGCGCACGCCGGTCACTGTCATCCTCACACAAACCCAAATGTCACTCGCACGCGAGCGCGATGCGGCGGGTTACAAGCAGACTGTCGAGGCTTGCCAACGTGCAGCGCAGCGGATGCGCAAGCTCATCGAATCGTTGCTGGAACTGGCTCGTTTTGATGCCGGGCAGGAAGTTTTGAAGCGGTTGCCGCTCGATCTGGCTAACACGCTCAGGGATTCAGCCGAGCTGGTGCAGACCTTGGCAGAGGAGCGCGGCGTGAAAATTGTTTCCGAAATTTTACCAGCGCCACTGACCGGTGATTCGGAGCGGCTCGCGCAAGTCGTCACCAATTTACTGACGAACGCGATTCAATATAACCGTCCCGGTGGCGAAGTGCGGGTGAAACTGGAAATGCAAAGCACGCTCGCGGTGCTGACGGTGGCGGACACGGGAAAAGGGATCGCGGCGGTAGATTTGCCGAGGGTCTTTGAAAGATTTTATCGCGCTGACCGATCGCGCACGGGCGCGGGCAACTCCGGCCTCGGCCTGTCTATCTGCAGGGCCATCGTGGAGGCGCACGGCGGAACAATCGAAGTGACAAGCGAAGTGTCCGTGGGAACGACCTTTACGGTGCGACTGCCAGTTTAAAATTTCAGCAGCGATAGCAACCGCTGTTCATGCCCACATTGGTCGGATGACCGGCTTCATCAATTGGCGGATGGGCGGCGAGCGGAGGAATTTGCCGCGCCCGCTCACGCGTTCTTTACCGGGAGATCCCGGCGCGACGCTTTCAGTCTTGGCAGTTACTTTTTTCATATCGCTTCAACGGTTAAGGAAGCAGAACAACACCCCAAACACAGTCAGCAACACGGTAGAAAACATCACCGTAAAAAATTGCATCTGTCGTTCGTGCGCCGAGCGGCTCCGCTTCGGGCGATTGCAGCTGGATTCCTCGCCGCAAATATATGTCAGAAGGACAGTTTTCATATCGCTGATCTCATTTCAAATCATGCACTTTCACTGTTTACTCTGGTGCAGCGGGCGCCCTCGCAAGTGCCAACCCAAACCCCAAAAACGCTTGCAAGGACACCCGCTACATCAGAATTTCATCCAGAATTTTCCGGTTTTCCCGTCAAAAATGGCTGTGACCGAAACAGATCATCCATCCGCAGATCAGCCGCTCTTGCCAGCAGCATACCAGCCCAGAGCGTCAGACTGCCCAAGCCGCAAATGACAGCAGCGGCAAGGCAAAGCAGTTCAATCATGGGGCACCCCTCTGATAAATCCCTTGCAAAAGTGGCGCCATGCCGCGAGACCGGCTTCAAGTTTGTCCCGCTGACCGGAAAAAAAATGTGCCACTCCCGGCCACGTGTAGCTTTCAAGCATTGCCCGCTGCTGCTGCTGACCCGCAGGCATCGGCGCAAAGGTTTTTTCAGTTGTTCCGCAGGGTGGAAAAATCAAGGCAGGCTTAAAGGGTCCGCGCAGCGGCACTCGGATGGAAGCCGAACGCACGGTCAGCTTTTGAGCTGGGAGGAATGTGTATTCCACTGGGATGCGGAGCGGGGATTTCATGATGACACCTTATACCGCACGCAATTAAGCCACCATTAAGCCAGCAACTTTTTTAATATTTTTTTACGAGCCAGCAAAGACCGCCTGAGCTAAAGTGCTGCCACTGCTGCCGTCATCCAGTAAGATTTTTTAACCATGAGAATTTTGGTCGTCGAAGACGAGCCTCGCTTACTCCGCAATTTGGCCCAAGCCTTGCGCGAGGAAGGTTATGCCGTGGACACCGCGAGCGATGGCGAGGACGGCAGCTTCAAGGCGGAATTAAATGATTACGACACCATCATCCTCGACGTGATGCTGCCCAAGCTGGACGGTTGGGAATTGCTAGCGCGACTCCGCCAGCAAAAAAAACTTACCCCGGTGCTCATGCTCACCGCGCGCGATGCACCCAGCGACCGCGTGCGAGGCCTGGACACCGGTGCGGATGATTACCTCATCAAGCCGTTCGACCTGTCGGAACTGCTCGCCCGCGTCCGGGCCCTCATCCGTCGCAACGTCAACCGGCCCACGAACGTGATTGAAGTCGGCGATCTCGTGCTGAACACACGCACCAAAAATATCACCCGCAATGGCCAGCCCATACCGCTCACCGCGCGCGAGTTTGCCATTCTCGAATACCTCACACTGCATCGCGGTGAAATCATCTCGCGCACGGAACTTTACGAACATCTCTTTGATGAGCATGACGACACGATGTCTAACTTGCTAGACGTGCATATTTTCAGTCTCCGCAAAAAGCTTGGCGCTGAACTCATCGCCACCCGGCGCGGCCAGGGTTTTTGCATCGAATAAAAAAATGATTTTCAAATCCATCAAGTGGCGGCTGCTCCTCTGGATGGCATTTTTGCTGACGCTCATCCTGACGGGTTTGGGCGTGGCCATTTATGAAATTCATGTGACGGACCGCCTCAACCAGTTTGATGAGCGGCTACGGCGACGGGTCGCCACACTGAGCGAGTCCCTCTACAGGGTTACGTCAGCGGACACGGACAAACTCGCGACAAATTTGCCGTCGACAAACCCGCCGGCGCCGAACTACCTGAAACTACCAGCCAACGTGTCCCCTTTATTTCGGACCGTAAATACCAATAATTATTATTCAGTTCTCTGGCTGGGTGCCGAAGGCAATCCTTTCAAGAAATCTCCCAACACCCCGGCTGGCGTTCTTCGACCAACGGTCGATGACAAGGACATCGGCACTTACATCCGCAGCCACGATGAGTTTCGCGAGGCGTATCATGCCACCGAACGCGGCGACATCGTCCTCGTCGGACGCCTCGCCACCACGGAATCCACCGCCGCACAGAGATTTTCCCAATGGCTTTCCCTCGCCGGCATCAGCGTGCTGGCGCTGGCGTTGACTGGAGGTTGGTGGCTCGTGACCCGTGCGTTACGTCCCTTAGAAAAAATCAGCGCCGCCGCCGAAAAAATTTCCTCCGGCAATCTGTCCCAACGCATCAGCGTGGCTGAATCCGAGGGCGAACTCGGCAAACTTGCCGCCGTTCTGAACTCCACTTTTGCCAGGCTAGAAGCCGCTTTCGCTCAGCAAAAACAATTCACCTCCGATGCCTCGCACGAACTTCGCACGCCGATTGCCGTTTTGATTTCCGAAGCGCAAACCACCCTCGCCCGCGAACGTAGCCCGGAAGATTACCGTGAAGCGCTCACTGCCAGCCTCGACACCGCGAAAAAAATGGCGCGGCTCACCGAGTCCCTGCTCGAACTCGCACGGCTGGATGCCGGCCAAGAAATTCTGCGGCGCGAAAAAGTTTTTTTAAACCAACTCGTTGAAGAGGGTGTCAAACTGGTTCGCCCGCTCGCCGCCACGCGCCAACTCAAGCTCCACTGTGAACTTGCCCCGACGGAAATTTCTGCGGACGCCAATCACCTCGCACAAGTCATCACCAATCTTCTGATCAACGCCATCCATTACAATCGCGACGACGGCGAAATTCGCGTGACGACCCAACTCGAAAACGGCCTGGCGATTTTGACCGTGGCGGATACCGGCCGGGGCATAGCCGCCAAGGATTTACCCCGCGTGTTCGAGCGGTTTTATCGCGCGGACAAATCCCGCAGCGGGGGCAACAGCGGCCTTGGGTTAGCCATCTGCAAAGCCATCGCGGAAGCGCACGGGGGAACGATTCAAGTGGTAAGCGAGGAAAATGTCGGAACAACTTTTACCGTGCAGCTGCCGATCTGAATTTGCAGGCGACGACCTATCGCAAAAACATTTCAGCCGCCGCATCGGCGAAGCGTAGGCCTTGATGCGTGAGCTGAAAATTCTCAGCATCGCGCACAGCCCAGCCGCGCTCGGCCAGCCGATTCATTTCTGAATCCCACTGATTCCGCAGATCAAAATTCGTCGCGCGCTGAAACTCCGCGAACGGCCAGCCCGCATTCATCCGCAAACCAAACGCTGCAATCTCCCCTGCCCGCTTGAGCGGTGGTAGTTCTTCAGTGGATTCAATCGCGCGCTTGCCTTTTTCAAGCTGCTCGCAGTAGAGCGGCGTGTTCGACCAGTTTTTCGTGCGCACACCGCGAACGTAGCCTGTCGCACTTGGGCCAAGGCCGTGATACGAACCACCACGCCAGTAGTTCACGTTGTGTTGGCAAGCGTGGGAAGGAATGGATGGGAGGATTGATGGGTTAATGGATTTAGCATCGCGGGCAAAGTTTGCGATCTCATACTGCCGAAAGCCCGCGTTCGCCGAACGCAAAATTAATTCTTCATACATATCACAGGCCAAATCCTCGTCCACGGAAAATTCCCCAGCCTTGAGCTTTTCAAACAGCGGTGTGTCATCCTCATAAATCACCTCATAGCTGGAAAGATGCTCACTCTGCATCGCAAAAATTTCATCCAGCGTCGCCCGCCAGATCTCCATCGTCTGCGTGGGAATTGCGAACATGAGATCCAGATTCACATTCGAGAAACCGGCGGCGCGCAAAATATCGTAGGATTTGAAAACCTGTTCTCGAGAATGAATTCTACCAAGCCGATCCAAAAGTTTTTCGTCGAGCGATTGCACGCCCATCGAGATTCGGTTCACGCCAAAATCGCGGAGGAGTTTGGATTTGTCCGCCGAGACCGTCGCGGGATTGCTCTCCACGGTGAACTCTTCCGCGCCAAGCAGATTCAGTTTTTCCATCGTGCGAAGAATAGTTTCCCACTGGCGCAGGTTGAGCAACGACGGCGTGCCACCTCCAAAGAAAATCGTTTTGGGTTTCAAGTCGTGCGCGACCATTTCCAGTTCACGCACGAGCGCGCCAACGTAGCGATTGATGAGTTCGCCGGAAGATGCCTCGGAGTAGAACGCGCAGTATTCGCACTTGTGCGCGCAAAACGGAACGTGAACGTAGAGGCTCGTGATGAGAGCCGACGGATTTTCCAGCATGGCTTCAGGTTAGCGAAGCCGCGCGCCGTTGGGAATGATTTCCGGCGTTTAGGCGGTGGCGCGTTGAACGTTTTGCGCCTTCAAGCCTTTATCGCTGGGCGTGACATCGAACGTCACGGCCTCGCCCTCGTTTAGCGTTTTGAACCCTTGCCCGGTGATGCAGGTATGATGCACGAACACATCCTGCCCCGAGTCATCGGCGATGAAACCAAACCCTTTTTTGTTATCGAACCACTTTACTTTACCGCTGGCCATAGGTTGCTCCTGATGTGCGAGGCCGGCCAAAAGTGAAACGGACACGGCTGGCTCAGCCGTGTCCGCAAAAAACATCACATTGCCCAATTATTCATACCTCGAAGTTGTGCCGCGACTATGAAAAAAATTTATCCAGCAGTCAAGGGAAAGTTGTTCACTCGACATGAAGCGCTTGCTGCAACAACTGCGGCAGGTGTCCCGCCAAACCGGAATCCGCAATGGTAAAGTTTGCGCCCGATGCTCGTGCCGTGGCGAGCAATTCCGGTTTTTCATCCGGCGCAAAGCCGATGACCGGCACATGAGCGGTGATGTTATCAGCCTTGATTTTATCAATGGCCGCACCGACCTCGCCGCGAGCGCCAAGGTCAACCAGTAGGAGCAGCGGCGCCTCGCGCTTGGCGATGGCCGCGAGCTGCGCGAGGTTGCTCACGACCAGCACGCGATAATTCAAATCCTGCAGCCGGTTCACCAACTGGCTGCCGGGCAGGAGTCGTTCGTAAAACACAATCGCGAGCGGTTGCGACATGGGCGGAGATTGGCGGGTGGCGCTGAGAATTGCAAAACAGTTTTCCACCACATTTCACAATTCTTTTACAAACCTTTCACCAGCGCCTGACAATCAGGTTGCACCTTCAGGCAAGATTCAGACATGAAGAAAATCATGCTCACCATCGGTCTGGCGACGGCTTGCGTCACAAGCTCGTTCGCCGGAGAAACCCTGCAACTCAAGCTCGTGCCCGACCGCGAAGTCGTTCTGAAAAACTCGCCGCAGGAGGTCGTCGTGAAGATTGACCTCTCCGCGATTGCCGGTAGACAGAAGGAGCGGCGAACGCCACTCAACCTCGCCGTCGTGCTGGACAAGTCCGGTTCGATGGCGGGCGCCAAGCTGGAGAAAACCAAGCAGGCGGCAATTCAACTCGTGGACCGCCTAGCGCCGAACGACATCTTCTCGCTCATTGTTTTCAGCGACCAAGCCCGCGTGCTCGTATCCGCGCAAAAGGTCGAGGACAAAGAGTTGTTGAAACGCCGGATTGAAAGCATCCGCGCCGACGGCAGCACCGCGCTTTATTCCGGCGTCAAGCTGGGCGCGGATCAGATTGAAGAATACCTTTCCAGCAAACGCATCAACCGCGTCATCCTGCTCTCGGATGGATTGGCGAACATCGGCCCAAGTTCACCGCGCGATCTGCGCCGGCTCGGCGGCCAGTTGTCCGAGCGCGGCATCTCAGTCACGACCATTGGCGTAGGCGACGACTACAACGAGGACTTGATGGCCGCGCTGGCCGAGGCGAGCGACGCGAATTATTATTACGTCAAGGACACGGAAAAGCTGCCGGAGATTTTTGCGAAGGAACTCGGCGAGATGCTGGCCGTCGCCGCGCGTGATGTGCGGATTGAAATCATCTGTCCCGAAGGCGTGCGCCCGCTCGGCTTCATTGGCCGCGCGGAAAAATTTGAAAACCAGAAGGCCAGCGTCAGCTTGAGCCAGTTCACCACCGGCCAGAATCGTTATCTCCTTCTGCGCTGTCTCGTGAACGGCAACAAGCCCGAAGTCGCGCGCGTCAAAGTCAATTACACCGACGAACTCAACGGCGGCACGGTCGAAATCGCGGACGACGTGGCAAAAATTCGTTTCACGGAAGACCGCGATATCGCCGACAAATCCGTGAACGGTGCAGTTGTCGCCCAAAAAGAAATCATGCTCACCGCCGTCGCCAAGGACGAGGCGATGATTGAGGCAGATGCGGGCAATTACAAAAAAGCGGCAGCGATACTTGCTGCGCAGGGCGGTGCGCTGTCACGCGCCTTCGCCGCCGCCCCGGCGACGGTTCAATTCCAGCTTCGCGACGAGCAGGCCAACATCAGCAACTTTACCAACCAGTTTGAGAACGGCCAGTATGGCGCCGGCTCGCGCAAGCTGATGCAGTCGCAGTCCTACAATTCGCGTAATTCAAAATGAAATCACCCAATCCATTCAATCAATATGAAAACATTTCTCCTCACACTGTTTGTCAGCATCAGTTCAGTTCTAGCCGCCGATCAGATTCCAAACAGGCTCATTGACTATAAAGAATTCCAAAAAATCGTCGCCGCTTCCGCAAGCGAACGGGAATCCCATCGCTTGACCGAAACACAGTTCATCAAAGCCATGGCCGATAACAAAGCCGTTCTGCTGGATGCCAGGAGCGCTTCCAAATATGAACTGCGGCACATTCGCGGCGCGGTCAGTCTGCCCTTCACCGACTTCACCGCCGAGTCCTTGGCTAAAGTGATTCCGGCAAAGGACACCAAGATTCTGATCTACTGCAATAACAACTTTGTCGGCAGCCCGGTCTCCTTCGCCTCCAAGGCTCCTTCGGCCTCGCTCAACATATCCACCTACACCTCGTTGCGGTCCTACGGCTACACCAACATTTTTGAACTGGGACCGCTGTTGAATATTCACACCACCTCAATTCTATTCGCGGGCACAGAACTAAAATGAGCTTGGTTATGAAGGTGCAATTCGGGTATTTCAACGAGCAAACAAATGAAACGCGTCGCGATGGTTTTTGTGGTTGCCATGCTGGTTCTGAGCCTCGTGCTCGCGTGGCCGTCGCCTGCTGCCAGCGCAAAGATTGATTATCCCTCTCAAGAGTTGGCTCAGCTAATCCCAGATGTAAACACGCTTCTCAATTCGACAAGTTTCTCGAATCGTGTGGCTGTTCTTGACAGGCTAATCGTGCGCAAGAGAGATGACGATGTTTCATGGTATGAGTGTCTCTACAAACTGCCAAAGTCAGATTACTCATGTGTTTCTAGATCGGTTTTAGACATGGAATTACAAAATGATGCGCCAGCGTGAGGTGACTCTGTTTTTTCAGGCCAGGTAATTTGTTAGTCTGGGACCAACGAAAGGACCAGACGATGAAAGGCAAACGGTATACGACGGAAGACAAGATTCGCATCCTGCGGGAGGCGGATGGTG
>CAINDH010000188.1 GCA_903847285.1 uncultured Verrucomicrobia subdivision 3 bacterium | reverse complement strand
CTCCTTAACGGAAGCCGGCTTGCCCGTGCGCAGCCAATGATCCACGGCCGTGATCAAATCCTCATCCCGCTCCAACCGCTTGAAAGCGGCCTCGGCAACGCCCACCTGATTATCCGTCAGCCGCGTCGCCCGTAAAGCGGCGACACCATTGGCAGCATGAAACTCGCCCTCCAGTTCGGTGAACCGATATTGTGCTTCCTCGGCGCGGGCGAAGTTTTCACGGATGCGATCCCCGTTGCGGCGCGTGCCGGTGACCCGCCAGCTTGGAGTGCCCGTTCGTGGATTGGTGTAGGGCAAAATCTTAAACCGAGCCTTCGGAGTTTTCATTGTGCCCCATTATACCGGAAATTGAGAACACAGTCAACCGTATGGCAACCGTTTTTTAATAATGTTTATATGCCATATATTACGCATATGTAAACAGTCCGAGCCGGACTGGCGCGCCGGGGCTTCCGGTTTGGTTACGCTCCGGACGGGATTAGCGCCGGGTCTGGGCGGCGACTGCGCTTTGGGCGGTGTTTGATTATTTTCTGTTTTACTGGCTGGCGGCGACACGATGGGTGACCGAGGCTGCGCCACCTTGATCGGTTCGAAAGGAGCACCCGGTTTTCGCGTGGTCGGGTTACCGCCCTTGGCTTCGAGCGTCCGCCGCTGCTCCCGGGATTTCTGAACCTCCTGACCGCGTTCGGCAAGTTTCTGCCGTTCCACCTTGGCCACGGGCTGAAATCTTACCGGACCATCTTTTTGTTTCGCCAGTTGATCGATGGGCATCGCCAGATTCGCGCGGTTCGGTTTTGAATCTCCGCCGTTGCGGTTTTCGTTCCGCTGCGCCGCCCAAGTGTGCGCGGGTCTTTCATTCTCGTGATCGCGACGATTCTGGTAGGACGTTTCCGCCCGATGTTCCCACTCACGATCCTGGCGGTGCTCCCAGCGTTGATGAGAAAAAATCGGGTCGTAGCCGTGGCGTCCGGAGCCGAACGAAAACGAAGCGTAGAACCCGCCCTGATAATAGCTCGGCGCATAATAATCTCCGAAGTAATAGTGTCCGTAACTGGGCCGCAGGAAAAGATGATCACTGAACACTCCCAGCCCGATGACAATGCTGGGGGAATAGCGGTAACCATGCCGACCATAAATGCCAGATTCAAAATAAACCGGTGCAAAAAGGATTCCGCGCCGCTCGACCGGATAATCCCAGAAACCGCCCACAAAAATAAATCCGCGCGGCGTCCAGACATAGTGTCCCGGACACCAATCCCAATCCGCCCTGCCCCGCACCCAATATCCCGGGCTCCAGGCGTAGCGGCCCTGATACCAGGCCCAGTATCCCGGCGTCCAACCATAATCATCGGACGGCGCGGCGATGTTGGGCCCGACTTCTACCGTCGCTGGCGGCGCCGGCAGATACGTGGTTTCTTTTTCCGCTGCATCGGCCCAATAGCCGGAAGTCCATTGATATCCTTGCGAAGTTTTTCCCCAATAGCCCGCCAGCCACGCGCGACCCGGAGGTAGTGCGCGCCACGTGCCGCTCACCCAAAGGTAATCCGTCCGTTCATCATCCCATGCCCAGTATCCAGGAATCCAGGTGATGTTGTCGCCCTCGGGCCGTTCTTCTGGCGGTAATTCTTCGATGGCTTCCGGCGGGGCTTTCGTCACCACGACGCCCGGCTCGAGATTGAAGGAGACGATTCCCGCGAACGCTTCGTGCACCGGGCCGCGCGTGAGCACGGTTGCACCGGCCACATCGTTATCCGCCGGTTGAGCGTGGCCAATCGCCGCGCGCCAGATGAGGCCGATGAGAATCGCCAGCGCTGTGGCCACGCTAATCTTGAAAGCGCGGCGCGCCGTGATGACCTGGCCCGCCCGGGAAAATTTTCGAAAAGTTTTCATCTCGTGATGTTCATTTCTGGAAAACGCAGATAGATTTTGCGCGCCGCGTTGGCTACGAAAATTTTCCCGTTCAACTTACGGCGCAATCTTGTCACTGGCCCATTGGCGGGCTTCGGCAAAACTTTTTGCGAGCGAGTCCCAGGTTTTTTTGGAGGCAGTCTTGACGCTGTCCCAGGTCGTCTCGGTGGCGTTCTGGGAATCGGCGAGCTGTTGCTTCATGTTCGCGGCCTGCTCGCGCAACGCGGCCAGCTTCGGCTTGGCATCGGCTTTCATCGCCTCACTGGATTTTTCAATCTTGGCGGCGAGCTTATCTAGGTCCGCATCCAGCGCTTCCAGTTGCGCCTGCATGTAGGTGACGAATTCCGCCTTTTGCGCGTAGGTGTAATCCTTCATGTCCTGCGCTGCGGCTTTGGTCTCGGCCTTGACCGTCTCGATTTGTTGCGTGGCGGTTTTCTCCTTATCGCAAGCCACGGCGAAGGTGGCGACGGCGAGGAACGTGATGAGCAATGCTTGATTTTTCATAGCTCGCAGCATGACTCGTCCTCGGTTTAACAACCATGGGGTGTAACCCTACCGTCTTTGATTTTGGTTTATACCTTCTGTCCACCGTATCAAGTCAAGGCCAGTTCAACTTTTAACTTCCAACCTCTAACTTAAAAGGAATCAGTTCTGTTCTTCGCGGATCGAATTTAAGCTGGCGGTGGTGGCTTTGGATTCCATCACCAGCGCCTTGAATTGCCAGCGTCCGTTCGCCTCCAACGTCGCCGCATAATCCGACGCAGTGCCGACCGAAGTTTGGTTGGTGGCGAGCAATCCAAAAATGATCTTCACGCCGAAGCGTTGCTTGACCTGCAAGTTCCGCACGGTGCCGGTGACATACACGAGCGAGCTGCCCGGTGCGCGTTCCAGCTTGAACGTGGAGAGGGCAAACCCGTTCGTCGCCAATTCATCCGGCGCCAGCGCGGCGGGTGCGTTGGGGAGGGAGAGAACAATTTTTTCCGGTGCGGAAACCAGCGCGGATTTTTTCAGAACCAACATCACCGCCACGACCACGACCACACAGGCGAACATTCCAACCATCAGCCCGCGCGCGGATTTTTTTATCGGCTTCACCACCTCAGGCAACTCCGTCGGCTGCCCGCAGTGCGGACACGCGATGCTCTCGCCAGCAGCGGCAAGGGGAAACTCGATGTGACCTTGGCAATGGCGACATTCACACTTGGAAAATTCAGTTGGCAACATCGCGGACGATTGTTGCGCGATTGATTGTTGCAAACAATCTGAAACCATTCGTTCGCCTTCCACGTCGAATACTGCATATTCAACTTATGAATCCCGATGAACATAGAATGGTTGACCTGGAGGATCACTTTCTTACGCGCCGCCAGTTCTTGCAACGCGCGGGGATGGGGTTTGGCGCGTTGAGTCTGGCCTCGCTTTTGGGCGAAGGCCTTTTCTCCGCTGCCGGAGCATTGGAAGCCGAGGCAAACTTGCTGCCCAAGACGCCGCCGCTCCCGGCCAAGGCCAAGCACGTCGTCCACATCTTTGCCCAAGGTGCGCCGTCGCACGTGGACACCTGGGATTACAAGCCGTCGCTCGCCAAATTGGACGGCAAACCGATTCCCGGCATGGACGGTGTGGCGATGGCGTCGCCGTTCAAGTTTTCCAAGAAGGGTAAATCCGGCATCGAGGTCAGCGAAGTTTTTCCGCACCTCGGCGAGCAGGTGGATGACTTGTGCGTCATTAAGTCGATGTTCACCGACATCCCAGCGCATGAAGTCGCGACAATCATGATGAACACCGGCTCGCGCCTCGTTCGTCCGAGCCTCGGTTCGTGGGTGCTTTATGGTCTGGGTTCGGAAAACCAGAATATGCCGGGCTTTGTTTCGTTGAGACCCGGCGGTCCACCGCCCGGTGGCACGGCGAACTGGCAATCGTCATTTTTACCGGGGCTTTACCAAGGCGTGAGCGTGAACACTAAAGTTCCCACGCTCAACCAGCTCATCGAAAACATTCGCAACCCGAACACGCCGTTACCGGAGCAGCGCCGCCAGCTCGATCTCGTCCACAAACTGAACGAACTGCACAGCCAAAATATGCAGAAGGAGGCGCAGCTCGAAGCGCGGCTGGAGGCATTTGAAATGGCGTTCAAGATGCAGACCGAGGCGACGGATGCGTTTGATTTGAACAAAGAATCGGCGGCCACGCGCGAGGCTTACGGTCGCACCGCGCAGGGAAATCAGTTGCTCATCGCGCGCCGCCTCATCGAACGCGGCGTTCGTTTCGTGCAGGTGTGGGCGGGCGGCTGGGATCATCATCAGGATCTGGAAGAGAAGCTGGCGGATCGCGCGAAGGATATAGATAAGCCCCTCGCGGCGTTCATCCAGGATTTGAAACAGCGCGGGCTGTTTGACGAGACGCTCGTCGTCTGGGGCGGCGAGTTCGGACGCAAGCCGGTGCGTGACCGCAACGGCGGCGACAATCCTGGTCGCGACCACAACGCGAAAGCGTTCACGACCATTCTCGCGGGCGGCGGGGTGCGCGGCGGCATGACCTACGGCGAGACGGATGAATTTGGCAACGCGTCAGTGAAAGATAAGGTTCACGTCCACGACCTGCACGCGACGATTCTTGCGCTGCTCGGCTTCGACCACAAAAAACTCACCTACCGCTACAATGGCCGCGACTTCCGCCTGACGGAAACCTACGGTGAGATCATCAAGCCAGTTTTTGCATGAAAAATCTTTTTCTGCTGACGGCTATTTTTATATGCGCAATTTCGCAGCGCGCCGCCACTGCTGATCTGACGCCGTCGCAGTCAGAGTATTTTGAAAACAAAATCCGCCCGCTGCTGGCCGACAATTGCTACAAGTGCCACAGCGCGCAGACAGAAAAAGTAAAAGGCGGTCTCCTGCTTGATTCACGCGAGGGCGTGCTGCACGGCGGCGATTCCGGCCCGGTCATCGTTCCCGGCGACCCGGAAAAAAGTCTGCTCATCAAGGCCGTGCGCTACACCGACCCGGATTTACAGATGCCGAAGAAAAACAAATTGCCGGACGAATCAATCGCCGCGCTGGAGCAATGGGTTCGCATGGGCGCGCCCGACCCGCGCGTGGCAACCGCCGCGCAGAAAAAATTTAGCGACAACACAACCAACCACTGGGCGTGGCAGCCGGTGAAAACGGTGACGATTCCGAAAGTAGATGACAACGGCTGGTGTCTCACGCCCGTGGATAATTTTATATTCGCCAAGCTTGCGGAGAAAAATCTTAAACCGAATCCGCCGGCAGACAAACGCACGCTCATTCGCCGCGCAACGTTCGATCTCATCGGCCTGCCGCCGACGCCGGAGGAAGTGCAGGCGTTCGTGGAGGACAATTCACCGGACGCCTTTGCGAAAGTTGTGGATCGCTTGCTCGCCTCGCCGCACTACGGCGAGCGTTGGGGGCGTCACTGGTTGGACGTGGCGCGTTACAGCGACTCGAAAGGCCAGCCGCGCCGCTTCGTCGAGGATAACATCAATCCCTTCGCGTGGACGTATCGCGACTATGTCATCCGCAGTTTCAACGAGGACAAACCCTACAATATTTTTGTGATGGAGCAGATTGCCGCCGACCGGCTGTCCACGTCGCAACACAACCCGACGAACCTCACCGCGCTGGGCTTCCTCACCGTGGGCGATCATTTCATGGGCATGCAGAATGACGTCCTCAACGACCGCATTGACGCCGTGTGCAAAGGTTTTCTCGGACTCACCGTGACATGCGCGCGTTGTCACGACCACAAGTTCGATCCGATTCCGCAGAAGGATTATTATTCGCTGCGCGGAATTTTTGACAGCAGCGTGGAGCCGAAGGTTGCGCCGGTGGTCTCGCCGGTCTATGTCACGAAAGCGTTTGAAGAATACCATCAGGGACGCGAGAAACTTGCCTTTCAGGAATCGAACTTAAAAGACTCGCTGCCGAAACTTCGCAAAAGCGGCGATCAAGAAGCGTTCAAGCAGGCGCGCCGCACGTTGCAAAACATCGAGCACGATATTGCCATGCTGGATTTGACCAACACCGCCGCGCCGATGCATGCGATGGCTTTGGAGGATGCCGCGCGCGGACATGATTCGCCGCTGTTCATTCGCGGTGAGGCCGGCAACCGCGGGGAAACTGTCCCGCGCCGCTTTCTGCAATTGCTATCCCCGCCGAACCGCCCGGTTTACACGAACGGAAGCGGGCGGCTTGAACTGGCGTTTGCGATTGCGAACAAAAGCAATCCGCTCACCGCACGCGTCATGGTCAACCGGATCTGGGAACATCACTTTGGCGCAGGCTTTGTGCCAACGCCTGATGATTTCGGCGTGATGTCGGAACCACCGAGTCATCCTGAACTGCTGGATTATCTGGCGCAGAATTTCATGACGAACGGCTGGAGCATCAAAAAACTTCACCGGCTCATCATGCTTTCGGAAGTTTACCAGCAAAGCAGCGTGGGCAATCCGCGTTACGCGGAAATTGACCCCGGCAACCGCCTGCTCTGGCGCGCGAACACCCGGCGGCTGGAGTTTGAGGCGTTGCGTGATTCCCTGCTTGCCATCGGCGGCACGTTGGACACGAATCTTTATGGCCGTCCCATCCAAAACCGCGCGCTGGATTCCAACCGACGGACGATTTACAACTTCGTGGACCGCGCGAACATCGCCGACGTCCTCGTAAACTTTGATTTTGCCGATCCCGCGATGGTCACCGGCAAGCGTTACGAAACGACTGTGCCGCAACAGGCGTTGTATCTGATGAACAACCCGCTCGTCATCAACCTCGCCAAGCAACTTGTAGCGATGAAAAATTTTAAGGAGGCCGATGACGACGAGGCGAAGCTGCAATTTCTTTACGAACGAATTTACCAACGCCTACCGGAGCCGGTAGAAACGAAACTCGGTTTGGAATTCGTGAACGCCACGCAACTGCTCGACGACTCGGCTAACCCTGTGCCGCCCGCCGTTGAGCCGTTGAAGCTGAACCCTCGCGGTAAGCCAATCAAACGTCAGCCCAACGCCACCGGCAAAAAAGCTGCGCCGCTGACCGCGTGGCAGGAACTTGCCCAGGCACTGTTGCAGGCAAATGAAACTTCGTTCGTGAACTAAATTCAATTCGTCACGCTGTAGCGGATGCGGAAGAACTGCGGATCAAGCTGCACCGGGAACACCGCCTGATACAGCGATTTGCCACCAAAGTTTTGGAGCGGCGTAACGGATACCGGCGCGAGGTTGGTCCAATTCAGTAAATCTCCTGCCACTTGAAATTGCCGCGCCACGTTGCCTAGCACGTTGCGCTCCTGAAATTGAAACGTGAATTGTCCAGCGACGAGCCCACCGCGCACCACCGCATTGGTCGCATCGGCCACGGACGGATTTCCGCCGACGGAAAACTCCAACAGGTTTGGCACGCCGTCGCCATCGGGATCGGCGGACGCGATGCCGATGGCGGCATTCGTGAGTTGAGCATCGGAAAAGTTTTGAAACTGCCAGTCAGCAAAGGTTCCCGGCAGTGCGCGCTCGAAGAAAATTAATTCAGCAAGCTGCACCGTGCGCGGGTTTACAGTGGTGCCGTTGTCGTAAGCACCGGTCACGACGATGACGGCGTTCGTCGCATAGACGAGCGAACCCAGTTTCACATCCAGCGTAGTGAGCGGAAAGCCGGTGCCGCTCCAAAAATTCGAGCCACTTGTCGGGATGCCGCTCGCAGGAATCGCGCTACTGACATTGCACCACATCTGAAACGTGTAGGGCCCGTAGCCACTGTTTGCGTTGCGCGGGGTTTCCTTGAATTGAGAAATGGCAACGGGGCGCGAAAAATTTACCTGCAACCACTCGGCGTGATTCGTCGGGCCAAAGAGCGAAACCCAGAAGGTGGAACTGGCGTTGTCCACAGCATTCGTCGGCGGAAAAGAGCCGCTCTGCGTGGAAGAAGCGGACACGCTCGCCACGGGCAACTGATATGGCGGATAAGTCGGGTTCGTCGAAACGAGCGGGACAATTGCGGAAACTTGTGCAATCCCACCTGCCGCCGGGAAACTTAACGTGGCGTTTGTTCCGGAAATATTCCAAACGATTTGTGCGGCGAGATTGGAAGTCTGCAACGTCGTCTTGCCTGGAAAATAAACGGCATAGCGCGGCGTCAGAGAATTCGTCGGGATAAATGCGAGCGTGTCTTCCGACGCACCGAGGCGATTGTAAGTCGTCACGGCGGTATAATTAAAATAACCCGAAGGTCCAGTAGCGAGGCCGTAGTTGCCGCTGACACAAATCCAGTTATTGGTCAGGTTCGCCACCTTGCCGCTGCGGCTGGTGATGTTAGTGCTGCCATTCCCCCATTCGAGGAGGCGAGAGTTGCCACAGAGCGGATCGTTCTCGATGCCGGTGCTGAAACTCGCCGCTGCGCTATTCGCAAAACCATTTACGGGGTTTGGCACCTCGATGATGCCCACGCTGTCGCCGGTGTTGTTGAAATAAATTTCGGTCGTGCCATTCGCGCCATTCGTGAGCTGCAACTCAGCGATGAAACCATTTGCGTTCGTAACCAAACTTACCATCCGCGCCCCAGTCGGAGTTCCCATCGCCCCGAGGCCGATGATACCCGGCAAGCGCGGCGAGGTAACGATGGTGTTGGACGGGAAACCGACGCAGACTGGTTCAATTGTCGCCATGATGCGCGCGGCTGTCCCGTTTGTCTGCGGGCCGTAGCAGATGGTCACAAAACCATTCGTGCCGCGTGAAGTCAGCACCGCCACGTCGGTTAAATTTTGCAGCGCGCGGGCGGGCGCGGTTGAAACACCGTTGGGAAAATCCGCATTGGCCCAATGCAGCCAACAAATGGCCACGCGCCGCGCTTCCACGGCTTCGCGATAAAATCCGCCGCCGCTCGGTCCGACGAATTCGCCATCACCGTTTACCTGCTGGCGGTAGCGGGTGACTTGCGCGAGCCGGTAGTCTGCCCAGCGCGCCACGGGGTCATTAAAGTGCGAAGCCACCCAAGCGATGAAACTGTATTGCTCGTAATCGTGAAGTTCCCAGTCGAGGCCAGCGGGATATGCGAAATCGCCAGAGTCCATGACCATGCCGCTCATGTTATTCGTCCACGCTGCCATGACATTGTGCTCGGCGAACGGCAGAAATTGCGCAGCCATGTTCGTGTTCGCGAGTTTCGCCATTTGCAGCGAATCGCCCAGCGACATGCCCGCGACCATCTCGTAAGTCGGATGATAGAAACCGTGGTTCTCCAATGCCCAATCATTGTAAAGATTGTAAGTGGTGATCCAACTGGCCAGCGGATCACCGGCAGAACTGCTGACCGTGTAGGTGTTAACGAGATAATTTTTTGCGGCGTTCGACCAGGTGTTGACGCTATTGCTGTTGCTCATCCACGCGGCGGCGATGGCTAAAACGTTCGCCTGCCACGCGACTTCTTCGGCGGCAGTATCGCTGACATGGCCAGACCGTGGCGCGAGCGTGGCGCGGTGATCGGCTTCGCTGCCAAGAAATTTTTTAACACCGGCAATGGTCGCGGCGGGTAAATTAGTTTGGATCAAAATGCAGGCTAGCCCCATCGTGGCACTCCACTCGGGCGTCTGCCAATCAGTGCTGACGCCGCTCCAGCCCCACTTATTGCCGCTGGTGGTATTGAAGCCGCCGGTGACGTGAGTGTTGAAATCGTAATTCGCCGCCTGCCGCACGCGCGCGATGCGGTTGGTGAATTTCGGATCGTTCGGAAGCGCGACTGCGAGCGTTGCGTATGCAAGCGCCACGCCGCCGTTACCTCGGATGCCGCCGTTGCCCGTGCTGCCACCGTCGCCCCAGTAACCGGAATCAGGAATCGTTGCGCTAGTATGCCAGATGGTTTCCGCGTAGGTCTCGAAGTTGGTGAGGCAGTTGAGGTAAATCTGCTGTGAGTTGGTCTGCGCCTGCAGCCTGGGACAGACAACAACCTGCAATAAAAAAACCGCCGCCAAAAAGCGCGGCGATTTTTTTGCGCAGCCAAAGAATATTTCGCAGATTTTTATCAGAAAAATTTACGGTCCAGCCTTGGGACTGGAGCCGGCGATGGGACCCCAGTCATCCTGATGAAAATAAAAATTATACTGATAAGCGCCGGTGGTGCTGTAGAGATTGACCATTTGTGGCGAGTTATACCAAGAGACGGAACCGTCAGCGAAGTTTTCATTTCCGCCAGCGGGCATGTTTGCGCTGCCTTTTGTGTGAGCTGGCAAGGAGATGATGCCGCTGGCAGCCGCTAAACCTGGAATACTCCATGATGTGCCGTTCATTTGCACGAAGAGGTCGGCACATAGCATCCACCCAGGCTTGGAGGTGGAATTTTTGATTGGGCTGGCGGACTTGCCTGACTTGCCTGACGTCGCACTTGTCCATGTCGGGATGCCGCCAAAATACATGTAACCGATGGCGTAAACGCCAGCCCCGCCATTGGCAGGTAGACTAGGCCGGTTGGGACAAGTCCAAATAGATGGCGAGACGACCGAACCGTTCGCATCCAGATTGTTTGTATTCAAGCCAAGTTCTTTGGCGGAAACTGCGAGGTTGGTTGAAAGCTGAAACGGATTATAGGCATTCCAACCAGCATTCCATGCAGCCCCGGGATAAAAATCGTTGTTGTCGTTGACATACAATAGACAGCCGACGCCGACTTGTCGCAGATTGTTGACGCACTTGATGCGTTTTGCCCTTTCCTTGGCGCTGGCGAGTGCGGGCAGGAGCATCGCCGCCAGAATCGCGATGATGGCGATGACGACGAGCAATTCAATCAGTGTGAAGGCGCGGATTTTTTTGGAGATCAATGTTTTCATTTGAGCTTTTACAACTTATCCCCGCCCCCGGAAAAATCCAGGGGCGAGGACGAGAATATTATAAGTCAGGGATTTATTTTACGGATAAACCATGCGGTAGAACACCGCGCCGTTTGCGGAATCCAGTGTGGCGTTATAGGTATTAGATGCATCCGAGCCGGGGATCGTGACCCAGTTGGTGCTGAGGCCGGAGCTGAGGGTGTTCGTCTGAGCCTGCAATTTCCAGCCGGTGTGGTCGGCGGGCCAACTCAACGTGAGCGTGCTACCGCTAACGGAAGCAACTAGGTTCGTTGGCGTGGTGTTCACGGGCGGCACGACGAGCAGGCTGCCAGAGCCAGCCATGAATGTCGGGCTTGTCGCGTTGTTATACACGCCACCAGCCTGGCTCACACCGTTCAACACGAGCGCAGCAATCTGGTTGGTCGTCGAGAAATCCAACTGAAGCGTCGCGCCGCTGGCGATGGTCACCGTGGAATTTGTGGCGATGCTGTCATTCGCCAGTTCAAGGGTGCCGCCGTTGACCGTCGTGTTTCCGGTGTAGGCATTGGTGCCGACCGTGCCGGTGAAGATTTGCTGGCCGGAATTCAGCACGAGCGCGACCTTGCCGACCACACCGCCGCCGAATGAATATGTATTTCCGGTCCCGGGATTAAGCGTCAGCGTATTTAGCACTGCACTGCTGTTAGTCACGAACGCCAGATTGACTCCCCCGCTGACCGCATTCTTGACACCTGGAATTGCCTGATTATACCCGTTCAAGTCGAGATAAGTCGGGACGGTGGTGCTGCCGTTGCCGCCAATGTCAATGGGGGCGTTAGTAGGAAGACCGTTGTTTGCGCCGAGGCTGGTAGTATTGGCACGAATCTGAAATTCGTTGCAATCGCCACCGCCCGCGAAGCGCACATTTCCGAAGCGCACGGTGACGAGCACACCGGGAGCCGATACGGGACCACTAATATTCAGATAACCTGAACTGACCGGTCCGACAAAGTTGCCACCCGCGCCCGCAGCTGTGCCGAAGGTGATTGGACCGCTGTAGGTCGTCACTGTGTTATTGGTATTGTCGCCCACCATGATAAAACCAGTGGCTGCACCCGGTGAAAAGCTGCTAGCACTGATGGCGTTGGTGACATTGATGCCGTCGGCCAGAACAAAACGTCCAGTGCCGGTGGCCGTTACCGCGCCGAGACCTAGCGCGCCGCCGGAACGGACATTCACCACCGGCCCATTCAACGTGAAGCCGCTGATGGTGCTGTTCGTGGTCAAAGTCAATGAGCCACTGACGTTGCCGGCGGCAGTGAGATTAAAGCTACCACTGATAGCATTGCTCAACACCAGCGTCGCCCCGCCGTCCAGGCTGATGGTCGAGTCGGATGCGAGCGCGATAGATCCAGTTTCAACCGTCAGTCCCCCGCCGCCTTTTTGGAGCGCGGTGCCGCCGCTCAAGGTGAGTGGCTCGGCAAGATTGACGTTGGCGGTGACATAAAGCAACGCGCCGCCAGCGACCGTCGTTCCGGAGGCCGGTGAACCAAGGCCGGTGGCACTGGTCAGGAAGGTGACGCCAGAGTTAAGCAACGTCGCGCCGGAGAAGTCGCTGTTGCCGGAAATCGTCACCGCGCCGCCTACGTCCACGCTCAAAACACCGGTGCCGTGAATCGTGTTATTTAGATTGAGCAAATTGTCACCGCGAGCGATTGAGAGCGTGGCATTATTGGTGACCACACTGCTTCCCAGCGAACCGAAACCATCGCTGTTACCAACTTGCAACGTGCCGCCGGAAATTGTCACCGGGCCGCTAAGATTATTCGTCAAATCAAGGGTCAACTTGCCAACGCCGAGTTTGTTGATTGCGGCAGATCCATTCAATGAACCGTTGCCACTGGTAGAGGTGAACGAATAATCAGTCGCTGCATTCACCGTTACGTTGTAGGGAACAGTCGCTTGCGTGATGTCCACGCTCGGTGAACCGCTGCCGCGACCGTCAAACAAGACACCATTCGTTTGCGTAAAAGCAATCGGAACAGCGCCACCGTCATTGGTCCAGTTGAGCGAGGAAGTGTCCCAAAGTCCGTTGCCGCTGCCGCCGTTAGCGGAATCCAACCAAGCCAAAGTGGGTGGAAGGAAAACACCCAAGGTCGCGCTGGCACTGTTGGTCACATACGTGGTCACGCCGACCGTGTTGGATGCATGGCAATTGAAGATAGCGCCATTGTCGCCCAGCACAGGAATGTAGGTGTAGGAAAAAGCCGTTGCTCCAGGAATCGGAGAACCATTCTTATACCATTGGTAAGTGATGGGCAGATAACCCAGAGTTGCGACCGAGAACGTAGCCGATTGCCCCAAGGGAACCGTGGTATTGCTCGGTTGCGCCAAGAAAGACGCCGGGCCGCCGGCGAGCGGGATGTTCGGGCCTTGAACGTGGCTTTGCAAAATGCTGATCGGGGACAGCGCACCGCGGAAAATGCGCAGTTCGTCGATGCTTGCGACCAGATTCGGATTGGCAACTGTCAATGACCGACCGATCCACGAGAGCTGGTCGTTCAAGCTGCTGAGGTTGACCGTGAAGTTGGTGTTAACCGCCTCCAAGACGCCGTTCGTATAGATGGCGAGCGTTTTATCCGGTGCGTCCACCACGACGGCGACATGGACGGTTTGGTTGTCCAAATTGCCATTCGCCGTGACCGACTGACTATTATTATTAACCACGGCCAACTGTCCAACGGCGGTGTGCGGTGAATATTGCACATCGAAGAAGCCAACGATGCCAGAACCAAGGACAAAATTGGTTTTGCCAAAAGCAAAAACATCCACGTTGTTTGGATTGGTGCCTAATGTCGCCCAAAACTCGACGGTGAGAGCGGTAGCATTCGCTGCGGTGAAAAGATTTGGGGGCAGTTGCACAAAAGTGTCGGTTGTTCCATCCAATACCAATGAACCATTGGTCTCGTAGGCACTTCCAATATTCGTCGCGGTTTGCCCACCGATGCTGTCGGGCGTGACCGACAAACCACTTGATGGATCAATGTAGTTAGTATTGAAGCTGTAACGGTTGCCGAGAAAGTTTGCCGCCCCGACAACCATCTGGGCCACGGTGGTGACGTTGGTAAAGCCGATGGTGTTAGTCACCACGCAGTCGTAAAAGCCGGCGTCAGTAGCTGCCGTGTTCGCGATGGTGTAGGAGGCATTGGTCGCACCTGCAATGGAATTGGAGTTAAACCGCCATTGATAGCTTAACGGGTTATCGCTGGACGCACCAACAGTAAAGGTCACCGGCAGGTTGTAGTCCACGTTTTGGCTTACGGGATTTTGCGTAATGGTTACTCTCGGCGAATTGAACTGCATCTGGCCGGATTTGCGCGCCACACTGCTAATGCGCACTTCGTCAATGTAGCCTTGAAACGGGGCTTGCGACACGTTGCGGCCAATGTTGCCAATTGACAGCTCGCCAGTGACGTTGCCTGCCGCCACGCCGAGATTGAGAGCTTGGCTGGCCAAAACACTCGCTGCGCCATTGGTGCCATTGAGCAATGTCCAGTAAATCGTGCCGTTGGTGCCATCATAACTGAAGGCCACATGATACCAATTACCGCTTACAAGGGCGTTATTGCCTGTCGTGGGTATGTTGCCGGACATACTGCCGCCACTCGTTACAAAGTTAAAAATGACGACTCCACCGGAGGAAAGGTTGAATTGGAAACCCCGGCTGGCTAGGGAACTATCGGTGCAGATGATTTGCCCGCTAGAACTAGTCCCATTGGTTGGACATACGATAGCTTCAATGGTGAACGGCGTCTGCGCGCCATTTCCGATGTTCAACCGCTTCTGTGGAAATGCGTCCGAATCAAGGTTAAATGAACCGTTGTTGTTGAAATCCCAGCCGCAGACACCGAAGGTGCTGCTGTTATCGGGAGCTAGGCAGTTACCGAAATTGGTAGGGCCACTCACATAAGAAGGACGCCCCGTCATGTTCGTAACGGTCGTCGAGGCTACGTGACTGCCGCTGTTCATGTTGGCAGTATAAAAATTACTACCCAAGGTGCCGTAGTTGGTGACCAAGGAAGTGTTCCCGGACTGGTCAAAGTGCAGCAGAACCAGAGTGTTGGCGTCGGCGGTGTAATTGCCGACGAGATCGGCCATTGCGAAGCGCGGAAGCAGAAGGCTCAGCACGAGATATACGAATAGTTTTAGGGTTTTCATTGGGCTAATTGTTGGGTTATGTAGATGACTGTGGGTCACGGGTGTGCGGAGAAGCTAACAGACAAGCGACATTTTTCTATCCCCCAAATACGGGATGCTTGCCAAACCCTGAGTTCAAACGGAGGGCAGCGATTTTAGAAATCTCTATAAAAATTGCCGATTATACCTTCTGCGTCATATAACGCGCCACCGCCTCAGTGCGGGAGCGGACGTGCATTTTTTCGTAGATGTGCTTGAGGTGCGTGCCGACCGTTTCGGCGCCGATGGCAAGCTGGCTGGCGATTTCCTTGTTGGAGTAGCCTTTGGAAAGCAAAATCAGAACTTCTTGCTCGCGTGCCGTCAGCCGCACGTCCGGCTTGTGCTGCTTGTTGGCGCGGCGGAAGGATTCCACCACGCGCCGCGCTACCTCGCTGGTCATCGGTGCGCCGCCGCCAATCACATCAAGCATCGCGGCCTTCAAATCCTCCGGCTTCGTGCGCTTGAGTAGATAGCCATCCGCGCCTGCCTCTAGCGCCATGAACACCAGTTCGTCATCCTCCACGGCGGTGAGCATGAGGATTTGAATATTCGGCATCTCAAGTTTGAGCCGCGCCGTGCATTCGATGCCGCTCATGCGTGGCAGAAAAATATCCATCAAAACCACGTCTGGCTTAAGCGAAGGAATCACCCGTAACGCATCTTCGCCGGAAACACAGGCTTGCACACAGGAAAATCCGGGGAGCGAATTGATAAGCTTGACCCAGCTATCGCGCACGCCGGGCTTATCCTCTACGAGCACAATTTTTTTGGTGGCTGCGGTCTTCATGAGGATGGTTTAATTTTCTAAGCGGGGGATTTCAATTTTATTCGCCGCCATTTGATTTTGCGGGCGCTGAAACCAACGACGCTTTTCCGACGGCAGCGGCACGGTAAAAACAATCAGAGACCCGCCGCCCGGCTGGCTGGAGAGCGCACACGTTCCGCCGATTTCAGACATGCGCTGCACCATGTTCGTCATGCCGTTGCCTTCACCGCCAGTCTGGTCTGGATCAAAACCCCGCCCGTTATCCTCCACCGCCACGGAAAGTATTTTCCCGGTGCGGTAAATCCGCAGGAACAATTCATCCGCCGCCGAATGTTTGGCCGCGTTGTTCAAAGCCTCCTTCACCGCGAGAAATAAATTACGGCGCACGGGCAAATCAAATGGGGTCGCGGCAATCTCCGGCTCCACGTCCAGCCGACAGCGGATTTTCGTGGCGCTCAGAAAAACCTGCGCGTATTTGCAGACGTAGCTCGTGAAGTCACGCACGGTATCGCGCCGTGAGTTCACCGCCCAGACGATTTCATCCAGCGCGTGCGCGAGTTCGCGGCCATGTTCGCAGATGTTGGCCAACTGCGTTCGCGCGGCCGAATGTTCCGGCTGCTCGCGCTGCGCGACTTCGCCGAGCAACAGCAGTTGCGTCACCTGTGCGCCAAGGTCGTCGTGGATGTCGCGCGCGATGCGGGCGCGTTCCACCTGCAAAAACTTCTGCGCCTGACGCTGCGCCGAAAGCTGCGTCAGGAGCCAGAGACAAGATAAAACCGCCGCCGCGCACGTCAAAAACAGACCAAGTTGAAACCAACCTCGCTGCCAGAAATGCACCATTGCCGGATGCAATGCCGGCACCGTGGCCAAGCCGAAAGGCCAGATTTCCCAAGGATGCGTGTGCACCGGCCCGACGATATGTGCGCGCCGGCTTGCCGCTGCGGAAAATTTTCTTTTCTCCCAACCATGTTGACCGTCCGGCAGCACATACCAGGAATCATCTGATGTGATTTCAATCGCCGGCTTGCCTTCCAACGCCAAATCCAACACGAAAATAAATCCACCCTCCAGCCGGTCATTAAACGCTTCGACTGCGAGGATGTGCCGCCCCGGCCGGAGCAGTTGCGTCACGTCATATCTGGAAACGGTGCGCCAGTCACTGCCGCGACCGATTTCATTACCATCGAGAAAAAGCGTGTAGCCGTTGTCCACCGTGATGCGCAACGTTGCGTGCGTGATTTTGCTACCTAGCGGGATTTCAAACGGTCGCCAGAAACATACCGTCTGTTTGTCAAAGGCGTTGGTGTCCCAGATCCACTGCCCCAGATGATTGGTCGCCTCCGGCTTCCAGTCAGCCATCGCCGACGCAGCCGGCTCATCCGCGATTGCTGAAAAAATGGCGAGTAAAAAAAACGCGACTGCCGCTGCCATCCAGTTGGTCAGACCAAGTAACCGTTTAGAAACAGGTGTCTGCATTTTTTAGATGGCCGCACGATAACGGACGCCCCGCCTAAATCCAAACTACAAACTGCTTGAAAATAATTCTGGAAGGTGCATTGTTGCGGCAACAGAATCCGCCTATGAAAAACAAATTTCTCCTCCTCGTTTGCCTCCTGACGCTCGCCGCTGGCAGCGTCAACTCCGCCCGTGCGTCGGTGGATAATTCACTGGAAGTCGTCGGCGACCTCGCCTTGGTTCGCCCCGGATGCTTCGCGGTAACTATTGTTGGCACGGCCATCTTCGCCGTCGCCCTGCCCTTTGCTGCACTTTCTGGCAGCGTGCACGACACGGCGGACACGCTTATCATCCATCCCGCCGAAGCCACGTTCACCCGTCCACTCGGCGATTTCTCCACGCTAAACTGACCACGCGTGAAGGCCGCCACGAAGTTTTTCATCGTCCTCGTCACCACCCCGGATTTAAAAACGGCACGTTCTCTGGCCAAAGCCGCGTTGTCTGCCAAGTTAATCGCCTGCGCCAATTTGGTTCCGAAAATCGAGTCACATTACTGGTGGCGCAGAAAAATGGAATCCAGCACAGAAGTGCTGTTGATTTTGAAGACGCAGAAATCAAATCTGCCTGCCCTCGAAAAACTCCTCCTCAAAAAACATCCCTACGACACGCCGGAATTTCTGGTGCTGCCCGTCAGTGCCGGTTCCAAAAATTATCTCGACTGGCTGAACACAAGTTGCCAGTAAATTTTCCTTTGAACCGATGCCAGGCGGGCGTAGATTCGCGGTGTGAAACTCGAAGTGAACGACCTCGGCGCGCTGCTGCTACTCGCAGTGCTGGGCTTCACCATCGGGTTTGGTTTCATGATGTTTCGCTGGATGCTGGCCGTGCACCGGCGACAACAGCCAGAGCGAAAAACTTTCCGACCGCTGCACTATTTTTTCCCTCGCCGTTCGCACTCCCCCAACCGTCCTGAATGTTGGATTGCGGTGCGTTCTGCCACGCCCGAAGCAGTCAAGCTGGCGCTTGGCCTCAACCACGCCACGCCGTGTTCGTGGGCGGAAGGACTTGCCGGCGGGCACGAATTTTTTATCAGCCCGCGCGTCCACGGCTGGGTCATCATCACCGGCCTCGGATTGCCCGAACCGGGCGATGACGTGGACGCAACGTTTCTTTTCCTAGCCGCATTGAGCAAACAGCTTGGCCATGTCCAGTATTTCCATGCCAGCCGTTTGCTGCGACATCATGCCTGGGCACGGCTGGACGATGGCTGCGTGACCCGTGCCTACGCGTGGACCGGAGAAACCGTTTGGAATCAGGGAAACGAAACCCTGCCTGAAAATGAAGTGGGAATGAAAACATTCCCCTACGGTGACGACAGCGCGACTTTTGGCGAGGCGGAACTGAATTTCGAAAAAGTCCCTCAACTCGCCGCGCGCTGGAGCCTCTACCCGGCGGACGTGAAATTAAATTCCGCCCTTGCAGCCACCGGCATCGCAGGCGAATCGGCAATTGGCTGAAATTTTTGTTGCAGGAATTTTCCCGCAGGCGCACAGTGCGTCAACGAAAGGAAATCTATGTCATTCAGCATTGAACTCGAACTCCAAAAGTTTCCCAAAAAAAACACGCTGAAGGACGGCAAGCAGGCCACGCTCCGTCCACTTAAGGCGGATGACGAAAAAGATTTTCACCTGCTTTTCCAAGGCATTCCCGAACAAGAGCGGATGTTCATCAAACACCGCGTGCAGGACATCGCCGTTATCCGCGACTGGTGCAAGCACATTGACGTGGGCCGCAACCTGCCGCTCGTCGGCGTGCTGGACGGCAAGATTGTCGGCTCGGCCACGCTGCACCAGCAACTCGGCGGCTGGAAACGGCACATTGGGCGCGTGAGTGTCCTCGTGCATCCGGCATTTCGCGGACGCGGACTGGCGAGGGCGTTGATTTTAGAAATTCTCGACATTGCCCGCCGCGCCGGCCTTGAACGTGTCGAAGCGGAATTCATTGGCGAGCAAGATGCCGCGGTGAAGATGTTTGCCATGCTCGGTTTCAACAAGCTCGCCCACTTCGAGGACTATGTGAAAAATATGCAAGCCATAACGCACGACTATATCTTGATGGGACTGGATTTGCGGACGGATGAAGAATACGCCGGTGTAGGCGGGTGAAAAAGAATTTGCAACATCATTGGAGAGCACGGAATTAAATTGCACTCCATGCCGGAAACCAATTCCGCGCTCTGAATTCATCAATCTGCAATCAAATGATGCCCCCCGAATCCTGTCCCAACTGCGGCGCGGATGTGCCTCGCAACGCCAAAGCCTGCCCTGATTGCGGTGCGGATGAACATACCGGCTGGTCAGAATCCGCCTATGCCAGCAGCTTGGGGATCCCTAAAGAGAATTTTAATTACGATAAATTCGTAGAGGAAGAATTCAGCAAGCAAGCCAAACCGCGCGGAATTTCCTGGTTGTGGTGGAGCACCGCCTTGCTTCTCATTGTTCTGCTGCTGCTTTTCTTCTTTCGCTAAGGTTCAAAACAAAAAAGCCCGCTCAAAGAATTGAGCAGGCTTGGTAGTTTCTAAATTTTACTTCTTTGCTTCCGGCTTGGCTTCGGCGACTGGAGCGGCCTCGGTCACAGCGGGGGTGAAGTCAACCCATTCCAAAATGGCACGCTGGGCGGCATCGCCATTGCGTTGGTTCATCTTGATGATGCGTGTGTAACCGCCCTTGCGATCTTTGTAAACCGGCGCGATTTCCTTAAAGAGGGTTTTTGCGGCGGCTTCCTGATGCAAGCGAGCGACAGCCAGGCGGCGGTCATGAATGGTTCCGCTCTTACCGAGCGTCACCATCTTTTCAGCGACCGAACGGGCGGCTTTTGCTTTAGCCAAAGTCGTCGTCACGCGCTTATGCTCGATCAAGCTGCAAACCAAGTTGGCGAGCATCGCGTTGCGATGTTCAGATGTGCGGCCCAATTTGGCCGTGCGTTTCAAATGTCTCATGGCAATTCCTTATTCGGCTTTCGGCTCTTCTTTGACCGTGGTGTCAATCAGTCCCGGCTCGAAATTCATTCCGAGCGAGAGCTGGAGCGAGGTCAGTTTATCTTTGATTTCGTTCAGCGACTTCTTGCCGAAGTTGCGATACTTAAGCATTTCCTGCTCAGTCTTCATCGCGAGCTGGCCGACGGTGGTGATGTTGGCGTTGTTCAGGCAGTTCGCTGCGCGGACGCTCAATTCGATTTCGTTGACGCTCATGTTCAACAATTTTTTCATCTTCACCTTCTCGTCGTCCTGCTTATCGGCCGCTTCTTCGAACTCAACGGCGTTCTTGTCGTAACCGACAAATACGTCGAGGTGATGCGCCAAAATCGCGGAGGCTTGGGTGAGAGCGTCGTCAGGCGTGATACGCCCGTCCGTCCAGATTTCCATAACCAAACGGTCATAATCCGTGCGGTTGCCGACGCGCGCCGCTTCGACAGCGTAGCGCACACGGGTTACCGGGGAGAAAATGGAGTCAATAGCAACAATACCGATGGCCTGACCGGGCTTTTTGTTTTCGTCGCTCGGGCAGAAACCACGCCCGATTTTCACGGTCAATTCCATCTCAAATTTCTTTTTCTTGTCCAGTGTGCAGATGTGCTGGTCGGGATTAACCAGTTCAATGTTCTGGTTGGTTGTGATGTCGGCGGCGGTCACAGCGCCTTCCTTATTAACAGAAAGCAAGAGGGTCTGTTCTTCGCGGGTGTGAGCCTTGAACTTGACCTTCTTCAAATTCAAAACGATGTCGGTCACGTCTTCGACGACGCCGTCAATGGTGGCGAACTCGTGCATCGCGCCGTCAACCTTCAATGAGGTGATGGCCGCGCCTTCGAGCGAGGACAGCAACACGCGGCGAAGTGAATTTCCTACGGTATGGCCATAGCCGGTTTCAAACGGGTCGGCGATAAATTTCGCGTAGTTAGGGGTGGCGGAAGCGTCATCCTTCTGCAACCGCTTCGGCATTTCAAAACGTCCAAGACGAACAGGCATAATTATCTTTCGGTAACAATTTTAATCTGACGGCTCTGGTAAATTTATTCCCAGCCAAAGCCGCCCGTGTAATTGTTTTTCTAGTTGTGGTTATTAGCGGGAATAAAATTCGACGACCATCTGCACATTGGCGATGGGCTGGATCTCTTCCTTGGTCGGAATGCGCATGATTGTGCCTTTGAGTTCTTCTTTGTTCAAAGACAACCAATCCGGCACCGCGCGGCTGGCGGAGACTTCAAGACCCTTGGTGGAGAGTTGCTTCGAGACGTTATGATTCTTAACAGCAACGACGTCGTTCACTTTCAAAGCGAAGGAAGCTATTGCAGCTTTCCGTCCGTTCACGGTGATGTGACCGTGGTTGACCATCTGGCGTGCACCAGCGCGCGTGTTTGCAAAGCCAAGTTGATAAACAACGTTATCCAAGCGCGTCTCCAAAATTTGAAGCATCGTGTCACCGGTCACACCGCGACGGTTTTTAGCTTTTTCATAGACACCACGGAATTGTTTTTCCATGAGGCCGTAGAAATAACGAAGCTTTTGCTTCTCATTCAGACCTTCACCGTATTCGGTGGTCTTGCGGCGGGACTTCGGACCGTGGACGCCGGGACCGTAGTTGCGGCGTTCAAGATATTTCGTGGGGCCGAAAATCGGGATGCCGAAACGGCGGCTGATGCGGACGCGGGGACCTGTATAACGAGCCATAAATAATAAATTTTAAAATTAAAGTTGCGGACTAGACGCGGCGTTTCTTGCGCGGGCGGCAGCCGTTATGCGGAACCGGCGTGACATCTTTGATGGCACTGATTTCCAAACCAATCGCCTGCAATGCACGGATGGCGGATTCGCGACCTGAACCAGGACCCTTAACGCGGATTTCAACTTCCTTCATGCCGTGAGACATGGCTTGACGAGCGGCATCCTGCGCCACCATCTGCGCGGCGTAGGCCGTGCTTTTGCGCGAACCTTTGAAACCGACGCGACCAGCGGCGGACCAACCAATCAGGTTGCCCTGCATATCGGTAATGGTCACCTGAGTATTGTTGAAAGTTGCCAGAATGTTTGCAATGCCCACCGCGACGTTCTTCGCGTGCTTGGCCTTGACGATTTTCTTAGCGTTTGGATCTTCACCAAGAAGTTCGGCGGCGGTCGGAGCGACAGGAACCACGGGTTCAACCGGATTCGCAGCTTCGGCAGCAGCGGCCTTATCCTTTTTGGAAGGCTTGGCTTCCGCCGGGGCGGCAGCTGCAACCTTAACTTCTTTTTCCTTCTTCGGAGCGGCGGGCTTTTTCTTTTCTTCGGACATAGCGTTATTTAATTTCAAATTTCAAATTACAAATTTGAAATAAATCAATGGATGCCAGCCTTGGCGGCCGGGTTGCGTTGCACGCCGACCGTCTTGCGCGGTCCCTTGCGTGTGCGGGCATTCGTCTGGGTGCGTTGACCACGCACTGGCAAGCTGCGCTGGTGGCGGACACCACGATAGCAACGGATGCCTTGCAGACGCTTAAGATTCATACCGAGTTCGCGGCGAAGATCGCCTTCGATGACATACTTGCCATCTTGAATCGCGTGAACGATCTGCGAGAGCTGCGCCTCGGTCAGATCCTTCGCGCGGATGGACGGGTCAATGTTTGCGCGTTCGAGAACTTCGACTGCGTTTACCGGGCCGATTCCGTAGATGTAACGGAGCGCAATATCAATGCGCTTGTTCGGCGGAATTTCTACACCAATGATGCGTGCCATAAATTTTAATTAACCTTGACGTTGCTTGTGACGTTTATTCGAGCAGATGACGCGAATGACACCCTTGCGCTTCACGATTTTGCAGTGCTCGCACATTTTTTTAACTGACGCTCGGACTTTCATTTTCTAAATCTTTTTTGTTTCGACTAAAATACGCCCCACGCTCAAGTCGTAGGGCGTCAATTGTAATTTGACCACATCGCCGGCGTTCACGCCGGCAAAAATCTTTTTATCACGTCCCGCCACAAAGGCGGTCAACCGATGACCGTTTTTCAATTCCGCCTGACAGGTTCCATTCCCCAGAACTTCCGTCACGCGGCCTTCTACGATAAAGGCATTAGCCATGTCAAAATTTCTGGCTTACCTTCCGTAATGAGAACGGTATGCTCAAAATGGGCAGACATTGAACCATCTTGCGTCACTACTGTCCAGCCGTCTTTCAAAATTTTAACGTCGTGCCGACCGGCATTCACCATCGGCTCAATGGCAATCGTCATTCCCGGTCGCAGTCGATCATTCATCGTCCGATCCACAAAGTTTGGCACCTGTGGTTCTTCGTGCATTGTGCGTCCAACCCCGTGTCCAACAAATTCCCGAACCACGCTGAAGCCATTTTTTTCAACGTAATCCTGCACCGCGCGCGAAATATCAGTCACGCGATTCCCGGGCACGGCCGCGGCGATTCCAAGATGGAGCGACTGTTCCGTAACGTCCATCAACTGCTGGGCCGCAACCCCACAGCCACCAACTGCCACCGTTCTGGCATTGTCACCAATAAAACCATTATAGCGAACGCCCACATCCACGCTGACGATGTCTCCGAATTTTAATTCGCGTTCATTCGCCAGACCGTGAACCACTTCGTCGTTCACTGATATGCAAGTATGACACGGATAATTTCGATAACCCAAAAAGGCGCTCTTTCCACCGTAAGCGGCCATCCGTTCAGCTGCAAAATTGTCCACCTGCCGCGTTGTCAAACCTGGTTTGATGAACTTGGCAATTTCATCCAAAACTTTCGCCGCCACCACGCAGGCCGGCCGCATCAACTTCAAATCCTCTGCCGTCTTGAGCTTTATGCCGGCCACAAAATTTCAGAAACGGCCACGGACTTTTCCTTTTTTAAGGAAACCATCGTAGTGACGCATCATGAGGTGCGATTCAACCTGGCGCATTGTGTCGAGCAATACACCGACCGAGATCAAGATGCTGGTGCCGCCAAAAAATTGGGCGACGTTCTGGTCAATGCTTAACTCGCGCGAAAGAATGATCGGCAACGTGGCGATGATGGTTAGGAATAGCGCACCAGCAAGCGTGATTCGGCTCATTGCTTTGTGAAGATATTCGCTGGTCTGCTGGCCGGGACGAACGCCGGGAATATAACCACCGTTTTTCTTCAAGTCGTCTGCAATCTGAATTTCATTAAATTGCGTGGCCACCCAGAAATATGAGAAGAACAAAATCATCAATGAATAAATCGTCAGGTATAGCCATGAGCCGTAGTTCAGTGTCGATGCCAAGCCAATCAGTTTTTCGTGCAAAAATGGTTGCGAAATACCGCTAGCCAGCCAAGTTAAGACCGGCTGGGGAAACATCAATATCGACTGGGCGAAAATAATCGGCATCACACCAGCATAGTTCACACGCAAAGGCATGAAGTTGGTTCCACCTTGATACATTTTTTGACCCACCATACGGCTAGCATATTGCACTGGAATTTTCCGTTGCGCTTGGGTGATAGCGATAACTCCACCGACAACAATGACCAGCAATGCAACCAGCAAAAGACCGGTTCCCAGCAAACTATGAGTGGGTTCACCGCCACCTTCGGGCCAGAACATATTCTTAGCCGCCGTCACCGCTTGTGGCAGCCGGGCCAAGATACCAATGGTGATGATGAGGGAAACACCATTGCCAATACCCCGTTCCGTAATCTGTTCACCAAGCCACATCAAGAGCATCGTTCCCGCCGTCATCACCGTAATGGCTTCAAAGAAATAAACCCAATGATTTGAAATCAAAACCAAGTCACCCTGGAATCCGCTAAAAATGGACTGGGGATGTAGCCAATTATTAGCGAAGTAGGCACCCTGCCCGATGCACAACAGCACGGTGAGGTAGCGCCCATATTGAACAATTTTCGTGCGACCACCTTCTTCACGAGCAAGCTTGCTTAAAGGAGCCCAGACCGCAGTGAGCAATTGAATGATAATCGTCGCGCTGATGTAGGGCATGATACCTAGCGAACCGATGGCGCAATGTTCAAAAGCGCCGCCCGCAAAGGTATTATACATCCCCAACAAACCGTTATTGCTCTGCGCCGCAAAGAATGAGGAAAGCGCATCGCCATTCAAACCGGGAATGCGAATAACGGCGAGTAAACGCGCTAAAATCAACAATCCCAACGTGAATAGAATCCTGGATTTGAGCTCCGGAATCTTGAAGCAATTGAGAAACGTGTTGGTGAGGTTGCGGAACATGGGTCAATGCCGCAATCAGGCTTTGGCTTTAACTTTAACGGCAGTCTTGCGACTGGCCACTTCGGCCTTACCGCCCTTGGCTTCAATTTTTGTTTTGGCCGAAGCGCTAAAAGCGCTCGCCGTCACGTTAAGCTTTTTGGAAAGCTCACCGGTGCCAAGAATCTTGATTCCGTCGCCCGGACCGTTGGCCAGACCAACTGCACGGATAGCGGTTTCGTCAACCGTTGCACCGTTGTCAAAAATTTCAAGATCGCTCACGTTCACCGCGATGTAACGCGTCTCGAATGCCGTGTTATTAAAACCACGTTTCGGGATTCGGCGGATGAGCGGCATCTGCCCACCTTCAAAACCGATACGGATAGAGCTACCGGAACGAGCGGTCTGGCCCTTGCCACCGCGACCGGCAGTTTTGCCACGTCCGCTGGATTCGCCCTGACCGAGACGTTTACGGCGATGTTTAGAGCCGGGGCGAGGTTTAAGATTGTGCAGTCGCATAAAAATGAATTAGGCAGCAATGGCTTCGGGCGCTTTAGGCGTCGCCACTTTTTTAATTTCCAAACCACGCGCTTGATAAATCATTTCGCGCGTGCGCAGGCTTAACAGAGCGCCCAAAGTAGCCTTCACCACGTTCGCCGCGTTCTTGGAACCGAGCGATTTAGTTAGGATGTCTTTGATGCCAGCAGCTTCCAAAACGGAACGAACCGTTTTGCCAGCGATAATGCCTGTGCCGGGGGAGGCCGGGCGCAGCAAAATTTTTGCACCACCAAAAGTCGAATAAACTTCGTGTGGAATGGTCGCGTCTTTCAACGCCACTGCCTGCATCTTGTTGCGGGCAAGCTCACCACCGCGCTTGATGGCATCGGCAACTTCCGACGCTTTTCCGAGCGCGTAACCGGCGCGGCCTTTTTGTCGCCGACTACGACGAGCGCGCTGAACTTGAAACGGCGTCCGCCTTTGACGACTTTGGAGGAGCGGTTGATGAACACAACCTTCTCAAACATTTCTTCGCCGCCAAAATTATCATTTTCCACCGGCTTACGCCGGCCGCGGTTACCGCCACCACGCTGGCCGCGATCGCCGCCGCCACGATGGTCACCGCCACCGCGTTGCGCTTGCGGCGCGGGCGGCGTTTCTACGGCAGCAACAACAGGGGTTGCGCCCGCTTCAGGTTTATTGATATCAGCCACAGGATTCTTATTGGTTGCGGGTTAAAATTTTAGACCGGCTTCACGCGCGGCATCAGCCAGCGCTTTAACTTTGCCGTGATAACGGCTACCGCCACGGTCGAACACAACGGCGGTGATGCCTTTTTCAATCGCGCTCTTTGCCGCAATGGCACCGAGCTTCTTCGCGCCTGCACCGTTGCCAGCCAGTTCGCGTTTGCCCTTGCCCTTCGTGACGGTCGATGCCGCTGCGATGGTCACACCCGCGTCGTCATCAATGAATTGGACGTGGATGTTCTGGCTGGTGAAACAGACCGCCATGCGCGGACGATCCTTGGTGCCAGAGATTTTCTTCCGAATGCGATAGCGTCGCAACTGGCGCAGTTTAAGTTTTTTTTCCGTTCTCATTTTTGTGCGTCCACGGTTATGGCCGTGAACAAAAATTATTATTGGACTGTCTTGCCTTCCTTGCGCTGGACGTGTTCGCCAGCGTAACGAACGCCCTTGCCCTTGTAAGGCTCTGGCGGATAATAGGCGCGAATTTCAGAGGCCACTTTGCCGACGATCATTTTGTCTGGGCCTTCAATCGTAAGCTTGGTGTTCTCATCCACCGTGACTTTGATCTGGTCAGGAATGTTGTAATTGACCGGGTGAGAAAAACCGAGCGAGAGGTTCACGAATTTTCCGGTGACGGAGGCCTTGAAACCGACGCCCTGAATCTCGAGCTTCTTGACGTAACCTTCGGCTACGCCCTTAATCATGTTGTTGACGAGCGCACGGCTCAAGCCGTGCAGCGCTTTTGCCTGGGCATCATCGCCATCGCGGCTGACGACAACTTTGTCGCCCTCCACCTTGAGGCTGGTGCGCTTGGGCAGATCCCAGTTAAGTTTGCCCTTGGGGCCTTCAACAGAAATTTTCTGTCCCTTCACTTCCACCTTCACTTTGGCGGGAATGGCAATCGGTTGTTTTCCAATACGCGACATAAAATTATTACCAGATGTAGCAGAGAAGCTCTCCGCCGAGGTTTTTCTTGCGCGCCTGCTGGTCGGTCAACAGACCTTCCGAGGTTGAAATAATCGCCACGCCCAGACCGCCGCGCACACGGGGAATTTCCGTGGATCCGACATACTTGCGCAGACCGGGCTTGCTCACGCGCTTCAAGCCTTCGATGACATTCTTTTTGCCATTATACTTGAGCTGCAATTTGATGGTTTTTTTCACCGTGCCAGCCACCGACACTTCAGCAACGTAGCCTTGGGCCTGCAAAATTTTCGCCACGCTTTCCTTGATGCGCGAATGCGGCATCTCCACGGTGGGCAACAACGCACGTCCGCCGTTGCGGATGCGCGTCAACATATCAGAAATCGGATCGCTCATATAACTTTTTAACTTACGTCCTGCGTTTCGGTCCCAACAACAGTGTGGAGCCGACAGCCAGCACGAATAAATTTTTACCAGCTGGACTTCGTCACACCGGGAATCAAACCGTTCAACGCCGCTTCGCGGAACGTCAAACGCGATACACCAAACTTGCGCCAATAACCACGGCGACGACCACTGAAGGCGCAGCGGTTGATCACGCGCGTTGGGCTGGCATCACGCGGGAGTTTGGAAAGACCGATATAGTCCTTCTTCGCCTTGAGTTCAGCGCGAATGGCGGCAAATTTCTTCACCGTCTCCTGCTTGCGCTTATTGCGTTCCAACCATGCTTTCTTGGCCATATAAATTATTTTTCTGAAAACGGAAAGCCCATGAGCTTGATCAGGTCATGCGCCTCGGCATCGGTCGGCGCGGTCGTCACAATCGTGATGTCCATGCCTTGCGTGCGTTTAATTTTGTCCATTTCAATTTCCGGGAAAATTGTCTGGTCATTAACGCCAAACGTATAGTTGCCACGGCCATCAAACTTGCGCGGGGACAAACCACGGAAGTCACGGATACGAGGCAGCGCAGTCGCCACCAGGCGATCAAAAAATTCATACATCGCGTCCTGGCGCAGTGTCACGCGACAGCCGATGGGCTGGTTCTCGCGCAATTTGAACTGAGCAACAGCCTTCTTGGACTTGCTAATCGCAGCTTTGCGGCCGGTAATCTGGGTCAAATCTTTGGCGGCGTCATCAATCGCACCTTTTTCCAACGAAGCGCTCACGCCCATGTTCACAACAATCTTCACGAACTTTGGAATCTGGTGAACGTTGGTGTAGTTGTGCTTGGCCTTCAGAGCTGGCACCACTTCGTCGGTGTATTTTTTGTAAAGTCTGGCTTTCATTTTTTAGTTCACGGATTTGGCCGTGAGAAATTGTTTAGGCTGTGGCGGCAACGGCTTTTTTCACATTCGAGATGTGAACACTGCCTTCGCGCTCAAGAATCGCCCCATTCGGGTTCTGTTGGTTTTTTTTGACGTGCTTTTTAATCATCTGCACGCCTTCGACGATGACCCGCTGCTGGCTCACGAGCACGGCGATGATTTTGCCCTGCTTGCCCTTGTCTTTGCCAGCAAGCACGACTACTTCATCACCTTTTTTAACATGACACTTCATAAAATTTTCAAATAACTTCCGGGGCGAGCGAAATAATTTTCATGAACTTCTTCTCACGCAATTCGCGAGCGATAGGTCCAAAAATACGCGTGCCTTTTGGATTCAACTCTTTGTCAATGATCACACAGGCGTTGCGATCAAAGCGTAAATAAGACCCATCGTTACGGCGAATGATGTGCCGTGTGCGAACGACAACAGCATCATGCACTTCGCCTTTTTTCACGGAACCGTCTGGAGCGGCTTCCTTGATATGAACCTTAATCACGTCGCCAATGCCGGCATAACGCTGGTTGCGACCCAACACGCCGATGTTCCAAGCAATCTTGGCACCGGTATTGTCTGCGACATCCAAACTGGAACGAATCTGCAACATAAAATTAAATCAGGCGGCCACGGCGGTTTCCACGACTTCAATCAGCTTCCAACGCTTAAGCTTGGACAGCGGGCGTGATTCCTCAATGCGCACCGTGTCACCGACCTTGGCTTCAGCCTTGTCGTCGTGCGCGTAAAATTTCTTGTAAGACGTTACAATCTTCTTGTATTGCGGGTGAGGAAAACGGCGTTCCACACGCACCACGATTGTCTTTGTCATCTTGTTCGAGACAACTTCGCCGACGCGCTGTTTACGCTTGCCGGTCGCCGCCACAATGTTCGTTGCTTCAGCCATACAAAATTATTTTGCCGCTTTCTTCGCCTGATTGCTCAACGCGGAAATCCTAGTCTCCACGCGGGCGATGTCCTTACGGAGTGTCCGCAGGCGCGCGGGCTTCTCCAACTGCGCGCTTGCCTGTTGGAGGCGCAGGTTGAAAATTTCCTGCCGGAGGTCGCGGCCTTTGGCCGACAACTCCACCAGCGTCATGTCTTTCAATTCGGCAAACTTCATAAATTTTTAGCTCGCGTGATGGTGGCGAGAAACGAACTTAGTCTTAATCGGCAACTTGGTGTCAGCCAAGCGCATCGACTCGCGGGCTTCTGCCTCGGTGATGCCATCGATCTCAAATAAAATTGTCCCCGGCTTAACTACGGCCACCCAGCCCTCCACTGGCGCCTTACCTTTACCCATGCGGGTTTCAAGAGGCTTCTTGGTAAAGGACTTTTGGGGGAACACCCGAATCCACATTTTGCCCTTACGCTTCATCTGGCGGGCGACCGCGACACGGCAGGCTTCGAGTTGTTTGGCATCGAGCCAGCAACGATCCAATGCCATCAACCCATATTCGCCAAACGCGACCGTGTTACCACGCGTCGCCAGACCGGAGCGACTGCCACGGTGCATCTTGCGAAACTTTACTCTTGCCGGTTGCATTGCCATATCAAATCTCTTTTCTTAAAAAATCAGTTTGCGGCAGCGGCATCAGCCGGCTGCTGCGCTTTTTTCTGCGGCTTGATGTCACCTTTGCAAATCCAGCATTTAATGCCGAGCTTGCCATAGACAGTCAACGCTTCCGCAAAACCATAATCAATGTTCGCGCGCAATGTGTGCAACGGAACCCGACCCCAGTGATACATTTCCACGCGCGCCAACTCGGCACCTCCAAGACGACCACCCGCACGAATTTTTATTCCTTCTGCACCGAAGTCTTTTGCGGTCTGCAATGCTTTTTTCATCGCACGGCGGAACGAAACACGCCGCTCGAGCTGCAAGGCAATGCCCTCCGCAACCAACTGCGCATCGAGCTCGGGCTGCTTCACCTCAACGATGTCCACGTAAACTTCTTTGCCGGTCAACTTGCTCAACTCTTCCTTGAGCTTGTCAATTTCCGACCCTTTACGACCAATGACGACACCCGGACGAGCGGTCATAATAGTCACGCGGCAACGGTTCGTAGCGCGCTCAATCAAAATGCGCGGAACTGAAGCGCCTTCGAGCTTCTTCTTAAGCAGCGTGCGGATCAAACGGTCTTCCGTGAGCAGCTTGCTAAAATCTTTCTTGTTTGCATACCACTTCGAGCGCCAGTCTTTGTTGACTGCGACGCGCAAACCGATTGGATTGGTTTTTTGACCCATATTATTCGTCGGACAAAGTGATTTTGATGTGGCAACGGCGTTTCAGAATTGGGCCGGCAGATCCACGAGCCTTTGGTTGAAACCGTTTCAAAGTCGTAGCCGCACCGGCAACCGCCTCTTTGATACGCAACGTTTCCGGGCGCAGCTTGTTGTTGTTTTCCGCATTGGCGATGGCCGAATGCAGCGTCTTGGCGGCATAACGAGCACCCTTGCGCGGGACAACGGCGAGAATTTGTTCGGCCTCCAGAGCACCCAAGCCCTGAATCTGCCGAACGACTTCGCGCATCTTCTGCGCGGACATCGGGATATTTTTTGTAATGGCGAAAACTTCCATAAAAACTATTTGGCTTCCGCCTTCGCGGTGTGGGCGCCGTGCTTCTTGAATGTGCGAGTCAACGCAAATTCGCCAAGCTTGTGGCCGACCATATTTTCCGTGACGAACACAGGGCTGAACACTTTTCCGTTGTGCACACCAAAGGTAAGTCCGACAAATTCTGGAGAGATCGTCGAACGGCGCGACCACGTCTTGATGGGCGTCTTCTGGTTGGTGGCCTTAGCCTTTTGGACTTTGTCCAGCAGGTGAAAATCAGCGAACGGACCTTTTTTAATCGAGCGTCCCATAAATTATTTGTTTTTCATCGGCAAGCCGTTGCGTTGAACAACGATGAACCGGTTTGAAGCCTTGTATTTGGCGCGTGTTTTGCCACCCTTTGCAATCTTGCCCCACGGGGACATGAGCTGCTGCCAACCACCGCCAGACTTTGATTTACCCTGGCCACCACCGTTTGGATGGTCAACCGGGTTACGCGCCACACCGCGACTAATCGGGCGAATACCACGATGCCGGGAACGGCCAGCCTTACCAAGAACTACGTTTTCATGCTCGGTGTTACCAACCTGACCGATAGTCGCATAACACTCTTCGTGAATGCGGCGGATTTCGCCAGACGGCAAACGCAATTGCGCGTAGCCTTCGTCGCGGGACATCAACGTCGCCGAGCTGCCAGCAGAACGGACAATCTGGCCACCACGACCTGGAGCGAGTTCAATGTTATGAATCGCGAGGCCAACCGGAATGGCTTTGAGCGGGAGCGCATTACCAACTTCGGGCGGAGCCGTCGGACCACTGGAAAGAGTAACACCCACCTTGATGCCAACCGGGGCGATGATGTAAGCCTTTTCGCCATCCTTGTATTGGAGGAGCGCAAGACGGGCAGAGCGCATTGGATCGTATTCAATCGCCGCAACCGTCGCTTCGACACCGTGCTTGTTGCGCTTGAAATCCACAAGACGGATTTTCTGCTTGTGACCGCCGCCGATGCCACGAGCTGTGACGCGACCATAGTGGTTGCGACCACCGGTCTTCTTGCGGATTTCGACAAGGGATTTCTCCGGCGTCGTCTTGGTAATATCGCTGAAGTCCGCGATAGTTAAATATCGCGTGGACGGCGTCAGCGGTCTAAATGTTTTAACGGGCATAAATGCAAACGTTGTTCAAACAGCAACTTTGGAGTTAGCCGGCCATCAATCCTGTCCCTTGTCGGGAATCAGTTATCGGTCCGCAAACAATGCTGTCCTGCGAAGCCTTTCGGCTACGAGGAGTGCGAAATCTATCAGAGATGTTTTCATGTGCAATAACTTTTTTAAATTATTTTCAGTGCCTTCACATTGCACCCAGAAAACATTGGGGAAACCAATGATTCGGTGGCAAATTAATTTTCTGCTGTCCCAAACACCCGCACTCAAACGCATCTGTTTTATTTACGCACTAGAAATATTTTCTTCAGAATACGCAGTGGGCATCAAACCAAAACTTAATTACAGATTCGCGCATCATCTGCTACCAATGAACACTAAACTCCTTGCAAAACCATGCGAACGCATCAATGCAACAAATTTCCGCTATCCACTTAAGTTCCGCCATTTTTTATAATGGCAAATCGTTGGCGCAAGCGTTTTAAAATTTTATGCAATCAAATTCACCGAGATGCCACTCCTCGCCACATATTGTTGTTACATTTACAGCCACCCTGAATCAGAACCAAGTTGCTGAGTCACTCTTTGAAATATTTAATAAAACCAAAGGCGAATTTCTTGAGCTCCGGGTGCTCACGGAATATTCGCCAAGCGCAGAACACCGCAGTCCAGCATGAGAAAATGCTACTCAGCCTGTTTAAAAACGGGGAAGTTAAAGGCAGTATTAGAAAGTGCGCGCCTAGTTTGGTGCGATCTGAGTTCCTGCAAAGATGCGGTAGGCGGGATGCCAATTCTCAAACTTATACAAAATGAGAAGTGATCACTTCTCCGCTTGCATTGCTAAATCAATCATGCGCAATGAGAGGGTTCGCTTTTCTGGACCACTGATTTGTTAGTCCGAGCATTGGTTTG
>CAINDH010000187.1 GCA_903847285.1 uncultured Verrucomicrobia subdivision 3 bacterium | reverse complement strand
TGGCGCCGATTCCTGCGCTGCTCGCGACCGCCGGCCTGCACCATCATCTCATCCGCACCGGCACGCGTGGCCGCACCGGCCTCGTGCTGGAATCCGGCGAACCGCGCGAGGTGCATCACTTCGCATTGCTCATCGGTTATGGTTGCAGTGCGATCAATCCCTATCTGGCCTACGAATCCATTGATGACCTCATCAAGGAAGGCTTGCTGCTCAAGACCGATCACAAGACGGCGGTGAAGAAATTCATCAAGGCCGCTATCAAAGGCGTGGTCAAGACCATGGCCAAGATGGGCATCTCCACGGTGCAAAGTTATCGCGGTGCGCAAATTTTTGAGGCCGTCGGCATCAACAGCGAGGTCGTGGAAAAATATTTCACCTGGACGCCGACCCGCATTCAGGGGATTGGTCTTAATGTCATTGCTGAGGAAGCGCTTTCGCGGCATCGCCGCGCGTTCCCACGTGAATCGGTCAACAACGAGCTGGATGCTGGTGGTCAGTATCAATGGCGCGACGGCGGCGAACAGCATCTGTTCAATCCGCAGACGATCCACAAATTGCAGACCGCCTGTCGCCTCGGCAGCGAAAAGATTTACCGCGAATACGCCGACCTCATCAACGACCGCGCGAAATCACTTTGCACGTTACGCGGTTTGCTCGATTTCAAGTTCGAGCAGAGCATCCCGCTCGAAGAAGTGGAATCTGTCGAGAGCATCGTGAAGCGTTTCAAGACCGGTGCGATGAGCTACGGTTCGATCTCCAAGGAAGCGCACGAGACCCTCGCCGTCGCGATGAACCGCCTTGGCGGAAAATCCAACACCGGCGAAGGCGGCGAAGATCCCGCACGCTACGTTCTAGAAACGAACGGCGATTCAAAAAATTCTGCGATCAAACAAGTCGCCAGCGGGCGTTTCGGCGTAACTAGCAATTACCTTGTCAACGCGCGCGAGATTCAGATCAAGATGGCGCAGGGTGCGAAGCCCGGCGAAGGCGGCGAACTGCCCGGCAAAAAAGTTTTCCCGGACATTGCCAAAACGCGCGGCACGACGGCTGGCGTCGGCTTGATTTCACCGCCGCCGCATCATGACATTTACTCCATCGAAGATTTGGCGGAGCTGATTCATGACCTTAAAAACGCCAACCGCAATGCGCGCGTCAGCGTCAAGCTTGTTGCAGAAGTCGGCGTCGGCACGGTCGCGGCGGGTGTCGCCAAGGCGCACGCGGATGTCGTTTTGATTTCCGGCCATGATGGCGGCACGGGCGCGTCGCCGCTCTCATCCATCAAACACGCGGGTGGACCGTGGGAACTTGGCTTGGCCGAAGCGCACCAGACGCTCGTGTTGAACAATCTGCGCAGCCGCATTTATGTCGAAGCGGACGGCCAGTTGAAAACTGGCCGCGACGTCGCCATCGCCGCGCTGCTCGGCGCGGAAGAATTTGGTTTTGCCACCGCGCCGCTTGTCGTGATGGGTTGCATCATGATGCGCGTCTGTCATCTGAACACGTGTCCCGTTGGCGTGGCCACACAAGACCCGCGCCTACGCAAACGTTTCACCGGCGAGGCGGATCACGTCGTGAATTTCATGCGCTTCATCGCGATGGAACTCCGCGAAATCATGGCCAAGCTCGGTTTCCGTAAACTCGAAGACATGGTTGGCCGCACGGACAAATTGATTCCGTGGAAAGCCATCGAGCATTGGAAAGCCAGCGGCCTCGACCTCACGCCGATTTTGCATCGTCCCGACATGGGCGCGGACGTCGGGCGTTTCCGCTCGCAAGATCAGGATCATGGTTTGGAAAAATCTTTGGACGTGACCAAGCTTTTGGAGATTTGCAAACCTGCGATTGAGCGCGGCGAAAAAGTCCGCGCCGAACTGCCCATTATCAACGTAAACCGCGTCGTCGGCACGATTGTTGGCAGCGAGATCACGAAGAAGCACGGCCCCGCCGGTCTGCCTGAAGACACGGTGCTGTTGAAATTCAACGGCAGCGCCGGTCAGAGCTTTGGCGCATTCATGCCCAAGGGAATGACGCACGAACTCGAAGGCGATGCGAATGACTATTTTGGCAAAGGCTTGAGCGGCGGCAAACTCATCGTCTATCCACCGAAGGCTTCGACGTTCAAGGCTGACGACAACATCATCATTGGCAACGTGGCGCTTTACGGCGCGACGGCGGGCGAAATTTTTGTGCGCGGCGTGGCAGGTGAACGCTTCGCCGTCCGCAACTCCGGCGTCAACGCGGTTGTTGAAGGCGTCGGCGACCACGGCTGCGAATATATGACCGGCGGACGCGTTGTGATACTCGGCAAGTCTGGACGCAACTTTGCCGCCGGCATGAGCGGTGGCATCGCCTACGTTCTGGATGAGGCCGGAGATTTTGCCGGTCGTTGCAACATGGAGCTTGTCGCACTCGAGAAACTCGAAGACGCCGACGAGATCGAACAGGTTTGGAAGTTGATCCAGCGCCACCAAGCCTACACCAATAGCGAACGTGCTGCGACGATTCTGGCTGACTGGAAAAACTTTATTCCGAAGTTCGTCAAAGTAATGCCGCAAGATTTCAAACGCGTGTTGCTGTCGCTCAAGAAAGTGCAGTCGCAAGGCTTGACCGGTGACGAAGCCGTTATGGCTGCGTTCGAGGAAAATGTAAAGGGCGGACACTAAAATTTAACCCGAAGAAAAACCAAAGATGGGAAAACCAACTGGATTTTTAGAGTTCAAACGCGAATTGCCCGCTGATCGCACACCGCTGTCACGCATTGCGGACTGGAAGGAAATTCACCTGCATCAGTCCGAGGCCGACCTGAAGAAACAGGGCGCGCGCTGCATGGATTGCGGCATTCCGTTCTGCCATACTGGCCAGATTGTCAGCGGCATGGCCAGCGGCTGCCCGATTCACAATCTCATTCCCGAATGGAATGATTTGGTTTATCGCGGCCTGTGGCGTGAGGCGCTGGATCGCCTGCACAAGACGAATAATTTCCCCGAGTTCACCGGTCGCGTTTGTCCGGCTCCGTGTGAAGGTTCTTGCGTGCTGGGCATGAAAGAACCCGCTGTCACCATCAAGAACATCGAGGTCAGCATCATTGACCACGGCTGGGAAAATGGCTGGGTCGTCGCGGAAGCGCCGAAAAAGCGCACTGGTAAAAAGGTTGCCGTTGTCGGTTCGGGTCCCGCCGGACTTTCTGCCGCTGCACAATTGAACAAGGCTGGCCACGAAGTCACCGTCTTTGAACGCGCTGACCGCCCCGGCGGCTTGCTCATGTATGGCATACCCAACATGAAGCTCGATAAAAAGGAAGTCGTCCAGCGCCGTCTCGACTTGCTGGAAAAAGAAGGCGTAAAATTTGTCTGCAACACCGAGGTCGGGAAAAATCTTCCGACCGATAGGTTGTTGAAGGATTTTGACGCCGTCATCCTCGCCACCGGCGCAACCAAGCCGCGCGATTTGCCGATTGAGGGCCGTCAGTTGAAAGGCATCCACTTCGCGATGGAATTTCTCACCGCGAACACCAAGAATTTGCTCGACGGAAATAAACCCGACGCTCAAATCTCGGCGGCTGACAAAGACGTTGTGGTCATCGGCGGTGGCGACACCGGCACGGACTGCGTCGGCACGTCGGTTCGGCACGGCTGCAAATCGCTCGTTCAATTGGAAATCATGGCGCAACCGCCGCTCGAACGCGCCGCGAACAATCCATGGCCGGAATGGCCCAAGACTTACAAGCTCGACTATGGACAGGAAGAGTCTTCAGCGAAATTTGGTGGCGACCCACGCGTCTATCTGAAGACCGCGACAAAATTTGAGGCAGATGCTAACGGCCACGTGAAAGCCGTTCATGTTGTGGATGTGGTATGGAAGGCGAACGACAAGGGCGTGTTCGGCCCGCAGCCCATTCCCGGCACGGAAAAAGTTTTGCCCGCGCAACTCGTCTTGCTCGCGATGGGTTTTATGGGCCCGGAACAGCCGTTGCTCGAAACGCTCGGCATCGAACGTGACGTGCGCAGCAATGCGAAGGCCGACTTCGAGAAATACACCACGAACCACGCGAAGATTTTTGCCTGCGGCGATTGTCGTCGCGGCCAGAGCCTCGTCGTGTGGGCATTCAATGAAGGCCGTGGCGCCGCGCGCGAGTGCGACCGCTTCCTGATGGGCGCAACGGATTTACCGTAAGAATTTAGTTGAGCAAAAACCGCCGGAATTTTTCCGGCGGTTTTTTATTTTCAAACGACGAGTTTGTAGCCGACGCCGTGGATGGTAAGCAGATATTTCGGTTCACCGCCGTTGTCGCCGATTTTTTTTCGGAGTTGCACAATGACCTGGTCGAGCGTGCGCGTCGTGCCGTAATAATTATAGCCCCAGACTTCGTTCAGTAGTTTGTCGCGCGACAACACCGCGCCCGCGTGCGCGTGAAAAACTTGCAGCAATTTCAATTCTTTCGCCGTGAGTTCTTCGACCGCCTTGCTGCGTTTCACTTGAAACGTTTTCGGATCAATCGTCGCATCGCCAATTTTGAAGGACTTCTCATTCAGGGCCTTGTCTGAAACGGAATTGCCATTGCTAGCGCTCCGGCGCAGTAAGGCTTGGATACGCGCGAGCAGTTCGCGCACACCGAACGGTTTGGTAACGTAATCATCCGCGCCAAGGTCGAGGCCGACGACTTTGTCAATCTCCTGCCCCTTGGCGGTAAGCATGAGGATGGGTGTGGAGGTTTTTTTGGTCCGTAGCTGCTTGCAGATGTCATACCCGCTTGCGCCCGGCAACATCACGTCGAGCACGATAAGAGTCGGCTTGAATTTGCCGACGGCGGCGACGGCTTCATCGCCACGATTGCACGACGCGGTCTCGTATCCTTCGCTTTTCAAGACTTCTTCGAGTCCCAGCAGAATGTGCGGGTCATCCTCGACGATTAAAATTTTGGTCTTCATTTCAATTCTCCTGAAATCGGAATTCGCAGCACAAAACAACTTCCGCCGCCATCTCGCGGTTCGCAGACCACGTCACCACCGTGCGCGCGGGCGATCTGGCGGGCGATCGTCAGGCCAAGTCCCGAACCCTGAATGCCGCTGCTCAATAAATCGTGCGCACGGTAAAATTTTTCGAAAATCTTTTCCTCGCAGCCATGCTGCACGCCGGAGCCACGGTCCCGCACTTTGATTTCGGCATGTGGCAGTGGCGACTGCTTCTGGGCGAATTGAATCGTGATTTCCCTCGCAGCGTTGGAATACTTCTCCGCGTTCGATAACAGGTTGACGATTATCTGCGATAAAGCGTCGGCATCGCCACGAATTAAAATTGGCATGGCGTGCAGTTCGCAATCGAACTTGAATCCATTTGCTTCTAGATGCGGGCGGAAAGTTTCGGCGGTAGAGCGGGTGACCTCCGTCAAATCGCACGGCTGAAAGTTGTATTTCTTCTCACCACTTTCCATGCGCGAGAAATCGAGGACGTTGTTAATGAGCCGCGTGAGTCGCGCAGCTTCGGCGGTGATGATGTTAAGATAGGATTTTTGCTTGGTGGCGTCAGTGACGCGGCCTTCGGCTAGCAGTTCGGAGAACATACGGATGGACGTGAGCGGCGTCTTGAGTTCGTGCGATACGTTACTGACGAAGTCGGTCTTCTGTCGCGCGAGCTTCAGTTCGGAATTCAGGCTGCTGACGATGAGCCAGCTTCCGATGCCAATGGCGAGCACCAGCACGGCAATGAGCAGACCAAGCGCTAGCCGGGCGGTGTGCGCAGCCTGTGTGAGCGCGGCGGGATTGATGAGATACGCGGCGATTTCCCAATGCGGTAGTGCGTCGCCGATTTCAGTGGCGACGAACGGGTGTTTCCAGTTCGCTTGAAATTTATTGGGTGAGATCAGGACGGGTTTGGCGTTGTCGTCGAGCAGGGCGACACAAATCTCATCGCGCAATTCCGGGTCGGCCTGCACGAGTTCGCGGAGGCCGTCCACGACGCGCGGCAGGTTCAGTTGCGCACCGAAAATCAGATCAGGTTCGCGATTGAGCCGGTGCCAGAACATCAGCCTGAGTTTGTTTTGCAGAAACCGCGCGAGCATCCCATCCGTGCCGCTGCCGATGAGCTGGCTGAACTCGCCCTCGGCGGGAACCACGCGGGAAAGATTTTTTTGCTCATCGTCCGCCACGTCCTTGAATTGCTGGAAGGCTTCGTTCTGCGGCGTGACCTTGCGCGTCTGCGCCTTGTAATTGTAGGCGTTCGGCGAATGCTGTTGGCTGACGGCACTGCTGGCGGCGATCGATGCGGGTTGCTGGTCGGATTGGATTTTATCCTCGCTCACTTTCTTGGCTGCACTGTCGAGTTCCAACTTTTCTTTCGCTGGTGGGGCAGCGGCGTTCGCAAAGGCCAGTGACTGCGAAACTTGCTTCTGGCTGCTGACTGAATTATTGAAACCGTAATTGCGACCCGCCCGGTTTCCGCCGCTGCTGCTAGCGTAGTCCGGGGAACTGTTTGCGACGGTGTTGATGTTGCCATAGACCTCGGCGGTTTCGCGGTTGCCGAGAAACGCGCCGTTGTCCGAATTGAATCTTTTTGCCTCGTCGCGGGCGTTGGACAATGGCGAGAGAATTTTTCCCGAACGCGTGACGCAGAAGCCGACCTCGGCCAGCGGCCAGTGCTGGCGGATTTGTGCGTCAAACTGGCTGCCAATGTTGCGCGCATCCGAATCGCCGACGAGATTCTCAACCTGCGCGCTGAATTCCTGCTGCTGTTGTGCGAGATGGTCGGAGATGTTTTGCGCGAGGGCATCCGTCACGCGTTGGCAGAGGAGCGATTGCTGGCGTTCGAGCAGGAACTGCTGGTCGCGCAGCGAGCGCACGGCCAGCCACGCGAGCACGAGGCTCGGCACCAGCACGGCGACCACAAAAACCAGCGCGACGCGTTTCATTTGTTTGATTTAATTAGCTTTTTTTGGCTGATCAATGTTCTCCATTCTTTAATTGCCTCGTCTACCGGAAGAACATGAATAGTCTTGTTTCTGATGATTGCGGTATATGGTGTTTTTTCAGTTCTGCTTAAAGCACTGATAATTTGCTCCAAACCAAGTTTCACGTTTCCAACATGACTATTGGCTTTCGGCCAGGATTTTTCGTCCGGGGGACGATAATCAATCGTCACGGCAATTTTAGAATCAGTTGTTATCTTTGCTGCAATGGCATCAATCGTCATCACATAAAGCCATTGAAAAGTTGATTCCTCCACTTGATTCCACAATCTCTCGTCCAGAGCCACATTGAGATTCAACAATATCTGACTTTGAACAGGGTTGGATGTATCTTGCGCGTGGTCCAACAGCACCGGAATGCTCTCCCGATTGCCGATTCTGGAAAGCGCAACGTCTGCGATGCGAACCGAATAGACAGTTCCGGCGACATTTACATCTTGCAAAGGTATCAAGTTGGTTGCCGCCGCTTCGGCGCGCAGTTGACCAAGAGCTTCTACAACTCGATCTCGTTCGACTTCCTCATGAGTGGATGTTGAACTGCGCCACGTTTTGCCGCCTGACATCTGCATGACCGGATGTGGGAGATTAAGCGGCACAAACCTGCAAAGAAAGGGGATTGCCTCTCTGCTTCCAAGCTGCGCCATAAACAATGCAGCATCTCGGCAGAGGGCGTTGTCAATTGGTTCACCGTTGCGGAGTTTTCCTTCCCTCAATTTCATAGCCAGCACGGGGCAAATTTCAACCGCAGCTATTTTCACCAACGCTTGTCTTATTGTTGCTGTGTCAATTCTGCCTCCTTCAATAACAAGCTGCGCGGTGTCTGGCATTGTTTGCCCATCATTCAAGTGGGCCAGCCAGGCTAAAATTTGGCCTTGCTGAGCAACCGTAGGCTGGTTGGTCAGCAGCAGATGTAGTTCGGGAATTGCCCCTATTTTCCCGAGGGCATCTATGATCCAGTAACGCATATCTCCCGTCTCCTTTCCAAAATGACTGGCAAGTGCTGGAGCAGCATCTCGGCAACCAATTTCGGCGAGGTTTTTTATAGCAATGTAACGTTGAACTCCATCTGCATTATCCAAGCGGGTCACAAGAGTTGGGATGGCTTCGGGCGCATGGAGTTTGACCAAGGTATCAAGCGCCGATCTGCCGATAGGCCATTCGTCACACGAAAGCAGTTTAGCCACCTGGCCAGCGCAGTTGGCTGGCTTCAATTCACCTATCGCTGAAAGTGCAACGTATTGAATTGTGGTATTCGAGCTGTTCAAGAACGGCACGAATTTAGATCCCAGTTCAGCCAAGTCAAACTTCGTTGCGATAAACCGAATTTTTTCTAACGCTCCCCCCACGTTTTCCGCTTGAGAGGGTTCGCTTTTCTGGACCACTGATTTGTTAGTCCGAGCATTGGTTTGATTTTATGGTTTCGTTGTTTCTTTGTCCAT
>CAINDH010000186.1 GCA_903847285.1 uncultured Verrucomicrobia subdivision 3 bacterium | reverse complement strand
TTTGCGCGCCGCGTTCACTGCCCGCCGTCTCACGGTGCAGAACGACATTTCTGAAACGCTGCCGGCGTTGCGTGTGGATCGGCCGAAGCTCGACAAGCTGTTCGATCTGCTGTTCAAAGACGAACTGGCGATGCTGCCCGCTGGCAGCGCCATCGTTATCACCGCCGAAGTTCAGGACGAGGAAGTCGCGGTGAAATTCACGGACAACGGTCCCGCGCTGCCGGCGGCGGCGTTGCAGGTAGTGCTGGATCCGTTCACCGTGTCGAGCGGCGCGCCTTCGGAATACGGTATCAACTTGATGGCGTGTTTTTTTCTCGCGCATCATCACGGCGGAAAAATCGAGGCGCACAGCCAGCCCGGCGGCAACGTCATCACCGTGCGCCTGCCGCTCAAGCCGGGACATCATGTGGCGTCCACCGGCGACGCCGACTTCATGCGCCGCGCGTTGTTGAATGAAGACCTTTGGGGCAAGTTGCTGGCGAAGGGGTGAACGTTTTCACTTCACGCCGACCATCAACCGTTTGATCGGGCGGGAAAAGAAGATCAACAAAATTCCTGCGATGGCTGGCAGGATGGTGATTTTCACATACAGCACCGGCCATTCTTGCACCGTATCCGCTTTGAATTCGCCGGCCAGCAATCCCGCGAGCAAGCTGCCGAGCGATGCGGCGAGAAACCAGATGCCCATCATTTGCCCGACGAGTTTTCGCGGCGAGAGTTTGGTCACTGAACTTAAACCTACCGGACTGACGCATAATTCGGCGAACGTGTGCACGAGATACGTCAGCGTCAGCCAGGTCGGCCACGTTTTACCGCCGGTTGCCACGATTTTTGCCGCGCCTGCCATCACGAGGAATCCTGCACCGAGCAGCACGAGGCCCAGGCCAAACTTCACGGGGATGGACGGGTCAAGGTTGCGCCGCGCGAGCCATACCCAGAGCCACGCGAACACTGGTGCGAACGCGATGATGAACACCGGGTTCAACGATTGAAACCACGCCGCCGGAATTTCATAATGCAGCCAATCAAAGTTGCGCACTGTGAAACGCTCGGCGAAAAGATTCAGCGAAGAACCCGACTGCTCAAATCCCGCCCAGAACAGCGCGGAGGAAAGGAACAGAACCAAAATCATCGCGACACGTTCCTTTTCCACCTTGTCCAGCCGCGCGAAAAAAAACGCATAAGCAAAAAATGCGACGGCGATGGCGAGGATGACGTAGGTCATGCCCTGCGCGAGCCGCACGGGATTTATTTTGACGACTCCGGCAAAGCCAAGCACCAGCGCGAGCGACGCGGCGGCGGTTCCGCCGTATAAAATCACGCGCTCGGAAATGTGCAGCGGGTTTTCATTCTCGGGTTTTATGCCCGCTCCGTCGAGCTGATGCCGCGACCCGTGGAATTGCGCGAGGCCCAGGACCATGCCCACGCCCGCTGCTGCAAAACCCCAATGCCAGCCGCAGTTTTGTGCGAGCCAGCCGCACGCCATCGGTCCGAGCGCGGCGCCGAGGTTGACACCCATGTAGAAAATTGTGAAGCCCGCGTCCCGCCGCGCGCCGCCTTCGGGATACAAATCCGCGACGAGACTGCTCATGTTGGGCTTGAGGATGCCACTGCCGACGATGACAAACCCGAGGCCGAGGTAAAACGTCTGTGTCCACGGTAATGCCAGCGTGAAATGGCCAAGCGCAATGACGCTGCCGCCAATCCACACCGCACGTTGTGCGCCCCAAACTCGATCACCAAACCAGCCGCCTGGCAATGCCATCAGGTAGGTGGCCGCTGTGTAGAGTCCGTAAATCGCGGTTGCCGTCCGGTCATCCATGCCCCGGCCACCGCGCACGGCGTCCACCATGAACAACACCAGCAACGCCCGCATTCCATAGTAGCTGAACCGCTCCCACATCTCGGTCAGAAAAAGCATCCGCAGGCCGCGCGGATGTTTTTGCGCGGTGGCGAGCTGGACGGCGGGTTGGGCGTTCTCCATAATGCCTTGTTTTAGTTCAGTTCGGAATAAAAGTCCAACGGGTAATATCGGCGTGGAAACCACCGCCCACGGCTTATCGTCATCCTAGTCTACGCGCTTTAGCTTCAAGTCTGGTTGGGTCGGCAAAGGTTGCCAGCATCATTCAATCCGAAGTTTCATTTGACGCCCTGCCACGCCGCATGGAAAATAATCCCGCGATGGAACCGACCGCGTGGACAACCCAAGGATTAGAATGAAAACCATTCTGGTTTTGTCGCCGCATCCTGATTTTGCCGAGGTCATTCGCGCCGCGCTGGCTCCGGAACAATTCCGCATCGTTCACCGCACGAATGTTGAAGATTGTGAACCGCTGATGGTCCACGGCCTGGCCAGCTTGTGCATCCTCGACGCGGATTTGATGGGGGTGGAAAATGTCTGGGTTATCGAACGGCTCCGCCGCCGCGACACCAAGACGCCGCTCATCGCCTACACTGCGAACGCGAATGCCGATTGGGAAGAAGAAGCTTTTCTGCGCGGCGTTGCGCACGAGCTCGCCAAGCCGGTTCGCAGCCGCCTGCTGAATTCCATTTTGGAAACGGTGCTGAACGTGCCGGTTGCCCCGCCGCGTTACACGCCGAATGTGCCCGCCGGCAACACCGCCATCTTCAACCGCGCCGCCGCCGATCCGTCGGCCGCCGGTCGTTTCACCAGCACCACGCAGACACTCGATGTGCTGCGCGATTTTTCATCCTTCCTCACGCACTCGCTCGACGCCGAGGCGATGCTGAAACAATTTCTCCGCTTCCTGCGCGAAACTTTGAGCGTGAACCGCGCGGCGATTTTTCTCAACCGCCCGTGCGCGCCGCTGACGGAAGTTTCGCCGCGCGAAACCG
>CAINDH010000185.1 GCA_903847285.1 uncultured Verrucomicrobia subdivision 3 bacterium | reverse complement strand
GTAAAAAACGCGCGCTCGATGGCCATGCAAACTCTGGCGATGGGACGGCATTAAAATATTTCCACTGAAAACTAATGTCACCGCTTTCTGGAATCAACGCCTACAACCCCGGCCTCATGCCGCGCCTCGTGCCGCCGGCAGGCGGCGAGGTGGCGGAACTGCCATCGACGCTGCCGGCGGCCGCGCCCGCCGGGGCCAATGAATTTTCCTCGATGCTCGGCAAGATGGTTTCCGAGGTAAACGCGCAGCAGTTGAACGCCGCGCAAAATGTGAACGCGCTGCAGAGCGGGCAAAATATTCCGCTGCATCAGGCGGTCATCTCGATGGAGGAAGCCAGCGTGTCGTTCCAATTGATGGTCGAGGTGCGCAACAAGCTGATGGAGTCGTATCAGGAAATCATGCGGATGCAGATTTGAAAAATTTTCACGGGTCACACTGAATGAACAACAACTTTTCCAAGCTCGGCAAACAACTTCTGGAGATCTGGGGGCAGCTCGGCGCGAGCCAGCGCGTCAGCGTGCTGGCCGCGACGTTTGTGCTGCTCGCGGGCCTCGGCACGGTCACCTTCTGGTCGTCACACAAGGACTACGGTCTACTTTACGGCGGGCTGGCGGACGCGGAATCCGCCAAGGTTGTCGCCGCGCTCGACGACGCCAAAATCCCTTACAAGATCGGCGGCGGCGGCGCGATTTCCATTCCGGCGGACAAGGTTTATACGATGCGGATGCAGCTCGCCGGCAAAGGCATTCCGCAGAGCGGCGATGGCGTGGGTTTTGAAATTTTCGACAAGCCGAATTTCGGCATTTCCGATTTTGTGCAGCGCGCGAACTACACCCGCGCCTTGCAGGGCGAACTCGCCCGGACGATTTCGCAGATCAACGAAGTCGAATCGGCGCGCGTGATGATCGTGCTGCCGGAAAACCGGCTGCTGCTCGACAAGGATAAATTTCCCACGGCGTCCGTCTTCGTCCATGTGCGCGGCAATTCGCAACTCATGCCGCAATCCATCAACTCCATTCGCTTCCTCGTCGCCAATTCCGTCGAAGGCTTGAAACCCAACCATGTTTCCGTGGTGGATAATCTCGGCAACGTGCTTTCGGAAAATTCCGAGAACGATTCTTTCTCTGGGCTTTCCTCATCACAGCTCGCTGCGCGCCGCAGTCTGGAACTTTACCTTTCCAAAAAAGCGCAGGACATGCTGGAAAAAGTTCTCGGCCCCGGCCAAGCCATCGTGCGCGTCTCCGCCGACGTGAACTATGATTCGATGACCACGACGCAGGAAAAATTTGACCCGGACGGACAGGTTATCCGCACGCAGACGAAGAATGACGAGAATGTTGACACTTCCACCGCCGCGAACAACACGCCCACCGGCATCAGCGCGAACACCGCGACCGACACCAATTCCGCCGCCGGTGGCGCGGGCGTCAACAGCTCCAAAAATCACAAGACCACTTCCACCATCGAATACGAAATCGGCAAGACTCGGACAGACACCGTCCAGGCGGCCGGCGGCATCAAGCGTCTGACCGCCGCCATCACCGTGGCCACGCAGATGCAGGGCACGGGCGCGGATCGCAAGGCCGTCACCCGCTCGGCAGAGGAGATGGACAAATTAAAACGCATCGTCAGCAGCGCGCTCGGCGCTGATCCCGCGCGCGGCGACACCGTCGCGTTAGAGGAACTGCCGTTCAACGACCAGTTCGCCATCGATTTGACGCAGCAGCTTGATTCGCAGCAGAAGCGTGATTTCTACTTAAACATCCTGGGCAACCTCGCCTACCCCGCGCTCGGTCTCGTCTCAATCTTTATTTTGTTCCGCATGTTCAAACGCACGCCGGTGCAGGAGATTCCGCTGGGCGTGCCCGTCGGCCGGCTCGGCCACAAAACCGGCAACGGCCAGCCCGCGCGCAGTTTGGAATATACCTTTGAACCGCAGCCCGGCGTGGTGACCGTGGAAGTCTTGAACCGGCTGATCAAGGACAACCCGAACAACATGACCCAGGCCATCCGCGAATGGATGAACCACGGCCCAAAACCCGAACTCGAAAATGACCGCCGTTGAAAATTCTGAAACGTCCGCCGCCGAAACCGGCGCGCTGACCAAGCCGCAGATGCTCGCCGCGCTGCTCGTGATGCTCGGCCCGGAAAGCGGCGGCGTGCTGTTGCGCCAGCTGGCGCCGCGCGAGATTGAAAATATTTCGCGCGAGATGACGCGGTTCAGTTTGATTTCGCGGGAACAGCAGGAACATATTTTGCGGGAATTTTCCGACGTCGCCGTCGCCGCTAGCACTTCGATTTCCGCCGGTCTCGACGTCACTCGGCACACGCTGGAGAAAGCCATCGGCACGTTCAAAGCCAGCGATGTCATGGGCCGCGTCTCCACCACCCGCGCACCGCTCGGCTCCATGCAGGTCATTGCGGATATGGATGCGCGGAGCATTTTCAACCTCGTGCGCGACGAATCCGTGCAGGCGATCACCTTCATCGTTAGCCATCTCACGCCCGAAAAAGCGGCACAGATCCTGAACCTCCTCGTTCCCGAAAAACGCGATTCGGTCGTGGAACGGCTCGCCACGCTCGCCCCCACGCCGGTCGAAGTCGCCGAAAAAGTTGTGGAAGTCTTGAACACCAAACTCGGCGTGAAACAAACCCGCGCCCTCACGCAGACCGGCGGTTTGACCACCGTCGCTGATTTATTGAACGCGATGGACAAAACCGTCAGCCGTGAACTGCTCACGAATCTCGAATCACGCAACGCAGAACTCGCGGCGTCCATCCGCAAAAAAATGTTCACCTTCGAAGACCTGTTGCTACTGCCCGGCGGTGCCATCCAGCGCATCATGCGCGAAATCGACATGCGCGACCTCACGCTCTCGCTCAAAAAATCCAGCGAGGCGCTCAAAAAACTCATGCTCGGCAACATCTCACGCCGCGCCGCCGAAACCGTGCAGGAGGAACTCGCCTTCATGCAGAACGTCAAGCAGCGCGATGTCGAGGCCGCGCAGTTCCGCATCATTGATGCCGTGCGAAAACTGGAGGCCGAGGGCGAGATTGACCTCGACGAAAACCGGGGAGCCGAAAGCGAATGAAATGGGCCGATACCATCCTGTTTGACCGTCCATTGCGCGACGTGTGCCTCCTCACCGGCGCACCGGCGCAGGACTGGCACACATTTTTGCGCGAACGGGAACAAGCCGCGTTTGAAAACGGCCAGCGCGCCGGTGAAAGCGCACTCAACGAACAGCTCATCTATCAGCGCAACGAAACGCTCGAATTGCAGCGCGGCATTTTGCAATCGCTGCAAAAAACCCTGCCGCAAATCGCGCACGAGGCGGAAAGTTCCGTGATCGAAATCGCCCTAGAAGTGGCGAAGAAAATTGTTGCCAACATCCCGATTGACGCTCCGCTCGTCGAGGCAACCGTGCGCGAAGCGCTACGCCAGGCCGAGGATACGGCGGAAATTGTTATCCAACTTCATCCGGACGACCTTGCCCTGCTCCGACAGCACCAGTCGCCGATTCTTGACGGCCTACCGGAAACTGGACCGCTGCGTTTTTCCAGTTCCGCCGAGGTTTCACGCGGCGGCTGCATCATCCAGACGCGTTTCGGCCTCGTGGACGCGCGCCGCGAAACGAAAATTGAACAGCTCCGGCAGTCACTTTCTGCATGACGCCGACCATTTCCACACCGAACCGTTTGCAACACGCCTTGCGCCGCGTGCGCGAGACGCGCGTGACGGAAACGTGCGGCCGCGTGGTGCAACTCATCGGCCTCGTCGTGGAATCGGAAGGCCCGCTCGCCGCGCTCGGCGAAGTCTGCCGCATCCAGTCGGGACGCGGTCAGCAGGAAACGCTCGCCGAAGTCGTCGGTTTCCGGAACCACCATTTGCTTCTGATGCCGCTGGGCGAATTGCATGGCATCCATCCCGGCAGCGAAGTCATCGCCACCGGCGCGCCGATGCGCGTGGCCGTCAGCAGCGCGTTGAAGGGCCGCGTGATTGATGGCCTCGGAAATCCGATTGATGAACTTGGCCCGATCAATTGCGAGCATCACGTCGGCTTGAATTTGCGCCCGCCGCATCCGTTGAAACGCCAGCGCATCAACCAAGTTTTTCAGACCGGCATCAAGGCATTAGATACGTTTGTGCCGCTCGGTCGCGGCCAGCGCCTCGGAATTTTCGCCGGCAGCGGCGTGGGCAAATCCACGCTGCTCGGCATGATGGCATCGCAGGCGGAAGCGGACGTGAACGTCATCGCGCTCATCGGCGAACGCGGCCGGGAAGTGCGGGAATTTTTGGAACGCGACCTCGACGAACGCGGTCGGAAAAAATCCGTCGTCATCGTCGCCACGTCCAACGAGCCCGCGCTCAACCGCGTCAAGGGAGCGTTCCTCGCGATGGCCATCGCGGAATATTTTCGCGACCTCGGCCAGAATGTTTTGCTGATGATGGATTCCGTGACGCGCTTCGCGATGGCGCAGCGCGAAATCGGTTTGGCCGTCGGCGAACCGCCGACCACACGCGGTTACACGCCGAGCGTTTTTTCGCTGCTACCGCAACTGCTCGAACGCGCCGGCGCGGGCGAGCAAGGCTCCATCACTGGCCTGTTCACCGTGCTGGTCGAGGCGGATGACATGAACGATCCGATTGCGGATTCCGTCCGTTCCATTTTGGACGGCCACGTCGTGCTGACGCGCGAACTGGCGACGCAAAATCATTATCCCGCGATTGATGTTTTGGAAAGTGTCAGCCGCTTGAACCGTGATTTGTTGCCGCCAGAAAAAATCAAGCTCACCGCCACGGCGCGTGAACATCTGGCAGCGCACCGCAAGAACGCCGACCTGATCAATATCGGCGCGTATCCCGCCGGCAGCAACGCGGCGATTGACCAGGCGATTGCGCTGCATCCGCCGCTAAACAAATTTTTACGGCAAAACGTCACCGAAGGTTTTCCACCGGCTAAAAGCTGGGGCCTGCTCGGTGACATCTTCAACCCTCAACCCGCCAAGCCATGAAAGGATTTAGCTTCTCCCTCGAATCCATCCGCGTGCTGCGCCAGCAGCGCGAACGTGCCACGCAATCGCGTTACGCCCGCGCGCTCGCCGTGACGGACAATGCGGAACGCGAACTGAAAACCGCCGGCGAGGAACTGGCCGGCGGCTATAAAACGCTCGGCACGGAACTGGAACACGGCGCGGGCATCGGCCGGATTTTACAGTTGCGGACGTGGTGCACCGTTTTGGAAATCCGTTTCCACGAATGTGAGGCTGCGCTGGCTTCGGCGCGCAGCACCGCCACGGAGGCGTTCAATTTCATGTGCGCCGCCCGGCGCGACCGCGAGGCGCTGGATCGGTTCCACGAAAAGTCGCGCGCGGCGTGGCAGCGCTTCTGCCAGCAGGCCGAACAGAAAATGCTCGATGAGCTGGCCGTGCAACGGCAATCCGTGCCTTCACTGAACAGCAACCATTTGAATTGATATGAACCAGTCGCTTGTCATTCCGCTCGCCACGGTGGTCGTGGGCGGGCTTTCATTTTTTCTCACGATGTTCGCCGTGCTAAAGACGGTAAATTTTGACGGGGTGAAACCGCCACCGGCCACGCCGCTCGCGGCGGAGGACAATCCGTCATGGAAATTCCGTAATCCAGAATTCGAGCAGTGGGTCTCGCAGATGCGGGAGGAACGTGCCGCATTGGCGTTGCGCGAAGAACAGTTGAAGGACTGGGAGACGCGGCTGACGGCGGAGAACCGCGAGATTTCCACCGTCACGCAGACGGTGACCAAATTGCAAAATGATTTCGACAAGCGTGTGTTGCAGTTCCGCGATCAGGAAGTGGTCAATGCAAAAAAACAGGTGAAGGTCATCACCGGCATGTCGCCCGAAGGCGCGGCGGCGATGTTGAATGAGATTTCCGATGACGACACGGCGAAGCTGCTGTTCCTGATGAAGCCCGATGTGTCCGGCCCGATTCTCGACGCGATGAGCAAACTCGGCGGCGGCCAGGCAAAACGGGCAGCGACGCTCGCGCAGCGGCTAAGGGACGTGCTGCCGGTTTCAGGAACCAACACCTTTTCGTCCAATGGAACGCCTTGACCTGCTGGCGACGAAAACCGGTAGCCGCGACGAAAACCAATCGGCGCGGGAAAAACACCCTGATAATTCTTCACCGGCCGGCGGGTTCAATCATTTGATGGAGCAAGCCTTGAAGTCCGGGGGGAAAACGGACCCAGCAGACGGCCAAGTTTGGCACGGGCAAAAAATTCCGAACACCAAAGTCCGCGCCGCGAAAAATCAGCCGGATACTGCCGTATTCAAAACCGAACTACCTTCAGCCGACGCAGCAAACCCAGCGCGGGAAAAAATCACCGATGAAAAAAATTTGAGCGGCGCGGCGAAAGCGGAAGCGCCGGACGACGGCCCAAAAAGTTCAGCTCAGCCACTGCCCGATGCCGCCGGGTTGATGAACATCAGTGATTCGCCGACAGTTTTTCTGGCGCTGCCGCTGGCTGGCAATTTTCTTGCCGGCGATCCGGCAGGCGAAACTGCAGCGGCACAAACAAATCAAATACCGGCGGTTTTGACGGTTGCACCGGTCACCGGCGGTTTGGTTTCAGCCTTGAATCAGAACGGGGCTGACGGGCGAAAGGCAGCCGGCGCAATTGCACCCGCAGCAAAAACAACTGACACCCAGCCGCAGCCTAAAACTTCCCCACCCGAGCTGACAAACGTCAAACTAACGCCGGAAATTTCTGCGTTGATGGATAAAGCGGTTTCGTCCGCCGCAGAAAACAACGCCGCAGCTTCATTAAAAACATCAGTGCCAACAGCGATTTTGGATCCGACATTTGGGATTTCAAAATCGGAAACGGAGCCGATTTCGGCGGTTGGTGAAAAAAACAAACCGCTTGTATCCATCGAAAGCACGCCAGCGCAAAATGCTGGCACGGGAGTTGCACTTGATGTCTCGTTGATGAAAAAGACCGCAAATGTGAACGAAGTTGCCGGGTTAGACGTGCAAGTTTTGCCGGGCGGCACAAATGGCACGGCGCGGGAGACCATTTCGACGGTGCACACGGCGAGCGGGCAAGTTCGTTCGCAAGAAAAACCAAATTCAGATTTCAACCAGCCATTGCCGGGCTTGAATATGCCGGTCACCGAGCATACGGAAACGGCTGCTGTCATCGCGTTGCCGTCGCTCGCGGACGCGCGGATGCGCGATGTGGAACGGACGCATGATCTGGTTTCGTTGCACGCGTTGCGCCTGGTGGAATCGAAAGCGGATTCGTTACAAGTGGTCATCAAGCCTGGCGCGGGCACGGAGCTGTCGCTGGAACTGCGGCATCGCAACGGCAATGTGGAAGTGGAAGCAGTGTTGCAACGCGGTGATTTTCAATTGATGAACCAGCACTGGCCGGAGTTGCAGGAAAAACTAGAGCAACGCGGCATCAAACTTTCCATGCTCGGTGGTGGCGCGAATTTTTCACCGGCGAACAACGGAGATTTTTCACGCCGGCAACAGCCGTCGAGCGAGGAAAACGCCCAGCAGGCTTCGGCGTTTGCCGAATTCACTTTGGCGATGAACCGCGGCGGCGCCACCGCGCGACTGGCCACGGTTCCGGCGGACGGCTGGGAATCTTGGGCATAAAAAAATATAAGTATGAACAGCATCTCTTCAATCAACCCGCGCACGGCATCGAGTTCGCAACTGGTGACCGATTCGATTCCGAACCCCAGCCAGGCGCTGAACCAGAATGATTTTTTGAAACTGCTGGTGTCGCAGATTCAATTTCAAGATCCGATGAACCCGAAGTCTGACACGGACATGGCCGCGCAGATGGCGCAGTTCACCTCGCTGCAACAGGCGAGTGAATCATCATCATCGCTAGCGATGCTGCAGGCCAGCAGCCTGATTGGCAGCACGGTGACGGTAAAAATTAATTCACAGAATTTGCCAGTTCAGGGGGTGGTGGATGGCGTCGTCCTGAATAACGGCAAGCCCCAAATAACTGTAAACGGAGCCAGTTATAACTTGAGTCAGATTATGGCTGTGACCCCAACAGCGCCCCCGACCCCGACGACGACCCATGCAGCAAACAATTAAACCCAACCAATAAAAAATATGCTTCTCTCCTTCGATTCCGGTGTCAGCGCCCTCGAACAATTTCAACAGGGACTGAACGTCATCGCCAACAACATCGCCAACGTCAATACGACCGGCTTCAAGGGTGCCACGGTGAATTTTGAAGACACGTTCAGCCAGACGCTGGGCTCCAACGCCGCCGGCTCGCAGCAGATCGGCAGCGGGGTAGCCACGGCGGCAATCAAGAACCAGTTTACCCAGGGTTCCTTCAGCGCCATCGGCGGCGATGCCAACCTGGGCATCCAAGGCAACGGATTTTTTCTTGTGAAAGACCCGACGACCGGTGCGACTTATGCCACACGCGACGGCGAGTTCACCAAGGATAACAGCGGCTATCTCGTCAATAGCAACGGCCTGCGGTTGCAAGGTTACAGCGATGCCGGTTTGAGCGCGATCGGCGACATCCAGCTCGATAACGTCGGCGCGGCAACCAGCACCACGGCGGCACTTTCGAGTTTCAAAATTGACGGCACGACCGGCAAGATCGGTGTGACTCTGACGGATGGACAGTCATTCACGCGCGGCCAGGTGCTGCTGCAAAGCTTCGCCAACCCCGATCAATTATTAAAAGCCGGAGGTAATCTTTACACCGGCCTGACCGCCGCCGGACCGCTGACCACGCCCACCGCCCCCAGCACGGCCGGCCCCGGAACGTTGATGGTCGGTGAGGTCGAAATGTCCAACGTGGATCTCGCCGGCCAGCTCACCGCGCTCATCACCACGCAGCGCGCTTATGAAGCCAACAGTAAAGTCATCACCACCAGTGATGAAATCCTCCAGTCGCTCGTCAACCTGAAACGCTGATTTTTATGGCCGAAGAAAAACCTAATCCCGAAGCCGCCGACCAAAAGGAAGCCGCGCCCGCAGGCGGCGGTGCCAAGGCATGGCTGCCGCTCATCGCCAGCATCGTGCTGATGCCCGCACTTGCATTTGGCATGACCAAATATGTCATCGTGCCGCAGCTCCAGAAAAGTCTCGGCATCAAGGATACGGCCGAAAAAGGCGGCGGCGAAAAATCAAAAAAGAATTCCGACGCCAAAAAAATCAACGTGCCGTTCAACAAGCTGCTCGTGAACATCGCCGGCACCATGGGTCAGCGCTATTTGCTCGTCAGCCTTTCGCTCGCCAGCACGGGCGGCGAGGAATTCAAGACCAAGCTCACGGAATTCGACGCGCCGCTGCGCGACATGGCCATGGGCGTGCTCTCCACCAAGACGCTCGCCGATCTGGAAAAACCCGGCGCCCGTAATCTCATCCGCACCGAGCTCATCAACGGCTTTAATAACATTCTTGGCGACAACTCCATTTCCGAAATTTACATCACCGAGTTCGGCATCCAATAAAACCATGGAACCCGCCGCACCAGCCGCAGCCGCCGATGTCCAGGTGCTCACGCACAAGGGTGTGCGCGAAAGCCGCCGTGCCGAAGCCATCCGCACGCATGATTTCCGCCAGTCCGGTTTTCTCGCCGCGAGCGAACTCCGCCGCATCCGCCAGCGGCACGAACAATTTGTGCGCTCGCTCGCCGCACGCATCGCCATGTTTCTACGGCTGGAATGTCGCTTCACACTTTCAAAAGTCCACATCGTCGGCTTTCAAAAATTCACCGAGAGCCTCACCAACCCGGCGCACATCACTTTGTTCAAAACCGAACCGCTCAAGGGCGTCGGCTTGCTCGTCATCCCGCCGCGCCTTGCGTTGCAACTAGTGGACCGCCTGCTCGGTGGCCCCGGCGAATTGCCTGCCGACAACCGCGATTTGAGCGACATCGAAGTCGCGCTGTCCGACCAGGCCGCCGCGCTCATTCTTTCCGAATGGTGTAATCACTGGCCGGAAATGCGCGACCTGCATCACCAATTGCTTGGCCACGAAAATAACAGCAAGTTTCTTCAGACCGCACCACCGGACACCGCCATGCTCATCATTTCGGTGGAAAGCAGCATCGCGGAACAGTTAGAAACCTTTCACATCGTCTTTCCCTACACCACCGTTGATCCGCTCATGCGACTCATCAACCCGGCGCTGCCCGGCGCGGATGCCGTTGCGCCGCGCACTGCCAAAACGCGTTGGAACGCGGAGTTCGACAGCGTGAAAGTTCCCGTCACCGCCGAGTGGCAGGGCTTGAAAATGTCCGCCGGCGATGTCACGCGCCTGAAACCCGGCGATCTACTTTCCCTCGACCCCGCCTGCGCCGCGCAAG
>CAINDH010000184.1 GCA_903847285.1 uncultured Verrucomicrobia subdivision 3 bacterium | reverse complement strand
CTGTCGTCGCTCGACATTCCAGTGCGGCAAGTGCCGTTGGATATATTTCTCACCGCGATGCAACGGCTCATGGATCGCGGGTTGAAACAATTCAAGTTCGTAGATCGCACGTTCAACCTGAACATTCTTACGAGCAAGGCGCTGCTGGAATTTTTCCTCACGCGCTATCAACCGGGAATGTTTTTTCATTTCGAAATGATTCCGGATCGGTTACCTGCCGAGTTACGCGCAGTCATCGCGAAGTTTCCGCCGGGCTCGCTGCAATTCGAGGTCGGCATCCAGACGTTCAATCCCGAAGTTGGCTCGCTTATCAGCCGCCGGCAGAATTACGAACGGCTCGCGGATAATTTTAATTATCTGCGCAACGAAACGAGCGTCCACATTCACGCGGACCTCATCGTCGGCCTGCCCGGCGAAACGCTGGAAAGTTTCGCCGCCGGATTTGATAAGCTGATCGCACTCGGCCCGCAGGAAATCCAAGTAGGCATTCTAAAACGCCTGCGCGGCACGCCCATCATTCGACAAGATGCGGAATGGCGCATGGTTTACAACGCGCATCCGCCCTATGAAATCTTGCAGAACAAGCTGATTGATTTTGCCACGATGCAACGACTGCGCCGCTTCGCGCGTTACTGGGATCTGGTCGGCAACAGCGGTAACTTCATCGCCGTGACGCCGCTCATCTGGAGCAATAACGCGTCGCCATTCAAAAACTTTCTCCGCTTCAGCGACTGGCTGTTCACCAAGATTCATCGCACTGACAGCATCGCGCTGATGCGGCTGATGGAATTGCTGTTTGAATTTCTCACCCACGAACTCTCTCTCGACGCGAAGGAGGTCGCGGAAACCTTCTGGCGCGATTGCCAGCGAACCGGTCGCCGCGATGCGCCGAATTTTTTGAAGGAATATCTGCCGGAAAAAAACTGGTCAGTCATCCGCGGACGAGATCGGTTCTTGCCGAAACGTCAGGCGCGTCACGTCGCAGCGTAAAACTTACGCCGCACCATTGGCGGATGCGGACGGAGCAAGAATCACTTCCACTCCGTGCGCACGTAGCGCGGCTACGAGTTCCTGCGGCGCTTTACTGTCCGTCACAATCGTGTCCACCATGTCGAGGCCGCACAGCGGTGAGACGGATTGGCGGCCAAACTTGGAATGGTCGAGGCAGAAAATAATTTTCTGGGCGGCTTTCAGCATCGCGCGCTGAATGTCGATGAGCAGCGCGTGGGAGTTTGTGATTCCTTCTAAAGTAATTCCGCCCGCACTCATGATGGCGACATCGGCGCGCATTTTGGAAAAAGCATCTACCGTCATGGGTCCGACCAAAACGCCGAGGCGAGGATAAATCACACCGCCTGCAAGAATCACTTCCACCTTGTTCGCCGACGCAAAAAGATTTGCTACCGGCAAGGAGTTGGTCACGATGTGCGGTGCTTTTTCTCCAAGATGTCGCGCGACATGATATACGGTCGTCCCCGCATCGAAGATAACACTCTGGTTTCCTCCGATGAGTTCGGAGCAAGCCTTGCCGATCAATTCTTTTTCCGAAAGCTGATGTGTTTCGCGTGCGGTGAAGGCAAATTCATCTGTCTTTGGTGCAATGACGCGCGCACCGCCGTGCGTTCGACGCAAATTTCCAGCAGCCTCAAGTGTCGTCAGATCACGGCGCACGGTAGAAGTAGAAGCCTCAACGTGCTGAGCGAGTTCTTCCAGCGAAGCAAATTCAACACGTTGAAGGTAAGCTTCAATGCGATGTTTGCGCTCTTCTGCCGTCATAGTTTCAACACCTTGGAAGATTTTGGAATTTTTTGCAAGATGTTTGTTGACTTGGGTTGCGAATCTGCCAAAGTCAGTCAAATCTTATGGCTGTTGCTGCACCTGCACCACATCGCGCCGTCGTCGAACACATGGTTCGACAAGCGGTTTATGCCAAACTTGGCAAGCCGCTTCCGCGCATCGCCGCCGGTCAAAGCCCGCTGGTCGTCAACGTCAGCGCACGTCATTGCCACCTCACACAAGACGCGGTTGAAGCTCTATTTGGCAAAGGCGCGAAGCTCTCCGTTCACAAGTGGCTTTACATGGATGGCCAGTTCGCCGCGAAAGAAACCGTCACGCTCATCGGACCGCGCAGCCGCGTGATTTCAAATCTGCGCATTCTCGGTCCGTGCCGGAATCTGAACCAAATAGAACTCGCCTACACCGACGCCGTCGCGCTCGGTTTTGAAATTCCGTTGCGCAGTTCCGGCGACATCAAGGACACGCCCGGCTGCATGTTGATGGGTCCGGCTGGATTTTTCGAAATGCCCGTGGGTGTCATTCGCGCCAAACGGCACGTTCACATGCACCCGAAGGATGCGGAATTTTACGGCGTGAAAGCGGGCGACCATATGAAGCTGAAAATCGGCGGGCCGTGCGCCATCACGCTGGATCAAATGCTCGTGCGCGTGGATCCAAGTTTCAAATTGGAAGTCCACATTGACACCGATGAGGGCAACGCTTGTAATCTTGAACCGCACACACCCGTCGAACTGATTAAATAAATCTACTCTCAACACTCAACCATCAACCAAAAATAAATTATGAGCGAAGCAATAGGAATGATTGAAACCAAGGGCTACGTCGGTAGCGTCGAAGCCAGCGATGCCATGGTCAAGGCCGCGAACGTCACGTTGATTAAAACCGTCGCCATCGGTGGCGGACTCATCACGGTCATCGCCCAGGGCGACGTCGGCAGCATCAAAGCCGCCGTTGACGCCGGCTCGAAAGCCGCCGCCAAGGTCGGCGAACTCGTCAGCTCACACATCATCGCGCGCCCTCACGAAGAACTGCTCGCCGCCTTCATCGGTAGTGCGGTGAAAAAATAATACAACAAACCACAATTTAACTTTTTAACAAATATGTCAAAACAAGCTGTTGGAATGATTGAATGCAAAGGCTTCTGCGCCGCTGTGGAAGCTGCTGATGCCGCGCTCAAGTCCGCGAACGTCACCATTACCGGCTGGGAAAAGGTCGGCAGTGGTTATGTCACCGTGTTTTTTCGGGGCGATGTCGCCGCTGTGAAAGCCGCGACTGATTCCGGTGCCGCCGCCGCCGCGCAAGTTGGCTCGGTCGTCAGCGTGCAGGTGATTCCGCGTCCGCATGATGGATTGAGCGGACTCGGCAAGTGGCTGGAATAATTCAATTGCTCACAGGTGAAAATCCTCGTTGCCAATATCGGTTCGACCTCACTCAAGTGGCGGCTGTTCGATTTCTCGAACAACGCCGAACGCCTTTTGCATAAGGGCGGATTTGAGCGCGTGACCGATTATCCAAAAGCGATTGAGGATTGTCTCGCCGAACTGAAGAAGGCTAACGCCATCTCCAGTGAGAGCGAATTAAGCGCCGTCGGCTTCAAGACCGTCATTGCCAAAAACGTCACCGGCTGCGTGCAACTAGACGAACAAGTGCTGCAGGCCATGGCTGACTACAACGGTCTGGCACCCGCGCATAATCCGCCATACATCACCGGCATCAAACAATTTGCGCAAAGGATGCCGAACGTCCCGCTCATTGGTTTGTTTGAAACAGCCTTTCACCAATTTGCGCATGAAGCTTCACAACGTTACGCCGTGCCAGATTCTTGGTTGAACATCGGCGTGCGCCGATGGGGATTTCATGGTGCGAGCCACAAATTCATCGGCGAACGCTCGGCGGAATTGCTTTGCCGACCTGATGTGGCCGAACGCGCCCGTCAGCTCTATGTAAACAACGGTGCGACGAAAATTTCCGGCGCACCGCTGCGCGTGATCTCCTGCCATCTCGGCGGCAGTTCCAGCGTGACGGGTATTTTGAACGGCGCCTCCATCGGCACGAGCATGGGCATGAGCCCACAATCCGGTTTACCGCAAAACAATCGCGTCGGCGATCTCGACGCGGAAGCGCTGCCTTACGCGGTGAAGACGCTCGGCATCACGATTGAAGAAGCGCAGAAGCAATTGACCAAGCAAGCCGGCCTGCAAGGTGTCAGCGGCGTCTCGAACGACACGCGCGACATCGGCGAAGCGGCTAAGAAAGGTGACGCAAAAGCGCAACTCGCACTGGAAGTTTTTGTCGCGAGCGCACGGCATTGGATTGGCAGTTATTTTCTGCAACTCAACGGCGCGGATGCGATTGTATTCACTGCTGGCACAGGCGAGAACCGCGCCGAACTGCGCTCCGCCATTTGTGCGAACCTGGAAAATCTCGGCATCAAGCTGGACGAGGAGAAAAATAATTCCTGCCGTGCGACGGAATCCGTCATCAGCGCCGCCGATTCTGCGGTGAAAATTGTTGTGATTCCCACGAATGAAGAGCTGGTCGTGGCGCGTGAAACGAAACGTTTTTTGGAAACCAAGAACAACTAAATTTATCAATAACTCTCAACCACTAACCAAAAATAACTATATGCCACAAGCCATTGGAATGATTGAAACGCGCGGACTCGTTGCCCTCGTCGAGGGGACAGACGCCATGCTTAAAGCCGCCAACGTCGAACTCGTCGGCCCGATGACACAGGTCGGCAACGCCCTCTGCACCGCGTGTGTCGTAGGCGATGTCGCCGCCGTCAAAGCCGCGACTGATGCCGGCGCGCAGGCCATCAAAGCCATTAAAGGCGAGATTGTCAGCGTTCACGTCATCGCGCGCCCGCACGGTGATGTCGAAGCGGTGCTGCCCAAAAAGAAATAATGGTAGCGGCGTCTCGGCAG
>CAINDH010000183.1 GCA_903847285.1 uncultured Verrucomicrobia subdivision 3 bacterium | reverse complement strand
GGGCTAAAATGCCATCGAAGAAGCGCACCACTTCACCCATCGTGATTTTTGTCGGGTTGCGCGAGAGAAAGTAGCCGCCACGGATTCCCGCCGTGCTATCCACCCAACCCTGCGATTTCAGGCCGAGCATAATCTGTTCAAGGAATCGTTTTGGCACATCGTTGCGCCGTGCGAGTTCGCGGATCGGAATCGGCGCGCCGCCGTGGTGTTCCACGAGCGTGAACAGAGCGCGCAAGGCATAATCCGTCTTCTTGGAAACTCGCATTTAAAAACGATAAACCCGGTTGAAGTTTAGTCAACCGGGTAATTTCGCTCCACATTTCAATCAGCCGACAATGCGACCGCCTTCGTTGAGGAAGATGCCTTTGAAATTCATCTCCAACGCCTGCGGGTTGGATGCCTTGAGCAACGCTTCCTTCTCCGTGACGCGTCCGGCTTTTACCAAATTGAACAAGGATTGGTTGAAGGTGCACATCCCGTCATCGCCACCGGTCTCGACGGCGGCGGTCAGTTTATCCAGCCGGTTTTCCTCCAGCATTTTTTTGATGAGTGGCGAGTTCGTCATGATTTCAAGCGCGGGGGTCATCTTGCCATCCACCGTCGGCACCATGCGCTGGCAAATCACGCCACGCAACGTGCCGGCAAGCTGTCGGCGAATCTGTTCCCGCTCGTCCGCCTTGAAGAAATCCAAGATACGCGTGATCGACTGCGCGGCCGTCGTGGTGTGGAGCGTGGAAAAAACCAAGTGGCCGGTGTCCGCCGCGCTCATCGCGGCCGTGAACGTCACGGCATCGCGCATTTCGCCGAGCATGATGATGTCCGGGTCTTGCCGCAAAACGTGTTTCAATGCGCCATAGAAATTAGCCGTGTCCAAACCAATCTCGCGCTGCTCAATGACGGATTGGTTGTCCTCGAACACAAATTCAATCGGGTCTTCCAGCGTGATGATGTGTTTTTTGAAATTGGCGTTGACGTGTTCAATCATCGCCGCCAGCGTCGTGGACTTGCCGGAACCGGTCGAGCCGGCCACCAGCACAATTCCACGCGGTGATTCGGCGATACTCTTGATGCTGTCGAGCAAGCCAAGCTGTTCAAAACTCGGCACGCTGGCCTTCACATGGCGCATGGCCAAAGCCCATGATCCGCGTTGCTGAAAAACATTGGTGCGGAAACGACCGGCATCCGGAACATAGTAGGAAAAATCTATTTCGCGGTCTTCCTCGAGTTTTTTCTTGAGGTGGATGGGCGTGATTTTTTCAATGACGTTGTTCATCCACTGCTCTGTCGGCGTGGGACATTCGATGGAGACCAGCTCGCGGCTAATACGGAAAATCACCGGCGTGCCGACCTTGATGTGAATGTCGGAGGCGCCGCCCTGCGCAGATGTCTTGAGAATTTTATGAAACAGTTCCATGCGCGAAAGCTAGCTGGTTTTTCCACAAATGCCAGCGGGGAAATTTTGAAGAAGGGGGAGAATTAACCAGCAAACCAAGCTTCTGCCGGGGCAGTGAGAGGCTCCACGTTCTATTTTATTTTCGTGTCTTTCACTTCTTTCGCGGTTAAAAATTCCCCCATGGCAAAACATCGCATCGGCATCATCGGCGGCACCGGACTTTACAACATCGAAGGTTTCACCAATCAGAAATGGGTGACGGTCAAAACGCCCTTCGGCAATCCTTCGGACCAATTGCTCACCGGCAAGATCGCCGGACGCGAGGTCGTTTTTCTCCCGCGTCACGGACGCGGCCACAAAATTCTCCCCACCGAACTGAACCACCGCGCCAATATCTGGGCGATGAAAAAACTCGGCGTGCAATGGATCATCAGCGTCAGCGCCGTTGGTTCCTTGCAGGCGAAATACCAGCCATGCGACATCGTGGTCATTGACCAGTTTCTTGACCGCACCAAGCAATCCACGAATCACACTTTCTTCGGACGCGGTATCGTCGCGCACATCGCCTTCAGCTCGCCGGTCAGCGAAGAATTGCGCCAGATCATTTACCAGACCGCCAAAGCGCAAAAAGCCCGCGCCCACGACGGCGGCACTTACGTTTGCATGGAAGGCCCGGCGTTCAGCACCCGCGCCGAATCACTCGCCAACCACAAGGCGGGTTACGATGTCATCGGCATGACGAATCTCGGCGAGGCCAAGTGTGCGCGCGAAGCGGAAATCGCCTACGCCACGATGGCGATGGCCACGGACTACGATTGCTGGAAGGAAGATGAACACGTTACGCTCGAAGTCGTTCTCGCGAACCTGCACCGCAATGCCGGCACCGCGAAAAAAGTGGTTGCCGCCGTCATCCCGCAGATTCCCGCCGAACCAAATTGGAAAGCGCATTCCGCGCTGAACCACGCGTTCCTCACCGATAAAAAATTCTGGCCGAAGAAAACCGTGGCGGAATTGAAGCCGCTGCTGGCGAAGTATCTGTGAAGCTAAAATACGCCCCGTCTATTTTCTAAAACCAACTTGTCAAGGAGACCTTCTATTGAGCCTCTAATTTGCGCAGGGCAGCAAAGTAACCCTCATAATTAATTCCATAGTGCGCGAGGCGCGGAAAAGTTTCTGGATGAAAGGCGTCAAACGGCTGCCAAAATTGGGAGCGTGTGGCAGCCGGGCTGAGAAAACCTTCCGAGCAGATGAGGCTATTGATGTTGGTCGTGGTGGACACCGCAATGCTCAAGCACGGCCAACTCCATTCAAAACGCCCACCCGCAACCCCTGGGTGGATATCGCCGCCCTGCATTTTTGATTCGGCCAAAGTGGTCAAGCGCACTGGGATGATGCCGGATTTGGCGGCCAAAAATTGCCGCATCAAATTTACGTCGCGCTGCCAACAAACGGTGGCGGACAGTTGCCAGAGCGATTGGGCCAGCCACAAAGCGGCGACGAGTTGTGTCAGCAATTTTTGTTTTGGCGCCAGCCAGTGCGGTCGAAACCGCAACACCCAGCCGACGAGCAGCAGCGCCATAGGAATCAGCAAATCGAGCGCACGGTTGTCAAATTGCACCGCATTATCCAACTGGTGGGGAGCCAGCAGCGGCCAAGTTCCCCAAACCAAAACCAGCGCGGTTAAAAAATAGGCGACGGGCTTGCGAATGATTAACTGCGCGATTTTTTTTGAACCGGACACCGCCAGCACCAAGCCGCCCCAGATGATCGTGCAGCCAAACGTCCAGCCGGGATGGTTCAAAATTCCCAACGTGCCGGACTTGAAACCTTGCATGTTGCCCGGAATCTCTGGGTAGGCCACGCCGCAAAAACCGTTAACGATGCCCGCGAGAAACAGCGCGGCAGCCAGCAAAAAAATAATCCAGCCAAAATTATTTGATGCCGTTTTCTGTTCCCGCGCCCGCCACATTGCCAGAGCCGCTAGCGGAACACACAAGATCATCTGCGATTCGTAGCTGAACAACAGACCCGTGGCCGAAGCCAGCAAAGCAACGCTCGCAAAAAAATTGAGCCGGTGGCTGAAGAGCAAGACGAACAGCGCTGGCCAGAATAATGCGTGGGCCAGAATGTGTTCGCCGACCGCCATGAAGGCCGCGTTCAGGTAGCCCGCCGCGCAACCCGCCGCCGCGAGCCAAAAATGTTTCGGGGAAATGCGCCAGCAGCAAAACAATGCCAGCGGCCACGGCAGAAAACACCCCAGCCCGAACGCCAAGCGCAGCCACGACAAATCAGTCACGCCAAGTTTGATGGCCAGCACCAGCGGAAACTCGTAGATGCAGCTGGCAAAATAGCGCGACCACAGGAAGGGCACAAAGTGTTGCGCCTCCAAAGTCCGGATAAATTGAAATGAACCGTCGGCATACAGGCAGCGGTTTGTAAGGATGGCCGCTAGGATCCACAGCCCAAAGATGACGCCAGCCAGCGACATCAGATTAAAAGAACTTGGACGGGTTGTGGTGGTCGGGTTGGTGGCAATCATGGTTCGCAACTAATTTTGGTGGCGGAAATGGAGTCTTAAAACTTGCGCCCGTGTTTCACTTATCGCGTGAAGCCTGTCAGTGGTTGGCGCGCAAGTAAAGAAATTGAGATTTACAAACGGTTCACACCTTCAACGCGACCCGACCAAAAAAAATCCGGTTTGCGATTGACCGGCAACGGGGGTTCTGTCGAAATGATAGAACATCATTTTTTTAGTTAGATGCCGAGAACTCCACTTAAAAACGGGAATGGCGCGACCCGCACGGGCGCGAACAAATACGACGCGCACCACAAGGTTCTGTCGCAGACTTACGGCGCCTTCGCCGATTTGCGCCGCGAACTTTCTGATTCCAAAAACACCGTCACCGAGCGCGAGGAAATATTGCGCACGTTCGCCGCGTGCCCGGATTCCCAGCGCGCGTGGCTGGCCCTGGAAGATTATTTCGAGAAGCTCTCGCTCTCGCGCAAAGATTTCCCCACCACCGACTGGTGGACCAAGATGCTTGCCGTGACCGGCAAGGCGCGGCTCGAAGAACTCGCCTTTCTATTTCTCCGGGCAAAACGTTCCGTGCCGCCGGAATTGCAGTCCCACGCCAACCCCGAACGGTTTGCCCAAGCCGAGGAGGCGGAGCAGGAGCAGCGTCTCGTCAAGGAATTGGAAAACTGGCTCGCGCCCGCCGCGCCACTGCACCTCGACACGCCGCGGGCGACGCTGCGTGTGATTTGCAAACCGCAGCCGGATGAATCCGACCCTTCGCGCCACCGGCTGTTGCTACAATTTTTGCTATTACGTCCGCGCACCGGCGAAAAAGCACGTTCGCTACATGACCTCGTGGACCTCGTTGTCCGCGCGGCGCACGAACAGGAATTATTTCGTCCGTGGGATTGGGAATTCATCCAGTGGATCTACGACACGCACCGCGAGCGTGCCGGCCATGAGAATTCGTTGCTGCTGACCGATGCGGAATTGCTCCAATGGCTCGCGCGCTGGGGCAACACGAACCGGCTTGAATTCGCCGGCACCGGCCAGCCGGTGCATTTCCACGGCGAAGTCATCACGCTCACGCCTCGATTGGAGAATGGCGACCAGGAACTTTCCTTTACGCACCACATCGCGCTGCCGGGCGGAAAATTGTCACCGGTGGGCGAGGCGAAATTTTTCAACCGGCAGTCGCCGATCGCGCTCATCGGCAATACTTTTTTCCTGCTCCGCAATGCGCCGCCGAACGGCGTGCTGAAATATCTCGCGCAAAAACCGTCCGTGCCCGTGCGGCGCTTGAGCCATCGGCTGCTGCTGCACCTGCGCAAGTCCCAGACGAATCACGGCGTGGACTGGGATCAATTGTGCGTGGCGCATCAGGCCGCGCCGCAGTTCGTTTTTGAATTGATGGATGACACGGTGCAATTGCGCCTGCTAGCGAAAAGTCTGCGCGACAAAAGCACCTGGGTCTGGAACGGCCATGAATGGGTGCCGCATAACCGGGTCATCAAACCGGGCGACAAGCCGGAAATCCTCGACGACCCGCGCCTTGAACCCGCCGTGGACTGGCTGCGCAAACTGGATTGGTTCATGCAGGAACCGGGCTTGTGGATCGGTGATGCCAATGAAAATTTTCTCGGGCTGCTGGCCGATGCATGGGCCTCCAAACCCGTGGAAGCGGAATTTCTTGGCAACCCGGCGTTCCACCATTTGTTCCTGCGTCCGCGCCAGCTCAAGCCGCGTCTCGTGGTGAAGGGCAGCGGCATTGACTGGTTGTCCGTGAGCGCCGAGTGGGAAGCGGAAGGGATGAAGCTTTCCAAGGCCGACCTCGAGCGGCTCGCCGCCGCGACCAGCCGTTTCGTGAAATTACCGAACGCCGGCTGGGTGGAACTTGATACCGCTGCTGTGCAGGGTGCGCATGAAATCATGGCCGACATGGGCGTGGATGGCTTGATAGCCGTGCCACAAAAGGTCGGCCTGGAGCACGTGGCCCACCTCGGTGAAAATGAATTCACGCGCTTCGCCGATTCGCCGGAAGCGCAGGCGTTGCGTGAACGCGTTCGTGATTTCAAGGGCGTTCCTTCGGCGGAACTGCCAAAGCAACTGCAGGCGGAACTACGTCCGTATCAGAAAGATGGTTTTGATTTTCTCGCGCACCTCGTGCGCGTGCGGCTTGGCGGCATTCTCGCAGACGACATGGGGCTCGGTAAAACGTTGCAGACGTTGACATGGCTCGCGTGGCTCAAGGAACAGAATAAAAAAGATCCGAAGCCCTCGCTCGTCATCTGCCCCGCGTCCGTGCTGCACAACTGGCGGCGCGAGGCCGAGCGTTTCACGCCAGACATGAAGGTGCTCGTCCTCGAAAGCGGCGCGGCGCGGCACAACTTGCGGAAACAGATTCCGCAGCACGACATCATCGTCACCAATTACGCCCTGCTCCGCCGCGATCTGGAGGAGTTCCATAAATTTTCCTTCCGCGCGGTGATTTTGGACGAAGCGCAATTCATCAAAAACCCCGGCGCGCAAGTCACGCAGTCCGTGAAGCAGTTGAAGTGCGAAAATAAAATTGCCCTCACCGGCACGCCACTGGAAAACCGGCTGCTCGATTTGTGGAGCATCGTCGATTTCATCCAGCCCGGCTATCTCGGCAACCAGGATCAATTTCTCGACACCTACGAACCCAAGGGCGGCGAGAACGCGGAATCCGAACAGCGCATTGCGCGCCGCCGCCTCTCGGCGAAGTTGCGTCCCCTGCTCTTGCGTCGCTTGAAGAAACATGTCGCGAAAGATTTGCCGGACCGCATCGAGGAGCGCCGCGATTGTCCGCTGGGCGAGGAACAACGGAAACTTTACCTCGCCGAACTGCGTCGCAGCCGCGATCAGGTGATGAAGGCCGTCGAGACGCAGGGCTTGAACAAATCCAAGATGCACGTCCTCGCTGCGCTCACGCGATTGCGCCAGGTCTGCTGCCATCCGGCGCTCGTCGGCAGCAACACCGCGAGCGGCAAGACCGATACGCTCTTTGAATTGCTCGACCCGCTTATCGCCGACGGTCAGAAAGTTTTGGTGTTCTCACAATTCGTGCAGATGCTCGAGCTGCTGCAAAAAGAATGTAAGGCGCGCAACATCCACACACACGTCCTCACCGGCCAGACGAAAGACCGTCAGTCGGTGGTGAATGAATTCCAAAAAGAAACCGGCGCGTGCGTATTCCTCTTGAGTTTGCGCGCGGCGGGAACGGGCTTGAATCTCACGAACGCCAGCTACGTTGTGCTTTACGATCCATGGTGGAATCCGGCGGTCGAGGCGCAGGCCATTGACCGTTCGCATCGTATCGGCCAGACGCAGACGGTGAACGCTTACCGGCTCATCGCGCCCGGCACGGTGGAAGAAAAAATCTGGGAATTGCAACAGAGCAAGGCGCAAACCATCGCGGATGTATTGGGTGAAGAAGGGTTCGCCCGCAGCCTAACGGCGGTGGATTTGGAATACCTGTTTGCGGAAGAGTGAAAAAGATTCAACCGCGAACCACGCGAACCACGCGAAAAAATTAATCCGTTTCCCTTTCGTGCATTTGGTGTATTTCGCGGTTAAAAAACCTTGCTGTCTGATTGAACACTGAAAAAGCTACGACATGGCTGTGACCCGAGAATATCGACAAACCGTTCTGGCTCGCATCAAACGCGATCCAGAATTTGCGGTTGCCTTGGCTAACGAAGCCGTCTCGGCGCTGCTTGTGGGCGAAACCGTTGAAGCCCTTTCCATCTTGTGTGACTTGGGTGAGAGTTTTTCAAACGACTAAAATGCCGCCGACCAATTTCAATTTTGGCTGGCTGAAAAAACTTTCCGCCTGGCATCTGCCCATCATCCTGCTCCTCGCGCTCGCGTTGCGGCTGATGTATGCCGTGTGGGCGCAGGGCGATGCGTTCGGCAATCAGAACGATGGCATGGAGGCTTACGAAGTCGCCACGCGCTACGAAGCCGGCGAGGAACGGGCGCAATACTTGAGCCACGCCAATTGCAACCAGAACTCCAAGCTGCCCGGTATTTTGTGGACGCTGACCTGCGTGGCGGGAATCAAACTGACGCACTCGGCTTCAGGAATTCTTTTCCTGACAATTTTCCTCAACCTCAGCGCCATCGCGCTGACGTGGAAACTGGCGCGTGATCTGTTCGATGAAAAAACCGCCAGTCTCGCCGCGCTGTTTCTCGCCGTGTCGCCGTGGGCGGTGCATTACTCGGCCATCATCTACAACCCCTCGCCCATGCCATTGTTCGGGGCGGTGATTTTTCTCGCGCTGTTCCGCTGCGTGCGCCACGCGAAGTCCGCCGCGATTTTCTGGCTGCCATTCCTCATCGTCATCGGCCCGCAATTCCACATGAGCACGCTGTCGCTCATCGCACCGCTGCTGGCGTTCGGCTGGCTGATGCGGCTGAAACCCAGTTGGCCGTGGCTCGTCGCTGGCGTGCTCGCGGCGGCAGCCTGCTACACGCCCTACGTGCTCGGCGATATGAGGCACGATTGGGCGAACACGCGCGGGATGATGTTCGGCGGCGCGGGAAAATTTTCGGCGGACGCCCTCAAAGTCATCACCTCGCCGTTCAGTTTCCTGATCAATTACTGGTATCCTGGCTGGACGTATGCACCGGGCGATTATCCCGCGCTCGCGCGACGGACGTTCGGCGGCATGGCCGGACTGGTCATCGTGAATCTGATTTCCGTCGGCTTCGCGGTGCTGGCAACGCTCGGCGTGGTGCTGGCGGTAAAGCCGCTGCTGAAAAACTTCCGCGCCGCGCCGCGTGAATTTCTCCTGCGTTCGCCGGCTCTGCTCTCCGTGGTTTTTCTCCTGGTGGCGTATCTGTTCTTTAACCTCATCGCCGGCAAGCCTTTTCATGCGCGCTACTGTCTGTTGGTGCTGCCGCTGCTGTTTACGCTGGTTGGATTTGGCGCGGCGCGTTGCTTGGAATCCGTGCGGCTGAAAAAGTGTTTTGTCCCGCTGCTGCTGGTGACGCTGGCGGCGAATCTTTGGTTCATGGCCGCAATGTGCCGCTTTGAACATGACCGCATCGCAGACGGCGCAGTGTTTGTGCCTGGCTATACCAAACTGGAATCGGTGTATCGCCAATTGAAAACCACGGCGGCGGTGAAGATTGAAGTGCGCGACCGCAACTACCTGACCGCGCTGCCGCCCGGCGAGAAGAATAATATTTATCGCCACGTCGGCCTGCTGCGCCGGTATGTCGCGTGCCGGGAACTGGAATTGCAGACAGCTGGAACGGTATTCACACAGACGAATTTTTTGGAACTACGCGCCGCTTCACTCGTCAGCTCCAATGATGTCGCCGTGAAGTTTTACGGCAATGGCATCACGTTGGTGGCGATGCCGGAATAAAACCATCCTAGGTGGGCTTCACTCCTAACTTATGAAGCTGAAGCGGTGACATCCCTACCTCCTCGCCCCCTTGGGGTGGAGGGGACCAAATATAATTCAACCCACCGCCCGGCCATAACTGCTATTGCTCAGCGGCGGTTTCCAGATCTTTCTTATCTTGTGCAGATAACGGGAACAAGGCCGCCTTGGCCGGGTCTTTCTTTTTGGCTTCCAGATAATTTACCGCCATTTTGGCGGCGGCGACTTCGGGGTTACTGTTACCCGGCTCGTCATGCACCGCTGGATTGTAGATTTGTTTGGAACCTTCCGTGGCTGCCGCACCCAAGCCACCACCTTCTGCCGCGCCTGATCCAGCGGCGGCAGCGGGATTTGGCACTCCGCCAGCGGCTCGTGCGAGTCGCGCGGCGGCGGCAGGATTGAGACCACCCGCAGCCATGCCCGCAGGCAGTGGAATGCCCCACACGCCAGGGCCGCCAGCCGGCACGGCGGGCGTGGTGAGCTTCGGCGCATCTGCCAACGGCAGTTCCTGAATTGCGCCATGGTTGTTAAAGGTAATCATCTGAGCCGGCTGATCAATTTTTACGACCGTGATGTCATCCTGCCTTTCGCCCGCCGCCATGACGTAGGATAAATCCGCGGCCGGTTTGCCGGCCTTGGGCGGGACGGCCACCTTGAACAGCACTTGCAACTGGCCAAAGAGCGACATGATACCGTTGGGCGTGATCTTAGGCGGTGGTTCACCCGGCTCCACGATCGGCGTGTTAGTGACCACAGGAATTGGGACAAGGGCGAAGACGTTGCGCTCGGAAATGGCAAGGTAAGGATTACCGGCGGTGGCTTGATCGCCGGCGCGGGCGGGCGAAGAAATTGTGACGGCGGCAAGCAAGCCCACGGCGAATTGTCCGGCGAATTTCATGGTGTCAATATAAACGGTTGCTAGGTGAACACCAATCGGAAAGCAAAGTTGCTGGGGCAAGAAAGAATTTAACGCGAAGAGGTGGGATTATGCCGTTGAGGAAAGCGGGGGTTGTGGTGGGGTTTTTCGCGCTGCGAAAAACCCGTCGCCGAGCGCAGCGTCAGGCGACGGAAGCGTTCGTGTGTCGAAACGTGTCCACACCTCAAAGTGACCGCTGCGCGGTCATGTCAAGCCGCAGCGCGGCTTGATCCACCATTCTTGTAGCCATCCATGACTTAATCTCAGCATGTGGCC